>NZ_JBVJHT010000011.1:225900-331203 GCF_055586685.1 Micromonospora sp. NPDC049529
CCACCCCCTCCGCCCGCACGATTACTCCCGCGAGCCGCTACGTCCCTCCCTCCCCCCCCCCCCCCCCCCCCCCCCCCCCCCCCCGGTACGGAGACCGGCCGGGATGCATGCCCCCTGCGCGCACCCCGGCCGGTGGGATCACCGTCACCGGTCTGACGTGATCCCGCCGGTGCGTGTCCGCCGCGGACGACGCACCGTGATCGCGGGTGACCGCTCACCCCACCTCGCCACCGGCTAAGCGTTCCGGCCGGCGTACGCGTCGGTGGAGTGCCGTCCGCCGTTGGTCGCGGTCCCCGCGAAAGAAGAACCCGTGTACGTCGTGCCCTGGTCCCCGGCGGCGGGGTCCGGGGCGGTGTCGGCGGCATTTCCCGGTGGCCCGGCCAGAACCGAGGCGATGGCCGCCTGGGCTTCCCGCCGACGGCGGTTCCAGGCTCCCCGGTCGCCGTCGAAGTAGCCCTGGCGGTATCCGAACCGGTAACCGACCCGGTAGCTGAGCTGGCCGTGCAGGCGACCGGCGGCATAGCTGGACGAGCCCAACAGAAGTACGAGGAAGACCGCGAAGAAGGGGCTCATCTGGCCACCCCGGCCGGTACGCGTCGCCCGTTCATTGCTCCTCCGACTCGGTCGGGGTGGGATCGGCGATGAGCAGCCGATCGAGATCGTCCGTACTCACCTCTTCGACCAGCTCGACACTGATCCGGCACCCGTCGAGTACGACCTCGGCCACGGAGGCCCGGCGGATCTCCCCGCCCGCGTCGTAGACCCGCACGCTCAGCTCGGGGCAGCCCAGGTGGGTCCGCCACGAGTTCCACTCGGCCCGGTCGCCGACGTTCAGCGACAGGTAACGACAACCCCGGGCCAGATAGAGGCGCCACGGGGCGCTCAGCCCCGCAGCCACCCCGTCGGCGATCAACCCGAATGCCTGGGCACGGGTTGCGAGTTCCGTCACCGAATCCCTCCTGTCACGAGGAGGTGACCCACGTGAGCACCGATGGTCTCAAGCACGTGACACACGTTAGATCGTCCCACGTACGTGACAGTATCATCTTTTCGTCTGATTACCCCCAGACCCGCGTACCACTACTCTGACCACGTGATACCCCTCAACACGAGCACCAAGTCGTTTACCGGGATCCCCACCCAATCGTCACGTGCACGGCACGAAAACACACCGCCTCCGGCGGAATCCGACGACTGGACGTACCGTCACCGGGTGCCGGACAGTGCCCACGGACGCAAGATCGCCTTCGCCGCCTTCGTACGCAAGGCCCTCGACGACGCCCGCGCCACCCGCGCGTGGTCCGGCACGGAGGTCTCCCGGCGCACCGGCGTCTCCCGCCAGACCATCAACCGCTGGGTACGCGGCGAGTGGGCCAGCGACCCCGAAGCCGAACGCGTCGTCGCGTTCTGTGAAGGGCTCGGCATCAGCCCGACCACCGCCTTCGGAGCGCTCGGCTGGGACCGGACCACCTCCGCGCGCCCCGCCCCGGGCACCCCACCGATGGACCCGGACGTCGAAGCGCTGCTCCGCCGACTGGTGGATCCCCACGTCTCCGAGGCGGAGAAATTTCACATCAGGGAGACAATCAGATATCTGGCATACCGGCCCACCTTGCCAGGAGATGTCCGAAAAGGGGGTAAGCGGGCGGGCTAGTTCCTCAAATGGCGCAAGAATCGCCATGCTTCTCATGCGTACCGCACCAGCACCTGAATACGCGCGCTAACGTGCCTTTTCGTACTGCTTGGGCTCGTCGTCGGCGGGGGGACGGGACAAAGCCGAACCCAGCCCTGCGGGACAGAAGGAGGGGTCTAGCCATGACCCTGAAATGGATGGCAGCCATGGTCGCGGCCGTGTCAGTGACACTGTGCGTGACCGCCAACGTCGTGCTCGGCACCGTCAACGGCGCGGAACTCCCGGTCGTGGTGAACATGATCGCCCTCACCGCCACCGGCGTCGCGACCGTTCTTGCCGTCGTCGCCGATCTGCACGAACGACTCAACGAGCGGGTCACCGCGCTCACCGAATTCCTCATCGCCCGCCTGAACGAACTCGACAGCCACACCGGCGACCGCAACACCGGATTTGTCGAGGGTTACCTGCTCAGCCACCCTGACCCGTCGGTGGTACCGATCGGGCCACGGATGCACAGCCGCCGCGCCATGCTCGGGGGCGAGGACTGAAGGTTCAGCTGGACGCCATCTAAGACCGTAACGACCGGGGTACGCTGACGCCCGTGCGGCCGATCAACACGGGCAATCAGCGCCCGACCCGACCCCTGACAGCGGAACAGGCCTGGCAGGCCACCACTGGCCGGGCCGGGCAGTGCGCGCTCTTCTTCGACTTCGACGGCACGCTCGCCCCGGTCCATGACGACCCGACCGCGGTGCAACCGGCACCGAAGGTCCTCGCGGCCCTCGACGCCCTCGCCAGCGTCGTCCAACGGGTCGCGATCGTCTCGGCCCGCCCGGTCGAGTTCCTCCGCGACCACTTCACCGGGCTGACCGACGTCGACCTCTACGGACTCTACGGACTGGAACACAGCCACGGATCCGGCGAGACGGTGACCGAGCCGACCGCGCTGCCATGGGTGCCGACCATGGCCGAACTGGCCCAACAGGCCCGCGACGAGCTGCCCGAGGGCACCCTCGTCGAATACAAACGACTCTCCGTCGCCCTGCACTACCGCACCGCGCCCCAACTGGCGAAGACCATCGAATCCTGGGGTCGCGACCAGGCCCAACGCCGTGGCCTGCGAGTGCAGATCGGCCGGATGGTCATCGAGATCAAGCCCCCGGTCGACCGCGACAAGGGCATGGTCATCGGCGAAGCCGTACAGGGCGCCGGCTGCGCCTGGTACTTCGGTGACGACGTCTCCGACATCAAGGCCTTCGCCGCACTACGCGCCCGCGAAGAGACCCACCCCGACTTCTTCGGCGTCTGCGTCGCCGTCGCCAACCCCGAGACCGGCGAAGAGGTAGCCACCGCCGCCGACCTCACCATCGACTCCCCCGAAGCCCTGGGCGACTTCCTCACCGAGGCCGTGCACAGGTTTAACTGACGCCGGCTCCGCCGGCGTGGCTCGCTCCGCTTCGCGCCGCCTGATGCGGTGACTTCGTCCTGCGGGCGGCGAAGGCTTCGCCTCGCCGTCCTCGGACGAAGTCACCCGCCCCCGATGCGCTCGGTCGACTCGCGACCTTCGTTGCGGTTACGACGGACTTTCGCTTTCTTCGCCGTCCGGTTCTTCTGGTCGGCGGTCCAGCTAAAAGTGCCCCGGGTACGCCCGTGGCGCCGACCCAGCCGCGCATACCCGGGGATCCGACGCTCGCCTCCACAGTGGCCCCCAGCCGCCGCTACCCACACCGGCGCCGCATCCGCCCACCCCACCACCCCGAGCCCTCCCCACCCCACCCCACCTCCCCACCCCACCTCCCCACCTCCCCACCTCCCCACCTCGCCGATCTAGGGCAAATACGTGTTCCTGGAGATCCACAAGCACGTATTTGCCCTAGATCGGCGAGGAGAGCGATGGGGGGCGGGGGGGCGGTGAAGAAAGCGTGAGTGCGTGGTGACCGCTACAGACGTCGCGAGTCGACCGAGCGCCGCCGCGGTGACTTCGTCCGAGGACGATGCGGCGAAGCCGTCATCGCCCGCAGGGCGAAGTTGCCGCACTGGGCGGCGCGAAGCGGAGCGAGCCAACCGAGCGGAGCGAGATCATCAAGCTCCGTACCGGCGTTGTCGGCTGGCGTAGGACCGGAGGGCGCGGAGGAAGTCGACGTGGCGGAAGTCGGGCCAGTTGGCGTCGCAGAAGTAGAACTCGGAGTGGGCGGACTGCCAGAGCAGGAAGCCGGAGAGGCGTTGCTCGCCGCTGGTGCGGATGACCAGGTCGGGGTCGGGCTGGCCGCGGGTGTAGAGGTGTTCGGCGATGTGTTCGGCGTCGAGGACCTCGGCGAGTTCTTCGATGGTTCCGCCGGCGGCGGCGTGTTCGTAGAGCAGGGAGCGTACGGCGTCGGCGATCTCGCGGCGGCCGCCGTAGCCGACGGCGATGTTGACCTGGGCGCCGCCGACCCGGTCCTGGGTACGTTCCTCGGCGGCCTTGAGGGCGGTGGCGGTCTGTGCGGGTAACAGGTCGAGTGCGCCGACCATCCGCAGTCGCCAGGGGTTGCCTTCTTCGGCGAGTTCGACGACGAGGTCCTCGATGATCTGGAGCAGCGGGTCGAGTTCGCTGGCGGGGCGGCGCAGGTTGTCGGTGGCGAGGAGATAGAGCGTGACGTGCCCGATGTCGGCCTGGTCGCACCATTCGAGGACGTGTTTGATCTTGGCGGCGCCGACCCGGTGGCCGTCGTTGGGGTCGACGTAGCCCATCTCCCGGGCCCATCTTCGGTTGCCGTCGCACATCACGCCGACGTGCTGGGGCACGGGCTTACCGGCCAGCTTCGCCGCCAACCGCCGTTCGTACGCTGAGTAGACCAGGTCCCGCAGAGTCATCCCCTGCAGACTAGCGACCCAAATCGTGGGGCGAGCCGGGGGCGCCCATCAGCGGGTGACGAGTCCGCGCCCGATCTTCCGCAGCGTACGGAGGTCGAGCAGTCCGTCACCGAGTCCCAGTTCCACCATGACCTCGAAGACTCGCCGGTCGGATTGGGCCGCCCGGATGGCCGCGTCGACCACTGTCCGGTGTCGGGCCAGCCGGGCGGTGGCGGAACTGTGTCGCAGGTGACGGCCGAGGCGGCGGCGCAGCGCGTGGGCGTACCGGTCGGCGGCGTGGTCGGGGGAGGTGGCTGCGGCCGTACCGGCGAGGGCGCCGGAGAGGACGGCGTAGAAGATGCCCTCCCCGGTGAACGGGTTGATCAGGGAGAGCGCGTCGCCGGCGAGCACGATCCGGTCCCGGCCGGGGGCCGGTCGGCGGGTGGACAGCGGCAGGTGGTGGGCGCGCAGGTCGGTGACGGTGTCGGGGGCCAGTTCGGGCAGCAGGGTGTGCAGGCCGTCGAGCAGGCGCTGTCGGCTGACCGGGGTGCCGCGCAGGACTTCGCCGTACCCGATGTTGGCCCGGCCGTCGCCGATCGGGAACGACCAGGCGTAGGCCGGCCACCCGCTGCCGGAGGTGATGATGCGCTGCTCGACCGGGCCGCTGCCGGCGGGCGCGTAGCCCCGGATGGCGATGGCGAGGTGTCCGTCGGGGTTGTGGCCGTGGCCGAGCGCTCGGCGGACGACGGAGCCGGCGCCGTCGGCGCCGACCACGGCCCGGGCCGACAGCATCCGGTCGAGCACGACCCGGTCGGGCCGGCTTTCGATCCGGCGTACGGTGTGCCGGCGCAGGTCCGCACCGGCGGCCACCGCCGCGGCGACCAGACGGGCGTCGAAGACCTTCCGGGGGACCGTGTACGCGGCCCGGGGCAGGTCCCGGGCGACCTGGGCCCCGCCGGGTGCCACCAGTCGCAGCGCGGGCACCGGCGCGTAGCCGGTCACCGCGTCCCGGACCCCGAGGTCGGCGAGGACGTCCAGGGTGTGGGCGGCGATTCCGTCCCCGCACGCCTTGTCCCGGGGGAAGTCGGCCCGGTCCAACAGGAGCACGCTCGCCCCGGCCCGGCGGGCGGCCAGTGCGGCGCTCGCGCCGGCCGGGCCGGCGCCGATCACGGCGACGTCGTAACAGTCCATGCTCACCGGGCCGGTCCGCCGGTCGGGACGCGCCGGACCGGCTCGGTTGCCGACGTGCTGGCGGGTGGGCGGCAGGACGGCCGCCGGGCGTGGGTCCCGGCGGCCGTTGTCATGCTGCTGATAATGCCCGGTTACGGGCGAGACGGATAGGTTGTCCTACCGCCGTCGGCGTGTCCTGCGCCGGCTCAGGCGGGCTGTTCGGCGTCGAGCCGGGCGCGTAGCGCGTCCAACTCGGCCCAGAGCACGCCCGGCAGCTTGTCGCCGAACTTCTCGAACCATTCGTTGATCATGGGCAGCTCGTCGCGCCATTCGTCAACGTCGACCTTCAGGGCTATCCGGACATCCTCCGGAGTGAGACCGAGCCCCTCGACATCCAACGCGTCCTGCGCCGGCACCATGCCGATCGGGGTCTCGACGGCGGCCCCCCGACCCTCCAGCCGCTCGATGATCCACTTGATCACCCGCGAGTTCTCGCCGAAGCCCGGCCAGAGGAAGTTGCCGTCCTGGTCCTTGCGGAACCAGTTGACGTAGTACACCTTCGGCAGCTTGCTCGCGTCCCCGTCGGTGCCCTTGCCCATCTCGATCCAGTGTCCGAAGTAGTCACCGGCGTTGTAGCCGATGAACGGCAGCATCGCCATCGGGTCCCGCCGCACCACCCCCACCTGACCGGCCGCCGCAGCGGTGGTCTCCGAGGAGAGCGTCGCTCCCATGTAGACGCCGTGGACCCAGTCCCGAGCCTCGGTGATCAGGGGAATCGTGTCCTTGCGCCGGCCGCCGAAAAGGATCGCGTCGATCGGCACCCCGTTCGGGTCGTTGAACTCGTCGGCCAGAATCGGGCACTGGGCCAACGGGGTGCAGAATCGCGAGTTCGGGTGCGAGCTCAGTTCGCCGTTGTCCGGCGTCCAGTCGTTGCCCTTCCAGTCGACGAGGTGCGACGGTGCCTCGCCCATCCCCTCCCACCAGACGTCACCGTCGTCGGTGAGGCCCACATTGGTGAAAATCGAGTTGCCCCGGTCGAGCGTACGCATGGCGTTGGGGTTGGTCTTCCAGTCGGTTCCCGGCGCCACTCCGAAGAGCCCGAACTCGGGATTGACCGCGTAGAGCCGGCCGTCCTCGCCGAATCGCATCCAGGCGATGTCGTCGCCGATCGTCTCGACCTTCCACCCCGGAATCGTCGGCTCCAGCATGGCCAGGTTCGTCTTGCCGCAGGCGGACGGGAAGGCACCGGCGATGTAGTGCACCTTCCCCTCCGGCGAGGTGACCTTCATGATCAGCATGTGCTCGGCGAGCCAGCCCTCGTCCCGCGCCATCACGCTGGCGATCCGCAGCGAGTAGCACTTCTTGCCCAGCAACGAGTTGCCGCCGTAACCGGACCCGTACGACCAGATCTCGCGGGTCTCCGGGAAGTGCGAAATGTACTTGGTCTCGTTGCACGGCCAGAACGAGTCCTGCTCGCCCGGCGCCAACGGCGCACCGAGTGAGTGCAGCGCCGGCACGTAGTTGGCGTTGTTGCCCATCGCCTCCAGCACCGTCGCGCCCATTCGCGTCATGATGCGCATGGAGGCGACCACGTACGCGCTGTCGGTGATTTCCACGCCGTACATGGGGTCTTCCGCCTCCAGCGGGCCCATGCAGAACGGGATGACGTACATGGTGCGTCCGCGCATCGAACCGCGGTAGAGGTCCGTCATCGTCCGTTTCATCTCGGCCGGTGCCATCCAGTTGTTGGTGGGACCGGCGTCGGCCTCGTCCACCGAACAGATGTAGGTACGGTCCTCGACCCGCGCCACATCGGAGGGATCCGTACGCGCCCAGAAGGAGTTGGGTTTGAGCTCCGGATTGAGTCGGACCAGTGTTCCGGCCTGCACCAGCTCGTCGGTGAGCCGTTGCCATTCCGCCTCGGAGCCGTCCGCCCAGACCACCCGTTCGGGTTGGGTCAGCTCGGCGACTTCCTTGACCCAGGCGAGCAACTTGGAGTGGGACGTCGGAGCTTGATCGAGCCCCCGGATGGTTGCCGGAGCAGACATGACGATTCTCCTTGTGGTCGACGCTGACCGATATGAGGGGTGAAGCGACACCCGACGGGCTGGAGATGCTCGCCGGTGCAAAAGCCTGGGATTTCCACCAGCCTAAACCGAATTACCGATCGGGGCAGCGAGACGGGTTGTGAAGAACTGCACAAGATACGGTGGTTTTGCGGTAAGGCGAGCAATCCGCCGCTCCCGCGCGCAGTTTCACGCAAATCTTTGCGCGCCGTCCCGACGCGGGGCGCTCTGTTGTGGCGCCCGCTGGGCCGTCGCGACGATTCACCCAGGGTGCGAGAAGCGGGTCCGGCCGACGGGGTTGATCCCAGCCGTACCAGCCGTGGCGGTAACCCCGCTGTCACCGTTGGCGACAGTGGACGCCTTGCCGCACAGCGGTTTCAGGCTGGTCGGCGCGCCCGGCGACGACTCGCGGCAGCCGGGAGTCAGGGCGCCCCCGGAGCCGGTAGGCTCGACCTGTGTCAGCCACCGTTACCGGCGATCAGCCCTCTCCCCCGGGCACCCGGCAGGGTCTCTTCCGCACCCTCTTCAACCGGTTCGGCCACCTCGTCCGAGAGTTGGGCAAGTTCGGTCTGGTCGGTGGGGTGGCGTTCGCCGTGGACCTGGCGGTGTTCAACGTCGCCCGCGAGGTCTGGGAGATGGAGACGCTCAGTGCGAAGACGGTCTCCACCGTCGTCGCCGCGACGATCGCCTTCGTCGGCAACCGGTTCTGGACCTGGCGCCACCGCGAACGCACCGGCATGGCCCGCGAGTACGGGCTCTACTTCTTCTTCAACACGGTCGGCCTCGGCATCGCCCTGGCCTGCCTGGGGATCAGCCACTACGGGCTGGGCAGCATCTGGCCGGGAGTGTTCAAGTCGCTGCTCGCCGACAACATCGCCGCCAACCTGGTCGGTGCCGCACTGGGCACACTGTTCCGGTTCTGGTCCTATCGGCGGTTTGTCTTCGTCGGTCCGGCCGCACAGGATGCCCCGGACGTCATCACCAAGAGTGATCAGTAGCGTGACCTGGCGCCCACCTGCGCGCCGGCCGCTCCCGGTCGGTGTTGTCCTGCCCTAAGGTGACCAAATGCGTCTTGTCCGGCTGCTCCCCGACCGTTGGCAGAAGTTCGCCCGCGAGGCCGCGAAGTTCGGCATCGTGGGCGGCGTCAACACCGTCATCAATTACGCGGTGTTCAACGCGCTCGCACTGACAGTGTTCGAGAACGGCCAGCTCAAGGCAACGGTCATCGCCACCGTTATCGCGGCGATCAGCTCATACCTGATGAACCGGTACTGGACATACCGGGATCGCCCGAAATCGGCAATGCGTCGCGAGTACCTGCTGTTCTTCCTGTTCAACACCACCGGGCTCGCCATCGAGCTCGGCGTGCTGGCGGCGGCAAAGTACGGCCTGGGCATCCACGGGCTGCTCGCCCTGAACGTCGCGAAGACCGTCGGGGTGGGCCTGGCCACGGTGTTCCGCTTCTGGTCGTACCGCACGTTCGTGTTCCAACCGGTGGCGAGCCACGTCGACGGGCACGACCACGGTGCGGACGGGTTGGTCGAGCTCGACCCGGTGGCCGAACTGGCCGAGGCGGTCACCGAGCTGGAGGAGGCCTCCCACCGGATCCCGTCCGCGCCGGACGGCCCCGTCAACGGCGGACATCCTTCGGTCGACGACAACCCGCTGACCGTCAAGGATGATCTGACGGCCGAGTTCGCCG
The DNA here is from genome assembly GCF_055586685.1 of Micromonospora sp. NPDC049529. Taxonomy (NCBI): domain Bacteria; kingdom Bacillati; phylum Actinomycetota; class Actinomycetes; order Micromonosporales; family Micromonosporaceae; genus Micromonospora; species Micromonospora sp. NPDC049529. The sequence continues at coordinate 235,304 of NZ_JBVJHT010000011.1, forward strand.
ACGAACTGCGGGCTGCTGCCGCCCACCGCCCCGCAACGCATTGACCAGCCCGTTGACCAGCAGCCCGATGACCGGCAACCCGGCGATCAACACCCCGTCGACCGGGGCGGCGATCCGCTCCGGGACGGGCGCGGCGGCCGACATCTTCTTCGAGGACCTCAGCCCCGGGCGGACCTTCGACCTCGGCGTGACCACCGTCGACGAGGCCGAGATGGTGGCGTTCGCGGAGCGCTTCGACCCCCAGTGGTACCACCTCGACGCGGAACTCGCCCGGCAGAGCCACTACGGCGGGATGATCGCCAGCGGCTTCTTCACGGTGAGCCTGTTCATGCGCGCGTACGTCGACCACCTGCTCTCCCGGACCGCCGCCGACGCCTCCCCCGGGCTGGAGGAACTGCGCTGGCTCGCCCCGGTCCGGGCCGGTGACCGGCTCGCCACCCGACTCGACGTGGTCGGTCGCAAGCACTCCACCGCCCGGCCGGGACTCGGCACCGTCACCATGAGCGCCACCATGGTCCGGCTGGACGCTGACGACCAGCCGGAACAAGAGGTGTTACGGACCAGGTTCCGTGGCTGGTTCGTCCTTCGCGAACCAACCGCGACCACGTCCGGCGACGGTGACGGTGACGGTGACGGCACCGGGCTCTGACACCCGGTGCCGGCGATCCGGCCGGCGGCGAATCGTCAGGGCTTGTCGCGCAGCGGCTTGCCCTCGCTGACGTCGGCGAGCACCTCGCGCAGCTCGCCCTCACCGAGCGAGTGCTTGTCGTGGTCCGCCTCGACCAGTTCGTAGAGCCGGGTCTGCACCTGGCTGACGTGCGGGATGTCGGTGAGCACGGTCTGCCCGCGCTCGCCCGCCGACTCGATGGTCAACGTGCCGCAGCCGAGCAGCCGCTCGACGAAGTGCTGGTTCATCGTGTGGTCGTTGACCCGGCCGAGCGGGATGTCCCGACGGTCGAGGTGGAAGACACCCTGTTGCAGCACCACCCGCTCGTTGGTGAACAGGTAGTGGGTGGCCCGCCAGACCAGGAACGGCCAGAGGCTGAGCCAGAGTACGAGCACCAGACCGATGGCCGCGAGCACGTACAGGCCGATCCTGCCGGCGTCGCCGTCGGGCAGCAGCACGCCCCCGACGACCACCGCGGCGATGGCCAGCACCAGCACCAGAACCGGCCGGATCAGGGCCTTCCAGTGCGGGTGCAGATGCAGCACGACGTGCTCGTCCGCGGTGAGCACATCTTCGGGGAAAGCCACGCAAACCTCCTGGGATACGTCAGTGTTCGCGCTGACCGTAACGGCTCGGGGTTACCGGACGCGTCACCTGATCGCCGACACACCCCCGGTGTGCCGGGCACGGTTGTTCCGCCCCCGGTGTCCGACTCGACCCCGCGCGTCAGCGCAGGTGCAGCACGTCACCGGCGGCCACCCGATGCTCACCGTCGGCTGCCCGGACCACCAGCCGCCCCTCCGGATCGACCGTGGTCGCCGAGCCGACCAGCTCGTCGCCGGCCGGCAGCAGCACCCGTACCGGCTCGCCGACCGTGGCGCTGTGCCGCAGGTAGGCGGCGCGCAGGCCGGACGCCTCGGCGTCACCACCGGCCAGCCGCCAGCGCCCGTACCAGTCGGCCAGACCGCGCAGCAGCGCCCGCAGCAGTGGATCGCGGTCGACCACCGACGCACCGGCCAACCGCAGCGAGGTGGCCACCAGGCCGGTCGGGTTGGTCGGCAGCTCGTCCGCCCGCAGGGTCACGTTCAGCCCGATCCCGACCACGATCGCCGGTGGCTGGCGGACCGTGGCGGCCGGCACCGCCTCGGCCAGGATGCCGGCGCCCTTCGCCGCCCCGAGCAGCAGGTCGTTCGGCCACTTCAGGCCCACCGCCAGCCCGTCGGGCAGCTCCCCGATCCGGGTCACCGCCTCGACCAGCGCCACCCCGGCGAGCAGCGGCAGCCAGCCGTACGCCGAGGGGGTCACGCCCGGCCAGCCCCGCGCCTGCACCGGCTCCCCCGGCCGGAGCAGGACGCTGGTCGCGATCCCGGCCCGGGGTGGCGACTGCCAGCTGCGGCCCCGCCGACCGCGCCCGGCGGTCTGCGTCTCGGCGACCACCACCAGCCCCTCCGGCTCGCCCGCGGTCGCCGCGGCGACCGCGTCGGCGTTGGTGGAACCGGTCTCGGCGCGCAGGTCGAGCCGGGTCCAGAAGCCGTCCGGGGTGACCAACGCCCGCCGCAGCCCACGGGCGTCGAGCGGAGGACGGTCAAGATCGGTGTACGGCGAGCCCGGCATCAGCCCAGCCTACGGCCGCCACCCCGGCCGCCGACGGACGAGTGAGGCCAAGCCCACCCCGGCGATCGGCGACGGCTGCCGAACGCATCGTTACGATCCAGGACTGGGCCTGTGTGAGAAGCAGCGCCGGGCGTGCCCGGGCACCGTGAGCGCGAGGAGCGAACGAGGCTGGCCCCGCAGAGTCGCGAGGAAAGGCAGACACCGAACGTGAGCGCGAGCAGCAAAGTCGAGACCAACACCCACAGCACCGCCGGCAAGCTGGCGGACCTGCAACGACGGGTGGACGAGGCGGTGCACGCCGGCTCGGCCCGAGCGGTGGAGAAGCAGCACGCGCGGGGCAAGAAGACCGCCCGCGAGCGGATCGAGCTGCTGCTCGACCCCGGCTCCTTCGTCGAACTGGACGAGCTGGCCCGGCACCGGTCGACCAACTTCGGACTGGACCGCACCCGCCCGTACGGCGACGGCGTGGTCACCGGGTACGGCACCGTCGACGGCCGGCAGATCTGCGTCTTCGCCCAGGACTTCACCATCTTCGGCGGCTCCCTCGGCGAGGTCTTCGGCCAGAAGATCGTCAAGGTGATGGACCTGGCCATGAAGATCGGCTGCCCGGTGGTGGGGATCAACGACTCCGGCGGCGCCCGGATTCAGGAGGGCGTGGTCAGCCTCGGCCTCTACGGGGAGATCTTCTTCCGCAACGTCCGCGCCTCCGGTGTCATCCCGCAGATCTCGCTGGTGATGGGACCCTGCGCGGGTGGCGCCGTCTACTCCCCCGCAGTCACCGACTTCACCGTGATGGTCGACCAGACCTCGCACATGTTCATCACCGGACCGGACGTGATCAAGACGGTGACCGGCGAGGACGTGGGCATGGAGGAGCTGGGCGGGGCGCGTACGCACAACACCCGCAGCGGCAACGCGCACTACCTCGCCAGCGACGAGGAGGACGCGATCGACTACGTCAAGGCGCTGCTGTCGTACCTGCCGGCGAACAACCTCGACGAGCCGCCGACGTTCGCCGCAGAGGCGGAACTGGAGATCACCGACACCGACCGGGAACTGGACACCCTGATCCCGGACTCGGCGAACCAGCCGTACGACATCCACACCGTGATCGAGCACGTGCTCGACGACGGGGAGTTCCTGGAGGTCCACCCGCTCTACGCGCAGAACATCGTGGTCGGCTTCGGCCGGGTCGAGGGGCGCCCGGTCGGGGTGGTGGCGAACCAGCCGATGCACTTCGCCGGGACCCTGGACATCGCCGCGTCGGAGAAGGCGGCCCGCTTCGTCCGCACCTGCGACGCGTTCAACATCCCCGTACTGACCTTTGTGGACGTACCCGGATTCCTGCCCGGCACCGGTCAGGAGTGGGACGGCATCATCCGCCGGGGCGCCAAGCTCATCTACGCGTACGCCGAGGCGACCGTCCCGAAGGTCACCGTCATCACCCGCAAGGCCTACGGCGGGGCGTACGACGTGATGGGCTCCAAGCACCTCGGCGCCGACCTCAACTTCGCCTGGCCGACCGCGCAGATCGCGGTGATGGGGGCCCAGGGAGCGGTGAACATCCTCTACCGCGCCGAACTGGGTGCCGCCGAGGACCCGGCAGCCGTCCGGGCCGCCAAAATCGCCGAGTACGAGGAGACCCTGGCGAACCCGTACGTCGCCGCCGAACGCGGGTACGTCGACTCGGTCATCGCGCCGGCGCAGACCCGTACCCAGATCGTCCGGGCGCTGCGGGTGCTGCGGACCAAGCGGGAGACGCTGCCGCCGAAGAAGCACGGCAACATCCCGCTGTAGTCGCCAATCCCCGCTGCTCAGCAGCCCGGGTGGGCGTACGGGCAGAGCCAGGCGGTGGCCCGGTCGGCGAGCTGGCGCATCCGCGCGTCGTCGTAGTCGTACGACTCCAGCACGGCGACCAGGTCACCGACCCGGACCACGGCGTAGAGGGTGACCCGGCCGCCGTCGGGTCCCGCACCGGCCGGGCTCGTCGGCGCGCTCACCTCCTGCCGCACCAGCAGGGACTGGTTTCCGGCGAACCCGTCACCGAGCACGCGCCAGGCGTGCCGGGTGCCGTTGGGGGTACCGGAACCGCCGGTCGTGACACCGGGGCTGGTGCCGGGGGCACCGGGCTGGGTGCTCGGCGCTTCCCGGTCGGCCCCGGCGGCGGGCGGGGACGAACCGGCGGGACCGCTCGGCCCGACCGACGGGCTCGGGGCGCCCGACCCGCCGGGGGGGACCACCGGGGTCGGGGTGGCGTACCCGGTCGAGACGGTCGGCGGGGCGTCGTACGTCCGGCACGCCTCAACCACCCGGCGTACGTCCTCCACCACCGACCGGGCGGCACCGCCGTCGGCGTACCGGACCACCTGCTGGGTCAGCGACTGCCGGCGTCCGTCCTCGGTGTCCCCGTCGATGCTGTGCCCCCGGCTGTACAGGTAGTTCTGGTAGCCGGCCAGGCGCAGCCCCGGATAGGCCGGGCAGCTCTGGCCGAGCCGGAACGGCCAGTCCGGTGCCGAACCGGGCGGACCGCTGCGGTCGTCGCTGATCCGGAAGTTGAGCCCGAGGTCGGCCGGCTGGAGCAGGGCGATCGCGGGAATCCAGGCTGTGTCGAGGCTCGTCACCGCGCCGCCTGACCGCGCCGGTGACCGCCCGCCCGGTGGTAACGGCACGGTCGCCGGGCCGACGGTGTCCACATCGGGCCGCCCGGCCACGGACTCCGGTCCGGCGCCGGTTCGGGGCAGCGCCCCGGCCAGCCCCCAGATCGCGGCGATGACCATCACGACGGCGAGCGGCACCGCCACCGCCGTACGCCGGGCCCGTCGCCGGCCCACGGCCCGGATCTGTTCCGGCGCCGGCCAGGTCACCCCGGCCAGGTCGGCGGCGAGTCGTTCGGCGAGCAGTCGGGCCCGGTCGCCGAGCAGGTCGGGCAGGACCGGATCCGGGTACGGGTCCGGCGGTGGCTCGCCCATCAGCGCCGCCAGTGACTCCGGCAGTACGTCGCGCGGCGGCTCCGCCGACAGGTCCACCACCGGTTCCGCCTCCGGTCGCCGGCCCACCTCCGGCGTCTCCCGCGCGTTCGTCTTCGGCTCCGGGTCCGGGTCCGGCGTCCGCTCCACCCACGGCTCAGGCATCGGCGGCCTCCTCCAGTTCGACGACGGCCAGCAGGCCGGCCAGCGCCACCCGCCCCCGGGACAGCCGGGCCTTGACGGTGCCGACCGGCGCACCGGTCTCCCGCGCGACCTCGGCGACCGGAAGACCGAGCAGGTAGTACAGAGCCAGCGCGGTCCGCTGCTCCTCGGGCAGCCGGCGCAGCGCGGCCACCACGTCGACGGTGTCGGTACCCGGTCCCGGCGTCACGGTCTCCACCGCCCCGTGCCGCAGGTACGCCCGTGCCCGGCTGCGGATGGTCCGCCAGCGGCTGACCGCGACCCGGGCGGCGACCACCCGTACCCAGGATTCGGGGTCCTCGTACCCGCTCACCGTCGACCAGCGCTGCCAGGCCCGGATGTACGCCTCCTGGACCGCGTCCTGTGCCTCCGACAGGTCACCGGTGAGCAGGTAAACGTAGCCGAGCAACCGTTGCCGGCTCCCCCGGTAGAACTCGTCGAATCCGCCGACGTCGTCGGGCACCGGCTACCTCCCCTGGGCGTCGGAGGTCATACGCGTACGGGCGGGTGTTCGGTTGCCGCCCGGCGCCGACTTTTCCGGCGTGCCGGGTCACGGCAGCAGTTGCGCCGGTGGGAAGCCGCCGGCCGGGATCCGTTCGCGTACGGCCCGCCGGACCGCGCGCTGCACGGCGGCGTTCACCGGGGTAGGCACCCCGTGCAGGCGCCCCAGCAGCACGATCTCGCCGTTGAGGTAGTCGGTCTCGGTCGAGCCGGTGCCCCGGGCCAGGCTCTGCCAGGTAGAACTGCCGGCCCGTGCCCGCCCCGCCACCGGCCGGGCCGCCACGTTGTCGGCCCGGTCGGCGATCTCCTCCGCTCGGGAGGTGTGCGCGATTCCGGCCGCCGCCAGGGCCGCCATCCCCTCGGCGCGTAGCAGGTCGGCCAGCTCCTGGTCGGCGTCGCGGCCGAAGAGCGCGTCCAGCCCGTTGCCGAGGTTGGCCAGCAGTTTGCCGTACTTCCAGCGCATCACGTCGTCCCGTACCCGGGTGACGAACCCGCTTTCGGACAGCTCGTCGGCGATCCGCCGTACGGTGTCGTCCGCGCCGCTCGGGTAGCCGCCGAGCTGCAACATGCCCGAATGCGGGTGCCCTTCGGCGGCGATCAGACCCGGTTCGAGGAAGGTGGCGGGCAGCCAGAGGCAGACCGGGTAGACCCGGTCGAAGCGGCGCAACGCGGCCCGCTCGTTCGCGACGCCGTTCTGGGCGGTCAGCAGCGGCAGCCGGTCGGCGGCCGTACCGCCGCCGGTCACCGGAGCCCCCGCCCAGTCGCCGAGCGCGGTCTGGGTGTCCTGGGACTTCACCGTGAGCACCAGGACGGTCTCCGGCGTCAGCTCCAGTTCGGCCGGGCCACCGACGGCGGGCAGGGTGACGCTCTGTTCGCCGTCCGGGGTGGCCAGGGTCAGCCCCCGGGAGCGGAGCGCGTCCAGTTGCGCGCCGCGGGCCACCAGCGTCACATCGTGGCCGGCCAGGGCCAGCCGTACGCCGATCGTCCCGCCGACCGCACCCGCGCCGATGATCACGTAACGCACCGGATCATTCTGCTCCTGCCCGCTCGGCCGGACTCGGGCGACCCGTCGCCGGGTACGCGGGATCGACCGGGCCGGGTCCGGGTGGGCGTGAACGGGGTCGGGTCAGAAGGGCAGGTCGAGGTTGGCCAGGTGGGCGCCGGCCAGCAGGCTCGTACCGATGCCGAGCGCCAGCAGGTTGACCAGGCCGAACAGTCCGACCCAGAAGATGGCGGGGAGGATGGTGACCCCGGCCAGTTGGTCCGCGTCGGAGGCCGGCATCCGCCCGCGCCGCCGCAGCGTCTGCAGTTCGCCGACCGGCCGGATCCCGCCGATCAGCAGAAACCACACCCCGGTGTACGCGAACACCGCCTGCACCTGCGGTCCGGCGAACCAGGAGACGCCGAAGACGACCGCGGTGGTGACCACGATCGATACGACACCGAAGGCATTGCGGATCATGACGAGCATGGCGAGCAGCAGCACCACCGCTATCCAGAGCAGCAGGGTGATCCGGTTGCCGCCGAGCAGCCAGGCCCCGCCGAGCCCGATCAGCGACGGGGCCACGTAGCCGGCGAGCAGGGTGAAGGCCATGCCGGGTCCGGTCGGCCGCCCGGCCGACAGGGTCAGGCCGGAGGTGTCCGAGTGCAGGCGGATGCCGTGCAGCCGCCGCCCGGTGAGCAGTGCGGCCAGGGCGTGCCCGCCCTCGTGCGCGATGGTGATGGCGTTGCGGCCGATCCGCCACGGCAGCCGGGTCAGCACCGCGGCGAGCGCGGCCACTCCGGTGAGCAGGACGAGCAGCGGCGGTGGATCCGGTTGGGCGTCGAACAGCCGGTTCCAGACGTCGGTGAAGCTGTCGATCGACACAGCCGGGGAGCCTAGCCCACCTGCGCGAGGCCGGCGACCGGGTGACAACGGCGTCAGCTCCGGGTCGATCGGGCGGTAACAGCCAGCCATGGCGCGGGTGACGAGCCCACACCCGACAAGCGGGACTTGAGGAACATTTAAGAGAAACGATCTGATCCGTTCGGCGCCCCGGCCCGTACCCATCGATGCTGCAACCGGGCAGCGTGGGATCAAGGGAGCGGTGCATGTACAGGAGAAGCAGGACGACCGGCCGGGCACGGAAGCTGCTCATCGGTGTGGCCGCGACGGCCCTGCTCGGCACCGCACTCGCGGTCGGTACGGGAATGGGCAACGCGGGCGAGAACTGCAACGGCCTCGACACCGCGCTGCGCAACAACCTGAACTTCATCGCCGACCAGCGGGCGAACCCGGACGCCCTGTCGGAGGCGCGCATCGCCAACCGGCAGGCCGTTGTCGACCTCATTGCGCAGCGCCGTGCCACCGCCGGATGCACACAGCAGGTCAACGCGGATCGACCGGCGCCGCCCGCCCCGGCGCAGCCCGCGAACCCGCCGGCCGCGAACCCGCCGGCCGCACCCACCGGTGACGATGCCAATGCCGGTGGTGGCGCGCCGGGCGCCGGCGAGGTCGTGTGCAAGGGCTCGACCGTCACGCTCTTCAACGAGAACGCCGCACCCGCCGCCTCCAGCGGTACGTTCCCGGTCGGCACCACGCTCAAGGTCACGAACCTGGACAACAACAAGAGCACCACGGTACGGGTGACCAGCCCGTCGGGCAGCTGCGTACTGCTCAACAACGCGGCCTTCGAGCAGGTCCGGGAGCCGGGCAAGTTCCTGATCCGGCGAGCCGTGATCGAGCGGGTGGGCTGACCGGAGTCGCCCCCGCCGCAGACGTACGACAGCCGGGCCGGTCATCCCGTTTCCCTCGGGATCACCGGTCCGGCTGTCGTTGGCGCCCCGGACACCACACTTCGACGTTCCGTCCGGGACAGCAGACCCGTCGGAGTCGCTCAAGCCCTCCGCCGGGCAGTCATCGGGGCCCGCGCCACCTCACCGGCCGGCGCGCTCGGCCGGAGCAGCCGCCAGGCGCCAACCACCCCGACGGCCATGGTCACGACGCTCGCGAGTGCGATCAGCGCGACCATCCCGAAGCTCGCCAGGATCAACGCGAGATCGCCGACGGCGACCAGCATCCAGAGCGCCACACTCGGCTTCGTCGTACGTTGTCGGAAACTCATGTCGTACCTCCTTCCGTCGTTGCGTCAGCAGTACCCCGACGGAGGGAAGGTCATGCGGATCAGCCCGGTGCGGGAAGGAATCCGTCCGAGATGAGCTTCAGCTCGTCCAGGTTGTCCTGCCACGCGCCGGCCGGCGTCGACCAGTAGATCGCGTACCCGTGCTTCGGGCCGGTGACGAACCCGCGGTTGACCACGTGCAACGGGTTGCCGTTGCTGGAGGTGTAGGTCCACTCCCAGTCGGCGGCTTCGAGGAAGTAGTCGATCTTCTCGATGGTGACCCGCTTGTAGTCGCGGTACCGACCGGCGCCGACCCGGGCCCGCTCCTGACGGGTCCAGTCCGCGACCGCGTCCGACTCCGGGGTGCTCGTCTGATCGATCATGAGCATCCGGGCACCATTGGGCTCGTTGAACTCGACCGAGGTCCGGTTGCGCTGCACCCGCCAGCCGACCGGCACCGGCACGGTGAACCCGGTCGAATCCTTGTGCCAGGTCCAGCCCGCCGGCAGCGGACCCGAGCCCCGGGTGATCGGCGGCGGGCCGGCCGGGCTGGTCGGCGCGACCGTCGGGGCGTCGGTGGGCGGCGCAGTGGCCGGCGCCGTGGTGGCCGCCGGGGGTGCGGCGGACGCCGACGCGGTCGGCTCCCCGCCGGGGGACCCGGCCGTGTTCCGGTCGTCCGGGTCGTCACGGTTCGCCAGCGGGATGATCACCACCAGCGCGACCAGCAGCAGCGCGACGAGCCCACCGATCAGCCACAACCGCTGCCTGCCGAGGAACGAGCCCTCGTTGTCCGTGTCGGAGCGCGGTTTGAACGGACCGAACGTGCGCCCGCGCGCCGCCCCACCGACGACCTCGGTCGGCGCGGCGGCCACCAGGGCAGGTTCCGCCTGATCCGCCGCGACGACGGAAACCGGTGCTGCGGCGGAACCCGTGGCGGTGACCGGCGGCGGCTCGTCGTCCGAGTCAGCCGACGAGGGGTCGGCCACCGGGGCGCCCAGCTTCACGCTCCCGTCAACGGCCGGCGCGGGTGGATCGACCTGATCGTCCCGGTCAGCCCCGCTCGACGAGGTGTCAGCGGATTCGGCGGTGGTCGTGGTGGCGGGCCGCTCGGCGGGGTCGACATCGGCCCGATCCGGAGCGGCGGCCTCGGCGGCAGCCGCAGCGGCAGGCGGCACGACCGGCACGACGGGTCCGGACGCACCCGTACCGATGAAGTCGGCGATGGACGACGACGAGGGCTCCGCCGCCTCGGCCGGCCGGGTCGGTTGGCGTTGCGCCGGCAGCGGCACCACCCGGGTACGCGCCTCGCGCGGCCCGTACGGGCTCGGCCGGCGTACCCCGTCCAGCAGTGAGATCGCCCCGCGCGGCCGCTTGTCCGACGCGCGCCGCAACAGTCGCTCGGCCACGTCGGCCGTGATCCGCTGCGTCGGGTCCTTGCGCAGCAGCCCGTTGAGCACCGCCTTCAGCGGTCCGGCCCGCTTCGCCGGCGGTGGTGGCTCGGTCGCCAACGCCGCCAGCGTCGCGATCGCCGACGACCGGGCGTACGGCGACTGCCCCTCGACCGCCGCGTACAGCGTCGCGCCCAGCGACCAGAGATCCGCCTCCGGACCGGCGGTGCCGTCCCGCGCCCGCTCCGGAGCGATGTACGCGGGCGACCCCAGCACCAGGCCGGTACGGGTCACGTTCGGGTCCCCCGGCACGGTGGCCAGCCCGAAGTCGGTCAGCACCACCCGACCGTCCTCGCCGAGCAGGACGTTGCCCGGCTTGACGTCGCGGTGCATGACACCGGCCTTGTGTGCCGCCTTCAGCGCACCCAACACGCCGAGCCCGATCTCGGCCGCCCGCCCCGGCGACACCGGCCCGTCGGCGGCGAGCGTGTCCTGCAGGGACCGGGACCGGACGTACTCCATCACGATCCACGGGTCGGCGTCCGTACGCAGCACGTCGAAGACACGGACCACGTTGATGTTGTTGAGCCGGGCGATCGCCCGTGCCTCGCGCAGTGAGCGCTCGCGCATCTCGCGCCGCTCGTCGGTGGTGAGTCCGGGTGGCGGGACCAACTCCTTGATGGCCACATCGCGGTGCAGCACCTCGTCGCGGGCACGCCAGACACGGCCCATGCCGCCCTGACCGAGCGGCTCCACGAGCCGGTACCGGTCAGCGATCAATTGGGGGGGCGCCTCGGACATCCCGTGGACGGTACCCGGACCGGAGCTTCCTTACACCAGCGGCACGCGCATGTGAGACCTACCCGCACATGTGAGACGTACCTCGGTTGCCCGGTGCAACCTACGGTCGGGGTCGTTCCCTTGCGTACGGGCACGTCAACCGGCGTCGTACCCTCGTACCATGTCTGACCCTCGTGCCGTACCCGACCGGGAGCCGGCGTTCCGCGTGATCCGGGGCACGCCCACCGCAGAGGAACTCGCCGCCCTGGTGGGTGCCCTCCTGCTGCGCCCGAGACCGGCCGCGCCGGCCCGCCGCACCACCGGGTCACCCTGGGTGCGCGCGTCGCGACCCGGTACGGTGTCCGCATCCGGCCTACCCGCACGTCCGAGTATCGATGCCTGGCGGTTGTCCGGACTGCCCCGTTGAACATCCGAACGGGGCTGCTGACACGGGCCCTCGCCGACTAGCCTCGGGTGGGCAGCACCGCCGTGACACCTGGGGAGGGGACACATGGCGATTCCCGAGGAGGATCTTCCGCCGGCCTGGTTGCGGGACTACGGCGACATCGAAGCCGACATCAGCAAAATGGAGGAGTTCGCCGCCAACCTCGACGCCGAGGTCCGACAGAACTACGCCCCGCACCTGGACTACCTCCGCGAGGACGTGACCGCGGAGATACCGAAGCCGGCGGCCGAGTTCCCCGAGCTGGTCTCGTTCCTCCAGACGCACCAGGCGATCCAGCAGGACAGCACCAACGTCGTCTTCCACTACCGGGACGCGACCGGTGGCTTCGCCCAGGCGGCCAAGGAGGTCAGCGAGAACTACGGCAAGGCCGACGCGTTCGCCCTGGCCCGGGTGAAGGAGGTCGAGTCCGCACTGGACAAGACCTCGGCCGCGCGCCTGCCCGAACCGGGCACCACCACCCCGCCCCCGGCCACGGACAACTCGGGAGTGTCCTGATGCTCATCGCCGACGCCGGTGGCGGCTACTCCGGCACCACCAACTGGTACGAGTACGACGTCAAGCAGATGTGGGCGACGCTGGAGAACCAGCAGACCGACGGTCACTGGCAGCACGTGACCGGCTGGAAGCGCACGCACGAGTTGGCCGGGACCCACATGTCACGCCTCCGGGCGTACCGCGAGGGCCTGATCCAGGCCTGGCCGCCGGAGAAGAGCGCCGCGTCGAGAGCGTACGTCGAACGGCTGGACTTCCTGATCGAGAGCGTCGAGCAGTCGTACGAGGCGGCCATCGCCAACCGCTCAGCCCTGTCCGGCGCCACCAGCGCGATCAGCGACGCGCGCCGCGAACTCAAGACGATCCACGACGAGTACGAGCGCAAACTCGCCGCGAAGCTGCAGTACGAGCGCACCCTGGCCGCTTCGCCCCCCACCCCCTCGCCGAGTCCGACCCCCACCCCGTCTCCCTCGCCCGGACCGGCGCCCACACCGCCGGTGACCCAGGCCGACCTCGATCGCCTGAACAATCGAGCCCGCGTCGTCATGTACGGCCTCAGCGGCGAACTCGTCCAAGCCCAAGCCCAACTAAGACAGCCCCCTCCGTACCGGGGACGACCTACCGATTACGGCGAAGACAACCCAGACGTTTACGGCGGAGGGTCGCCGCCGGTAGTCCCACCCGTCGTGCCTGTACCGACCAACGGTCCGGGTCCAGCAATGCCGACTGGTAACCCATCGGTGCAGTACACAGTGCCGGCGCCGTCGGCGCCGTCTGTCGGGCCGGTTCTCGGTGGCAATGGTCCGACGCTTGGCGGCGTTACTCCGGCTGTTCCCGGTCCTCCGGCTCCCCCGGTGTCCCCGCCTGTCATCACACCTACCCCGCCCACACCTCCCGGTATCGGGCCGGGCTTCCCGGCGCCGCTGCCCCCCTCTCCGGGCGGCTTCGGCCCCACCTACCCCAGCCCGCTCGGCACCAGTCCCGCCACCGGTGGACTGACCAAGCCAGGCGTTGGTGGGGTGACAAACCTTCCTCGTGCCATGCCGCCCGGCGGCATGATCGGGGCGATGCCGGGGGTGGGACAGCCAGGGGCAGGCATGTCACCGGCCCGACAGATCAATCCCGTGGGCGGGATGATCGGTGGTGGTGGCGTAGGTGGCGCGGCTCCGATGGGCGGCGCGGGCCAGCGGCCCGGCGGGGTAACACCGGTCGGTGCCGCCGGCGGCCAACGCTCGATTGTCCCGCACGGTCGCCCCGGCGCGCGTGACAGCGACGACGAGACCGGCCAGCGCTGGGATCCGGACAACCCGTGGGAGACCGAAGAAGGTGTCGCACCCGTCATGCGCGCACCTCGGGAAATCGGCCGAATCGATCCCGGACCCGCTATCGGGTTCGATCGGTGATCTTGCGTACGGTTCGCGGGGCCATTGCTGCATTCTGCGCAACGACCATCGTGGTCCTATCGGCAGGGCCGGCACACGCCGACCGCATCCGCGATGACCAGTGGCACCTTCGGTATCTAAAGGTGGCCGAGGCCCACAAGCTGACCCAGGGTGAGGGGATCACCGTCGCCGTCATCGACACCGGCGTTGATCCACACCCAGATCTGCACAACAATCTGTTACCAGGCACCGAGACCTTTCCGGGCGGCACCGGTGATGGCCGCCAGGACATCGATAGCCACGGTACTGGAATGGCGGGACTCATCGGCGGGCACGGCAAGTCCGGCAACAATGGGGCTTTAGGGATCGCTCCAAGGGCCAAGATTCTCCCGATCCGCTACGTTCGCCGCCCCGGAGAGCCAGACAGCGACAACGTCGCGAAGGGAATTGAATGGGCGATAGCCAGGCAGGCGCAGGTAATAAGTATATCGATTGGTGGCGGAACCTCACCTCGTGAAGCTGAAGCCGTTCGGGAAGCAATCGCGGCCAACATCGTGATCGTGGCCTCCGCCGGGAACTTGCCTCAGAGCTATGGGATCGGTTTCCCTGCTTCCTACCAGGGCGTGCTCGCCGTTGGCGCAAGCGACCGCAATGGGAACCGAGCCGAAATCTCCGTAGAAGGCAACAAGATGGGGGTACTTGCACCAGGGGTCGACATCTACAGCACGAGCCTCGACGGCAATTACAGCAGGGGAACCGGAACATCGCCCTCGACTGCCATCGTGGCGGGGGCGGCGGCTTTGATTCGGAGTCGGTATCCCGACCTCTCGGCCGAGGAGGTCGTACATCGGTTGACGGCGACGGCCGTCGACAAGGGGCCGCCCGGACATGATGACGAGTACGGCGACGGCGTACTCGATCTGATGGCGGCGCTGACGGCCGACGTACCCCCGTTGGCGGCGAGCGCGTCGGCGCGTGCGTCCGCCTCGGCGAGCCCGACCGCGGGCCCGACCCCGACCGCGAGCCCGCCCGTTGCGGCTCCTCGGGGCATGAGTACCGGCACGCTGCTGACCGTCTTCGCCGTGTTCCTGGCGCTGGCCATCGTCATCGCCGTGCTCGTCGTACGGTCGCATCGCCGTGCTGCCGGCCGGGGTGCGCCGCCCGTTGACCCGGCCTGAGCGGGCAGCGGAGGCGGGCACGGTAGCGTACGGATTCATGGGTCCGACGAACCAACTCCGCTTCGTGCTCGCCTCGGCCAGTCCGGCCCGACTCAAGAGCCTGCACGCCGCCGGTATCGAGCCGGAGGTACTGGTCAGCGGTGTTGACGAGTCGAAGGCGAACGCCGAGCTGGCAGAGACGCTCTGTCTCGACCTGGCCCGGCTGAAGGCGGAGGCGATCACCGAGCGGGTCCGGCCGACCAGTGAGCCGACAACGCTCGTGCTCGGCTGCGACTCCGTACTCGCCTTCGATGGGGAGATCCTGGGCAAGCCGGTCGACGCCGACGACGCCACCCGGCGCTGGAAGCAGATGCGCGGGCGATCGGGTGTACTGCACAGCGGTCACTGCCTGATCGACGTGACCGGTGGCCGTCGGGCCGAGGCGGTCGCCTCGACGACGGTCCACTTCGCGGCCATCAGCGACGACGAGATCGCCGCCTACGTGGCGACCGGTGAGCCGCTGCTGGTGGCGGGCGCGTTCACCATCGACGGGCTGGGTGGCCCGTTCGTCGAGCGGGTGGAGGGCGATCCGGGCACCGTGGTCGGGCTCTCCCTGCCGTTGCTGCGCAACCTTCTCGGCGAACTCGACCTGCGGATCACCGACCTGTGGAAGCGGTGACGGCACCGGGCCGAGCGCGGTTCTACCGTCCCCGGTCGTGACTGGTCTAGCGTCTGAGCATGACCACGAGATCGCTGCCGTTGACCGAGGAACTGCACTCGTACCTGATCGCGCACGGTTCCCCACCGGACGACATCGCCCGCGAGTTGATCGACGAGACGGTCGACGCGTTGCCGAACGATGCCCAGATGCAGGTTTCCCCGGAGCAGGCCGCGCTGCTCACCTTCCTCACCCGGTTGGTGAACGCGCGGCAGGCCGTGGAGGTGGGCACCTTCACCGGGATGTCGGCGTTGGCCATCGCCCGTGGCCTGCCCGCCGACGGGCGGCTGACCTGCTTCGACATCTCCGCCGAGTTCACCTCGGTGGCGCGTCGGTACTGGTCGCGGGCCGGGGTGGACGACCGGATCGAGTTGCGGATCGGGCCGGCGGCCGAGGGGCTGCGGTCGCTGCCGACCGAGCCGCACCTGGATCTGGCCTTCATCGACGCGGACAAGACGAGCTACCCGATCTACTGGGACGAGTTGGTGCCCCGGATGCGGCCGGGTGGCGTGATCGCGGTCGACAACGTACTGCGCGGGGGTCGGGTGCTCGCCCCGAGGGACGAGGCCGACCGGGCGATCGTGGCGTTCAACGCCGAGGTACGGGCCGATGTGCGGGTCGACGTGGTGATGCTGCCGATCGCCGATGGCCTCACCCTGGCCCGCCGCCGCTGACCTTTCCGGGTCGGGAAGCCGCCACCGGTGTCTCAGGTGGCGGCTTCTGTCTCAGGTGGCGGCTTCGACGGCCGGTCCGGCGGGGCCGTCGATCCGGGCTTCCAGGGGCGGGGTGGGGGCCGGGGGCAGCCGCAGAGCGCGGGCCAGGCGCAGGGCGAGCAGCGCGGCGATCACGATGAACAGGGGCAGCAGCAGGAAGGCCAGGTGCGGGCCGGCGGAGTCGGCCACCCGGCCGAGTACGACCGGGGCGATGCCGAACCCGATCGCCACCGAGTACGACGAGTAGGCCGCCGCCCGGTCGGGCTGTCCGGGTGCTGCGGCCAGCGCCATCGAGATGCCCAGCGGGTAGTGCATGGCGTTGCCCAGCCCGACGACGACGAGACCGGTGACGGCCAGCCAGCCGATCGGCGCGGCCCAGAAGATGCCGAACCCGACGAGGGAGACGGCGAGGGCGGCGAGCAGGAACGGCACCGGGGCGACCCGGAGCGCGATCCGGCCGCCGGCCAGCCTGCCCAGGCACATGCCGGCGACGATCGCGGCGAGCGCCGCCGAGGCGGCTCCGGCCGACATGCCGGCGTTGCCGCGCAGTACGTCGGCGGCCCAGAGGGAGAGGCAGACCTCGATCGAGCCGGTGACGCCGAGCAACAACCAGGCGATCCAGTATGTCCGCGGCAACCGCCCCGGCCGGGTGCCGGCAGCCGCGGTAGCGGGGGTGCCGTGCGGTAGGCGTACCCGGAAGACGAACGCGGACGCGGCGACCAGCGCGATCAGCCCGACCTCGACGGCGATCGCGGGTCGCCAGCCGAGGCCGGCGCCGACGGTGACTCCGATGACGATCGGGGCGATGATGCCCATGCCGGCGCAGACGGCGTTGGCTTCGCTGATCGCGGCCGGGGAGTGGGGCCCGTGGTGGTCGGCGAGGGTGGTGTTGACGCCGTTGACCAGCATGAACCCGAAGGTGGCGGCGATCGTCGCGGCGGTGAGGGTGGCCGGCAGGGTGTGGAACAGGCAGAGCACGACGACCGCGGCGACGACGCCGGTGAGCCCGAGCCAGTTTGTCCGCCCACGACCGATCTTCGCCGACAGCGACGGGAAGAGGAAGCCGCCGAGCAGGGCTCCGACGGCGAGCGCGGTGCTGTGCAGGCCGGCGACGGCCGCGCTGGTGCCCTGTTCGTCGCGGAGCAGCGGGACAACCGGCCCGAAGCCGTAGAGGAAGAAGCCCCAGACGCCGAGTTGGGCGTAGGTCAGCCAGGTGATCCGGTCATGAAGGAGGCGGGGCACGCTCCTTACGCTACAAGCGCCGGGAGCGTGCCCCGTTGAACAGGTGAAACAGCCTTGGGAAACGGATTAACGTACGCTGCGGGCGAACTCGCGGGCCGCCCAGGTGACCGCTGCGGCGGTGAGTACGGCCACGATGCCGAGCCCCTGCCAGACCCGGTCGTTGCCGAGGTCTCCGGCGAAGAGCGCCCGGGTTCCCTCGACCGCCCAGGAGAACGGGTTCCAGTCCGCGACAGCCTGGAGCCAGCCGGGGGCGAAGGTGAGCGGCAGCAGGATGCCGGAGAGCAGCAACAACGGCTGGGCGAGGGTGTTCATCAGTGGGGCGAGCGCGTCCTCGCTCTTGACGATGAGGGCGATCCCGTACGAGACGGCCGAGGTCATCAGCGCGATCAGGGCCAGCATCAGGTACGCCAGCAGCAGGTCGCCGATGAAGACGGTGAGTCCGAACAGGAGCGCCAGCAGGGTGATGATGATCGCCTGGGCGACCAGCGACACGACGTCGCGCAGGGATCGGCCGAGCAGCAGGGCGAGCCGGCTGATCGGGGTGACCCGGGATCGTTCGATGACTCCGGCGCGCAGTTCGGCGATCAGGCCGAAGCCCTGGAACAGGCCGCCGAAGATGGCCAGCAGCACCAGCAGTCCGGGCACGAAGATGCGGTACGCGTCGGCCTGGGTCGGCGCGTTCAGCGCCGGCTTGAGCAGGGGTGCGAAGAGCAGCAGGTACATCACCGGCTGGAAGACGCCGACGAAGACCCAGATGGGTTGACGGAGGAGGAGCAGCATCTGCCGCTCGAAGATCAGCCAGGTGTCCCGGGCGAATTTCATGAGAGTCTCCGGTAGCGGGTGGGCTCAGGACTCGCGCAGCGAGCGGCCGGTCTTGGTGAGGAACACGTCGTCGAGGCTGGGCCGGTGCAGTTCGATCGCGCGCAGCGGGATGCCGCTGGTGTCCAGGGCGCGCAGGATCTGCGGGATGGCGGTGGCGCCGTCGTCGACGTAGAGGCGGAGCCCGCCCTCGTCGAGGGTTTCCAGCTTGAGCACGAAGGGCTGGGTGTCGAGGGCCTGCGCGGCCTTCGGGGTGGCGTCGGCGTCGAGGCCGACCTGCACCATCTCGCCGGAGATCTCACGCTTGAGTTCGGCCGGCGTGCCCTCGGCCACGATCTCGCCGTGATCCATGATCGCGATCCGGTCGCAGAGCGCGTCGGCCTCGTCGAGGTAGTGGGTGGTGATGAAGACGGTCATCCCGTCGGCGCGCAGCCGGCGGATCTCGTCCCACATGTGGGCCCGGCTCTGCGGGTCGAGCCCGGTGGTCGGCTCGTCCAAGAAGACGATCTTCGGCTCGTGGATGATGCCGAGGGCGATGTCGACCCGACGGCGTTGACCGCCGGAGTAGGTCTTGCACTTGCGGTCGGCGTACTCGGTGAGCTCGAAGGCGGCCAGGGCGTTCACCGCGCGCCGCTGGGCCTCGGCCTTGCCGATGCCGTACATCCGGGCCTGGAGGACGAGTTCCTCGCGGGCGGTGGACTCGTCCCAGGTGCTGCCGCCCTGGGCGACGTAGCCGATCCGGCGGCGCACCTCGCCGGGGTCGGCGCGCAGGTCGGCACCGGCGATGACGGCCTCTCCGCCGTCCGGCTCGATCAGGGTGGCCAGCATGCGCAGGGTGGTCGTCTTGCCCGCGCCGTTCGGGCCGAGGAAGCCGTAGATCTCCCCCTCGCGCACCAGCAGGTCGACGCCGCGCACCGCCTCCACCGTCTTGGTTTGTCGACCCTGGCGGGAGCGGAACGACTTCCGCAGCCCCTTGGTCTCGATCATTTTCAGCTCCTGGTTGGTCGGGCCGGCAGACCGCCGACCACCGTCCCCCGGGGACCAACGCCGCAGGCGCCCACCCCAATACCCGGCCCGAGGCTAACGCGATATAACTTTTCTAGTCAAGGTTGATTATTACTCGAATCGAGGGGGCGTACTACTCGTCACCGGGCACCCGGGGGGCTACGGTCCGGGGCTCGGCCAACGCCTGGGTCTGCGCCCGCATCGCTTCCCAACCAGCCGCATCCGCCAGTTGATCAGGCAGGTACGACACTCCGGACTCGATCCGCTCCGCGATCCGCTCGCACCAGCCGCTCTCGGCCTCCGCGCGGGCCATCCACAGCTCGAACATCCAGCCCACGTGGACCGGCTTCGACTTGCGTACCCAGTCCGAATCGAGGGAGGCGCGCATGGACTCGTGCGCGGCGCGCAGGAGCTGTGCCCGGTTGCGCAGCGCCGCCGCCGCCTCCTCACGGGGCAGGGCCGGCAGGAACGAGAAGGCCGCCGCGAACGGGTCGGGCGGGGTCTGCAACCGCCACCACATGTCCCGCAGCAGCGTCTCGAACTCGTCCTCCCCCTTCTCCGTCACCTCGTACGTGGTCCGGGCGGGACGGGCACCGACCTGCTCGGTCGCCACCTCGCGCAACAGTCCCTCCTCGGTCAGCTTGCGCAGCGCGTGGTAGATCGAACCTGGCTGTACGTTGGCCCATTCGTCGGCGCTCCAGCTCAGCAGCTCCCGGCGCACGTCGTAACCGTGCACCGGCTGCATCCAGCGGACCAGACCGAGAATCATCATGCGGGTACTCGACACAGCACAAGCGTAATAAACAAATTTGACTAAAGTTGCGCTTGGCAGGGCACGCTCAGTGCCACAGGACACACGCCGGCCCGGTGAAGTTGATCAAAAGCGCCGATAAACTCCCCCGCAGTGCCCACCGCCAGGGGTGGGAGGCGAGGACATCTCAGGAGAGGACGAGCGTGCGCAAGGTACTCATCGCCAACCGGGGCGAGATCGCCGTCCGGGTCGCCCGCGCCTGTCGGGACGCCGGCCTGGGCAGCGTCGCGGTCTACGCCGACTCCGACCGGGACGCCTTGCACGCCACCCTCGCCGACGAGGCGTACGCGCTGGACGGCGACACCGCCGCCGAGACGTACCTGCGGATCGACAAGTTGCTGGACGTGGCGGCCCGTTCCGGCGCGGATGCCGTACATCCGGGTTACGGGTTCCTCTCCGAGAACGCCGACTTCGCCGCCGCCGTCATCGACGCCGGGCTGACCTGGATCGGGCCGACCCCGCAGGCCATCCGCGACCTCGGCGACAAGGTCACCGCCCGGCACATCGCGCAGCGGGCCGGTGCCCCGCTGGTGCCCGGCACCCCGGACCCGGTCGAAGGGCCGGACGAGGTGATCGCGTTCGCCATCGACCACGGCCTGCCGGTGGCGATCAAGGCGGCGTTCGGTGGCGGCGGTCGCGGGCTCAAGGTGGCCCGGACGATGGAGGAGATCCCGGCGCTGTTCGAGTCGGCCACCCGGGAGGCGGTCGCCGCCTTCGGTCGGGGCGAGTGTTTCGTCGAGCGCTACCTGGACCGGCCCCGGCACGTGGAGGCGCAGATCCTGGCCGACCGGCACGGCAACGTGGTCGTGGTCGGCACCCGTGACTGCTCGTTGCAGCGCCGGCACCAGAAGCTGGTCGAGGAGGCGCCCGCGCCGTTCCTGACCGACGCCCAGCGCGCCGAGATCCACGCCAGCGCCAAGGCGATCTGCCGGGAGGCCGGCTACCACGGCGCCGGCACGGTCGAATACCTCGTCGGCGTCGACGGCACCATCTCGTTCCTGGAGGTCAACACCCGGCTCCAGGTGGAGCACCCGGTCACCGAGGAGACCGCCGGCATCGACCTGGTCCGCGAGCAGTTCCGGATCGCCGCCGGCGAGAAGCTGCGCCTGACGCAGGATCCGACGCCGCGCGGGCACTCGATCGAGTTCCGGATCAACGGCGAGGACCCGGGCCGGGGCTTCCTGCCCGCACCCGGCACGGTCACCGCGCTGCGGCTGCCCTCCGGTCCCGGCGTCCGGGTCGACACCGGCATCTCGGCCGGCGACGTCATCGGCGGCAACTTCGATTCACTGCTGGCCAAGGTGATCATCACCGGGGAGACCCGGACCGAGGCGCTGGAGCGGGCCCGCCGGGCACTGGACGAGATGACCCTCGACGGCATGGCGACCGCGCTGCCGTTCCACCGGCTGGTGGTCCGCGACCCGGCCTTCACCGCCGAGCCGTTCGCCGTACACACCCGGTGGATCGAGACCGAGTTCGACAACACCGTACCGGCGTTCACCGCCGCCGCCCCGGCCGCCGAGGCGGCCGGCCCCCGCGAGACCGTCGTGGTCGAGGTCGGCGGCAAGCGGCTCGAGGTCAGCCTCCCCGCCGGCTTCGGCACCGGTACGGGCGCCAGCCCGGCCCCCGGCTCGGCGGCCCGCCGGGGCGCCGGCCGTGGCTCCGCCACCCGTGCCGGGGCGGGCGCGGGTGCCGGTGGCGACGCGCTGACCTCGCCGATGCAGGGCACCATCGTCAAGATCGCGGTCGCCGACGGTGACGCCGTGGCCGAGGGCGACCTGGTGGTGGTCCTGGAGGCGATGAAGATGGAACAGCCCCTGTACGCCCACAAGGCCGGGATGATCGGCGACCTCGGCGCCGAACCGGGCGCCGTCATCACCGCCGGTGCCGTCATCTGCACCATCCGCTGACGGCGCTGGTCGCCCCGGCCGCTGTTCCCGGCCGGTTGTCGTTCCGGTCCCGCTGAGCAGGAGTAACGGGTCCGGGTCGGGGGCATGATGATCGGGTGCGGTTTCTCTCCGGCGCGGCCCCCGCGCACGACCTGACGTACAACGACGTCTTCATGGCCCCGGTCCGGTCGGACCTGGCGTCCCGGCTCGACGTCGACCTGAGCACCACCGACGGCACCGGCACCACGATTCCGATCGTGGTCGCCAACATGACGGCGGTGGCGGGGCGGCGGATGGCCGAGACGGTGGCCCGGCGCGGGGCAATCGCCGTACTGCCGCAGGACATCCCGATCGAGGTGGTGACGGAGGTCGTCGGCTGGGTGAAGCAACGTCACCTGGTGCACGACACCGCGATCACGCTCGGCCCGACCGACACGGTCGGCGACGCGATCCACCTGCTGCCGAAACGGTCGCACGGCGGGCTGGTCGTGGTCGACGAGGAGAACCGTCCGCTCGGGGTGGTCACCGAGGCGGACACCGAGGGCGTCGACCGGTTCGCCCAGGTACGCCACGTGATGTCGACCGAGCTGCACACCGTACCGGCGGAGGCGGATCCGCGTACCGGGTTCGACCGGCTGTCCCAGGGACGGCGGCGACTCGCCCCGGTGGTCGACGTCGAGGGGCGGCTGGTCGGGGTGCTGACCCGGCAGGCGGCCCTGCGGGCGACCCTGTACCGCCCGGCACTGGACGGCAAGGGACGGCTGCGGGTCGCGGCGGCGATCGGGATCAACGGTGACGTGGCCGGCAAGGCGGCGGCACTGCTCGACGCGGGGGTCGACACCCTGGTCGTGGACACCGCACACGGCCACCAGGAACGGATGTTCTCCGCCCTGCGCGCGGTCCGGGCGCTCGACCCGACGGTGCCACTGGTCGCCGGCAACGTGGTCACCGCCGACGGCGTACGCGATCTGGTCGACGCCGGCGCGGACATCGTCAAGGTCGGCGTCGGTCCGGGCGCGATGTGCACCACCCGGATGATGACCGGGGTCGGCCGACCGCAGTTCTCCGCCGTCCTCGACTGCGCCCGCGCCGCCACCGAACTCGGCCGGCACGTCTGGGCCGACGGCGGCGTACGGCACCCGCGTGACGTCGCCCTGGCCCTCGCCGCCGGCGCCTCGAACGTCATGATCGGTTCCTGGTTCGCCGGCACCTTCGAATCCCCCGGTGACCTGTACTCCGATGCCGACGGCCGGCGCTACAAGGAGAGCTTCGGCATGGCGTCGGCGCGGGCGGTCAGCGCCCGTACGGCCGAGGACAGCCCGTTCGACCGGGCCCGCAAAGCCGTCTTCGAGGAGGGCATCTCCACCGCCCGGATGTTCCTCGATCCGGCCCGACCGGGGGTCGAGGACCTGATCGACGAGATCATCGCGGGGGTACGCAGCGCCTGCACGTACACCGGGGCGGCGAACCTGACCGAGTTCGCGGCGAACGCCCTGATCGGGGTCCAGAGCGCCGCCGGTTACACCGAGGGAATGGCCCTTCCGGCAGGCTGGTGAGCCCCGGCTCGGGGCACCGGTCGGGGCCCTCGTCCGGCTCGCGGGACTCAGCCGACGGGGAAGAGTCCGGCGAGCACCGCTCGACTGACCGTCGCCGGGTCGTCGCCGACGTCGGGCGGCAGCGCCCCGCTGAGCCAGAGCGTGGCGAAGCCGTGCACGATCGACCAGGCGGCCAGCCCGGCGAGCCGGGGATCCCGTTCGTCGCCCGGTGACTGATCCAGTGTGGCCACCCCGGCCTGCAACTCGTCGGTCGCCCGCTGCTTCGCGGCGACCAGCGACGGATCGCCCCGGTGGTAGAGCTCCGGACGGAACATGACCTCGAAGTGCGCCCGGTGCTCGACGGCGAACCGGACGTAACCGACGCCGATTTCGAGCAGGCTGCCGGTCTGCTGGCGGATGTGTCCGAGGTTGTCCGCGAACAGGTGGAAGCCCTGGGTGGCGAGCACGGTGAGCAGGCCGGCCTTGTCGCCGAAGTGATGGGTCGGCGCGGCGTGCGAGACCCCGGCTCGGCGGGCGAGGTCACGCAGGCTCAGCGCGGTCGGCCCGGACTCCTCGATCGCCGCGACCGCCGCCTCCAGCAACACCCGCTGCAGGTCCCCATGGTGGTACGGCTTTCCCACCGCATTCTCCCCAGTCACCCCCCAACCCTATCTTTCCACAGACAAGATCCCCTGCTCCCCCCTCCTCCGCCCCCTCTCGATCGCCACTCTTGTAGAGAACGAGGGGGAATTCCGCCTCGAACTCCCCCTCGTTCTCTACAAGAGTGCGGATCTTGGGGGGTGAAGGGGTGAGGGGGTGGGGTGGGGGGAGGCGAGGGTGGTGATCAGGTGCAGGGCGTGGGCGGTGGGCATGGGGTCCAGGGATCGGCCGTCGCGTGGACGTAACGAGACCAGGCCGTCGGCTGCCTCGCGGGAGCCGATCACGGCGGCGTACGGGACGCGGCGGCGGGCGCTGGCGCGTACGCGGGCACCGAGCGAGCCGTCGACGGTCAGTTCCGCCCGCAGACCGGACTCGACGGCCTGCCGGGCGAAGGCCGACGCGAACCCGTACTGCTCGGGGCCGATCGGGAGCACCTCCAGTTGTACCGGGGCGTACCAGACCGGGAAGGCGCCCTCGTGCACCTCGATCAGGTACGCGAAGAGCCGCTCCATGCTGCCGACCAGGCTCCGGTGCACGATCACCGGACGACGCGGCCTACCGTCCGAGTCCATGTAGGACAGGTCGAACTTTTCCGCCTTGTCGAAGTCGAGCTGGATGGTGGACAGGGTCCACTCCCGGCCGGCCGGGTCCCGTACCTGGATGTCGATCTTCGGCCCGTAGAACGCCGCCTCGCCGGGCGCCTCGACGTACGGCTGCCCGGCCGCGTCGAGCGCCTCCCGGAGCAGGTTCTCCGCCCGCTGCCACACGTCGTCGTCACCGACGTACTTCTCGCCCGGTCCGCGCAGCGACAGCCGGAACCCGGCCGGTCGTACGCCGAGCGCGGCGTGCGCGGTCCGGATCAGTTCGAGGATCTCGGCGACCTCCTGCCCGACCTGTTCCATGGCGCAGAAGTTGTGTGCGTCGTTGAGCCAGATCGCGCGTACCCGGCTGAGGCCGCCGAGCACCCCGGAGCGTTCCGGCCGGTACATTCCGCCCAGCTCACCGATGCGCAGCGGCAGCTCGCGGTAGGACCGGCCGCGCGCACCGAAGACGAGGCAGTGGTGCGGGCAGAGCGCCGGCCGGAGCAGGAACTCGTCGTCGTCGGAGAGACGCATCGGCGGGAACATGTCGTCGGCGAAGTAGCCGAGGTGCCCGGATCGTTCGAACAGTTCCCTTTTGGCCATCGGGGGCGAGTAGACGTGCTGGTAGCCGGCGCGCCGCTCCAGCTCCCGGACGTACTCCTCGACGGCGTGCCGGGCGGCGGCGCCGGCCGGCAGCCAGATCGGCAGGCCCGCGCCGGAGAGGGGGTCGGCGTGGAACAACTCCAGTTCGCGGCCCAACCTGCGGTGGTCGACCATGTCGTGCTCCTTGCTCGGGTACGACCCTGAGCCCGGCCCGCCTCGCTTCGGGTGGCGGACCGGTCGGGGCGGACCGGTCCGGGGTACGAAGCAGCCCCGGAGCGGTTCGCCCCGGGGCCGTTGGTTGACGGTGAGAAGTTCGCGTCAGCGCGGCACGCCGGGGTGTCCCGGCGTCGTCGTCACTGCCACGAAATGCTGCATGACGGGCAGGTTACTCCGCCCTCGGCACCCACCGCACCCGCATTTGCCCTCACCGCAGCCGGGTGATGGTGACCTCCACGCCCTGGCCGGTGTTCTTGGGGCCGGAGTAGACGCCCTTGAGCGGCGGTACGTCGCCGTACTCCCGGCCACGGCCGACCACGACGTGCCGCTCGCCGATCGGGATGCCGTTGGTGGGGTCGAAGCCGGTCCACCGGCCCACCCACCACTCCACCCAGGCGTGGCTCTGCCCGACGACGCTCTCGCCGATGCTCGCCGACGGTGACGGGTGCAGGTAGCCGGAGACGTAGCGGGACGGGATGCCGGCGGACCGCAGCAGCCCCACCAGCAGGTGGCTGATGTCCTGGCAGACGCCCTTGCGCTGGCGCCAGGCCTGCACCGCGTCGGTCTGTACGCCGGTCGAGCCGGCCGTGTACGCCACCTCGTCGCGGATCTGTTCGCAGAGCGCCAACGCGGTCGCGTGCGGGGTGGGGTGGCCGGCGCGGGCGATCTCGGCCAGCGCGGTCAACTCCTCGTCCAGGGCGGTACGCGGGGTCGGCAGCAGCAGTTCGTGCCACCGGTCGACGTGTTCGGGCCGGGCCAGGTCGGCCCAGCTCGCGCCGCCGGTGGCTGGCAGCAGGTCACCGGCGGGCAGGGTCTCCACGGTCGACGCGGCGGTGACCCGCAGCGCCTCGTGCGCGCTGTGTACGTCGAACGCGGTGACCGAGGTGCCCCAGTAGTCCTCGTACCGGTAGGTGCGGGCCGACGGCCACACCTCCACCCGCGCGTCGAGCACCGCCTGGCGGGTTTCGTTGCGGGGCGACATCCGGGCCTCGTTGTACGACGACGCGACCTTGCCGGCGTAGCTGAACCCGGTCCGGTGGATGATCTTCAATCGCCAGCTGTTGACGGTCACGCGCCTGCCTCCGGTACACCGTTCATGCCACTGCCTCCGGGACCCAGAGGACCGCCGAGGTCTGGCGGAAGTAGCGGCGCGACACCGCCTCGTTCACCTGCGAACACGTACGTTCGAGGCTGGCCAGCACGGTCGGGAAGTCGGCCAGCAGTTCCTCGGCACCCCGGAATTCGAGGTTGGTCCTGGCCCGGCCGACGATCCGCTGCGCCTCGGTGGCGACCCCGACCCGGCCCGGTTGGCCGCCCGGCCCACCGGTGGGTTCGAGGTCGGTCAGGCACGCCTCGGCGGCCGAGAGCGCGGCGAAGACCGAGCGCGGGAAGAGCCGGTCGAGCAGCAGGAACTCGGCCGCGTACCGGTCGTCGAGGGAGCCCCGGTAGGTGCGCAGGAACGTCTCCCAGGCACCGCACGAGCGCAGCAGGGTCAGCCAGGAGGGGATGCTGCCACCGGCGCGTACGTGGGTGGAGAGCAGTCGGGCGGTCATGTCGACCCGTTCCACGCTGCGGCCGAGGACCAGGAACAGCCAGCCCTCGTCCCGGCTCATGGTGGCGTCGGCGAGCCCGGCCAGCAGGGCGCAGCGCTCACGTACCCAGCGGAAGAAGGCGTGTACGCCCTGCTGCTCGACCCGGCGTCGGGCGTCGGGCAGGCCGTGCCAGGTGGCGTTGAGCCCTTCCCACATGTCGGCGGAGATGGTCTCGCGGGCACCCCGCGCGTTCTCCCGGGCGGCGGCGAGCGCGCCCACCACCGAGCTGTGGCTGCTCTCGTCCAGGCCGAGCAGGCCGACCACCCGGGCGGCGGAGACCGGCTGCTCCGGTGGGGGTACGCCCATCACGGCGAGCAGCGAACGGCAGGCGGTCTCCTCGTCGGCCCACGGGTCGGCGAGCATCCGGTGCAGGTGTACGTCGAGGATGCGGGCGGTGTCCTCGGCCCGCTCGACGTACCGGCCGATCCAGTAGAGCGATTCCGCGATCCGGCTCAGCATGCCGGTGTCCCGTGGATCCGGGCGGACTGCTGCTGCTGTTGCTGTTGGACGGCGACCGGGCCCGAGTCGGGACCGGGGTCGGGGCTGCGCGGCGCCGGCAGGCTGGTGCCGGTGGGCGTACCCGCTTCGGCCGGTTCGTCGGGGGCGAGGTAGACGGCCGGCGGTGTTTCGACCGGGCCGCCGACGGTGATCGCGGCGACCGGCGCCTCGGCCAGGACCCAGGTGTCCTTCGAGCCGCCGCCCTGGCTGGAGTTGACCACCAGGGCGCCTTCGGGCAGCGCCACCCGGGTCAGTCCGCCGGGCAGCACGGTGACCCGTTCGCCGTCGTTGACCGCGAACGGTCGCAGGTCCACGTGCCGGGCCCGCAGCCGGTTGCCGACCAGGGTCGGCACCATCGACAGGGCCACCTCGCGCTGGGCGATCCAGCCGCGCGGGTCGTGCCGTACCTTCTCGGCGAGCAGGGAGAGCTCCTCGTCGCCGGCCTGGGAGCCGATCACGATGCCGGCGCCGCCGGAGCCGTCGACCGGCTTGAGCACCAGCTGGTCGAGCCGGTCGAGGACGTGGTCGAGCACGTCGGGGTCCTCCAGCCGGTAGGTCTCCACGTTCGGCAGGATCGGCTCCTCGTCCAGGTAGTAGCGGATCAGCTCGGGCACGTACGTGTAGAGCAGCTTGTCGTCGGCGACGCCGTTGCCGACCGCGTTGGCGATGGTGACGCGGCCGGCGCGGGCGGCGTTGAGCAGCCCGGCGACGCCGATCACCGAGTCGGCCCGGAAGTGCACCGGGTCGAGGAAGTCGTCGTCGATCCGCCGGTAGATGACGTCGACCCGTTGTTCACCCGCGGTGGTCCGCATGGCCACCTCGTTACCCACGCAGACCAGGTCTCGACCCTCGACCAGCTCGACGCCCATCTCGCGGGCCAGCAGGGCGTGCTCGAAGTAGGCGGAGTTGTGCACGCCGGGGGTGAGGACCACCACCGTGGGCTCGCTGACCCCGACCGGCGCCGCGGCGCGCAGGGCCCGCAACAACTGCCCGGGGTACGACTCCACCGGCTGGATCCGGGTGGCGGCGAAGACCTCGGGCAGTACGTGTGCCATCGCCCGCCGGTTCTCCATCACGTAACTGACCCCGGAGGGCACCCGTACGTTGTCCTCCAGCACCCGGAACGTGCCCTGTTCGTCGCGGACCAGGTCAACCCCGGCGACGTGGATGCGTACACCGTTGTGCGGGTTGACGCCGGCCACCTCGCGGTGGAAGTGGGCGCTGGTGACCACGATCCGGCGCGGCACCACCCCGTCGGCGAGCACCTGACCCGCGCCGTAGATGTCGGCGAGGAACGCCTCCAGGGTGCGGACCCGCTGGGACACCCCGGCCTCGACCACCCGCCACTGGTCGGCGGCGATGATCCTGGGCACGATGTCGAGCGGGAACGGCCGCTCGATGCCCTTGAGCGCGAACGTGATGCCCTGGTCGAGGAACGCCCTGGCCAGGACCTCGGCCCGGATGCCCAGCTCGACACTGGACAGTGGTTGCAGGGTGGCGTGCAACGCCTCGTACGTTTCCCGCGGCATGCCCGGCTCGCCGAACATCTCGTCCCACCCGGGGCCGAGGCGATAGTCCTCGAACAAGTCCGCCATGTCCTGACGCTACGCCGATCTCGTTGCGCCCACGTAACGACGGAAGACGTCAGTTCTCCCTTACCCCGACCGACGGAGATGATCTTCGTCCATTGATTGTCACCTTTCCGACATAGACGCATCCATCCCGGTTAGGTGCAGGTTGACCAGGGTGTCCACCCCGATCGGTCGACTCCCCCGACACTCCCACCGGGAGGCACCCCATGACCCCCACCACCACCCAGACCCGGCACCCGTGGCGGGCCACCGCCCGGACCGTCCTGGCCGCGCTCGTCGGCGCCCTGTCGCTGGTACCCACCGTCGCGGCGACCGCCGGGCTGGACACCGTACCCGCGGTCGCCCAGCTCATCGTCGTCGCCGGGGTGATCACCCGGATCCTGGCGATCCCCGGTGTGGACCTGTGGCTGCGCCGGTTCCTGCCCTGGCTGGCCTCGGCGCCGCCGAACAACGCCCAACCGGTGAACTGATCGGCCCCGCCGATCCCACCGGCGCGCACCCCCGAGGGTGGGCCGCCGGCGCGGGACCCGCCGGCGGCCCGATGGCTAGCCGTTGCCGTCAGGAACGGGGGGACCTGAGGCGGCGGGTCGCGCCCCTCCAACGGTACGCCGAGCGCCCGGTCCGCCGGGTCCCGTGACGTACGCCCGGCACACTTCCCGTCCGACCAGGGCGCGACACCGGCAATATCACACCCCGTTCCGGCGTCGATGGCCGTAGCGTGGCCGGTATCACCACTGGTCGGGGCTGTGTCAGCCGGCGGACGACACCGGTTCAGGCTCGACCGAGACCATGGCGGACGATCGCGTCGAGGTGACCCGAGTGCTCGAACTTCTCACCAACGTCGCGTCCCCCACGTCGGCGTACCTGGCGCTGTTCGGCCTCCTCGTCGTGGACGCCTTCGCGCCCGTGGTACCGACCCAGGTCGTGATGATCACCTGCGGTGCGCTGACCATCTACGGCAACCTGAACCTGGGGCTGACCATCGGCGTCGGCGCCCTCGGCGTCTTCTGCGGCGACACCGCCTGCTACCTGCTCGGCCGTACCGGGGCGGGACGCCTGCTCAGCGGCTGGCGCGCCGCGCGCGACCGGACCGGGGACGCCGACGGGCGGGCCGACCGGGCGGTCACCTCCCGGTCCCGGCAGGCCGCCGGACGGTTCACCCGCGCGCTGCGGCAACCCGGACCGATGGTCATCCTGCTCTGCCGCTTCGTACCCGGCGGTCGCATGATCGCCTGCTTCAACGCCGGCCGGGTCCACTACC
Organism: Micromonospora sp. NPDC049529; assembly: GCF_055586685.1. NCBI lineage: Bacteria > Bacillati > Actinomycetota > Actinomycetes > Micromonosporales > Micromonosporaceae > Micromonospora > Micromonospora sp. NPDC049529. Next base: position 265,754 of record NZ_JBVJHT010000011.1, read on the forward strand.
CGTACCGCCGGTTCCTCGCCTACGACGCGCTGGCCGCGCTCGCCTGGGCCGGGTACGGCGCCCTGGTCGGCCACCTCGGCGGAGCCGCGCTCACCGACTCGGTCTGGCGGCTGGCCACGGTGGCCCTGGTGGCCGCGGCCGGTTTCGCCGCCGCCGGCTGGGCGCTGACCCTGACCGGTGGACGGACGGTGGCGGAGCTGCCAGCGCCGGAGCCGGCGCTGGCAGCCTCCGGGATCACTCCGAGCCGTGCAGCATCAACTGACGCGCCGCCTCGGTGACCGAGCCGGACAGCGACGGGTAGATCGTGATCGTGTGCGCCAACTGGTCCACGGTCAGGTTGTTCTCCACCGCGAGCGTGATCGGCAGGATCAGCTCGCTCGCCTTCGGCGACACCACCACGCCGCCGATCACCTGACCGCTGGCCGGTCGGCAGAACAGCTTCACGAAGCCGTCGGAGAGGTCGGCCATCTTTGCCCGCGCGTTCCCGGCCAACGGCAACATCACCTGACGGGCCGGGGTACGACCGGAGTCCACCTCGTCCTGCGACACCCCGACGGTGGCGAGTTCCGGATCGGTGAAGACGTTCGCCGCGACCGTACGCAGCCGCAGCGGCTGGACCGCCTCGCCGAGCGCGTGCCACATCGCGATCCGGCCCTGCATCGCGGCGACACTCGCCAGCGGCAGTACGCCGGTGCAGTCCCCGGCGGCGTAGATACCCGGCACGTTGGTCCGGGACACCCGGTCGGTGGTGACGTACCCGCCCGGTGAGACCGCGACGCCGTACTCGGGCAGGCCGAGGGTGGCGGTGTCCGGGATCGAGCCGACCGCCATCAGGGCGTGCGAGCCGGTGATCGTACGACCGTCGGAGAGTTCCACCTCGACCCCGTCGGCGGTACGCCGTACCGCGTTGGCGCGGGAGTTGTTCAGGATGGTCATGCCCCGGGAGCGGAACACCTGCTCGATCGCGGCGGCGGCGTCGGCGTCCTCGTGCGGCATCACCCGGTCCCGGCTGGAGACGAGCGTCACCCGTACGCCCATCGCCAGGTAGGCGCTGGCGAACTCGGCACCGGTCACCCCGGAGCCGATGACGATCAGGTCCTCGGGCAGTTCGGGCAGGTCGTACACCTGCCGCCAGGTCAGGATCCGCTCCCCGTCCGGGACCGCGGTGGGCAGCACCCGGGGCGTCGCACCGGTGGCGATCAGTACGGTCGAGGCGTCGACCGGGTACTCGGAGTCACCACCGGTCGGGGTGACGAGCACCCGGTGGGTGTGACCGAGCGTGTCCTCGCCGAGCCGGGCCCGACCGGAGATGAAGGTGACGCCCGCTTTGATGAGTTTGGCATGGATGTCCGCCGACTGGGCCAGCGCGAGTCGCTTGACCCGCGCGTACACCGCCTCGGCGTCGACCGTGACCGCCTCCAGCCCGTCCGAGTGCACCCCGAACTCCTCCGTGTCCCGGTACCCGGTGACCACGTCGGAGCTGGCGATGAAGGTCTTCGACGGGACGCAGTCGGAGAGCACGCAGGCCCCGCCGGCCCCCTCGGCCTCGATGACGGTGACGTCCGCGTCCAACTGGGCCGCTACCAGCGCGGCCTCGTAACCGGCCGGCCCCCCGCCGATGATCACGATACGGCTCACAGAACTTGCCCTTCGTTGACGCTCACAGTGACTTTCTTCTCCCCAACCCGTCCGACACGCACAGTCGTATTCTCCACCACCCGTCCGGCGGGCTATCGTCATCGCCGTGCGTCACTACGCCGCGTACGGCTCAAACCTCGATCCCGCCCGGATGCGTGCCTACTGTCCGCATTCGCCCATGATCGGCACCGGCTGGCTGGAAGGCTGGCGCCTCACCTTCGCGGGCGAGGGGGTGATCGGCTGGGAGGGTGCGGTCACGACGATCGTCGAATCTCCCGGCGACCGCGTCTTCGTCGCGATCTACGACGTGCATCCGTGGGATGCGGCCCAGCTCGACGAGGTCGAGGGGGTGATCGCGGAGACCTACCGCAAGCTGCATGTGCGGGTCGTCACGCTGGACGGCGAGGTGACCGCCTGGGTCTACGTCTTCGCCGGGTACGAGGGCGGCCTGCCGACCGCCTGGTACCTGTCGGAGATCGCCAACGCGGCGGAGAAGGCCGGTGCCCCGGACGACTACGTCGCCGAACTGCGCGCCCGACCGACCGGCACCGCCACCGCCTGAGCCCCCGCCACCGGTGCGGAGCGGGGCGAACCGCCGTCCGCACCGGGCTCGAAAGGCGCCCCGGCTCAGCCGCCGGGAGCGGCGTCCACCGACCGGTGGTAGATGTTCGCCTCGTACACCGGGCTCATCCCGACCGAACGGTAGAGCCGGACCGCCTCGGTCGGGTTCGCCAGGTCCACCCCGAGGCCGGCGTACTCGCGGCCCTTGGCGGCGTAGCTGGCGAACGCCTCCGCGAGCAGCGCCGCGCCCACCCCACGGCGCCGGTACTCCCGCAGTACGGCGAGGTTCTTCACCCAGCCCTCGTTCTGGTCCAGCGCCTGGTCGGCGGATTGCAGGATGCCACCGGGCACCCCGTCCACCACCGCCAGGAACCACTCGTCCCAGGCAACGTTCGGCAGCACCGCGACCTGCTCCCGCCACTGCTCGTAGCTGCGCGGCAGGTAGTCCGGGGTGTCCCGGAACGCGGTGTCGAGAATCCGGAAGAAGAGCCGCAGTTCCGCCTCGTCCGCCGGGTCCACCGGCCGGACCAGCACACCGGGCGGCGGGGGCGGTGCGACGGCGGACACCCCGGCGAGCGGGCGGCGCATCCGGGCGTACCGCTTGACGAACTCGAAACCGGCCGCTTCGAGCACCGCGATCCAGCGCCGCTCGGTGGGCACCGCCCCGGCGCGTACGGTCAGCCGCTCGTACCCGAACTCGGCCGCGCGTTCGGCCACCCGGGCCAGTTGCCGCTCCAGCAGCGGGGCCTGGGCCGGCTCGCCCCGGCCGGGGTACACGTACACCTCGACCATCTCGCGCTCGCCCCGGCTCGGGTTCTCCAGGTACGCCCACGCGCTCACCTCACCGCCGGGGTCCACCGCGAGCCACGAGTCCCGGCTCGGGTCGACGTTCGGCGCCAACAGGGCCTCCCGTACGTCCTCCGGGCTGAAGTCGGGCGCACCGGTCGCCGCGATGTCGCTGGCGTGCACCACCGCCAGGATCGCCGGTACGTCGTCCAGGGTGGGTCGGCGGGTCGTCCAGCCGTGCGGGAGGCTCACGCCGGACATTCAACCGGCCGGCCGCCCCGCCCGCCGCCGATTTTCCCCGGCATCGCCGGCACCGTCCCGGCGGCGACGCCGCCCAGTGCGCCGCGCCCTACTCGGCGTCGAGCGCCTCGACCGCCGCCTCGACGTCCCCGGTTCGCCGACGGGCGGCGGAAACCGACCGCTCGGCCGTCTTCCGGGCCAGCTTGCGTCGGCTGACCTCCTGCTCGGCGTCGGCCCGTCGCCGTTCCGCCTCGGCCAGGGCCCGTTCGGCTTCGGCCAGCGCGGCGGCGCCGGCCCGCTCGGCCGTCTCGGCCCGGCTCAGGTCCGCCTCCGCCCGCCGCTGCTCGGTACGGGCGCTCGCGAGTTCCCGTACCAGGGTGCGACGCAGGCCGGCCCGCTCGGCCGCCGCCCGCTTCTCGGCCGCCCGCTCGGCGGCGGTCTGCTCGGCGGCCGGGGGCGCTGCGGCTGACCGGCCGGGGGCCGACGGGCCGCCGGGTCGTCCGGACGTCGTCCGCTGCCCTCGGGACGGTGGCGCCGGCAGGGACAGTTCCGGTCCGCCGGCGACCAGGCGCAGCTGCGGCCGGGGCACCTCGCCGAATCCGGCGTAGCTGGCGGCCCGGACCAGCCGGCCGGACCGTACCTGTTCGGCGACGTCCAGGTCGGCGAGGGCGGCCTGGAGGGTCGTCTCCACCTCGGCCAGCGGCAGCTTGCCCGCCGCGAGCCGGGCGTCGGCCTCGGTCGCCAGCGCCCGCGCCCGCGCGACCAGGGCGGAGACCGTGGCCCGCCGTCGGGCGGAGAGTTCCCGCAGTTGCGGGCCGCGCAGTTCGCGCTGGGCGGTACGCAGCGCGTCGGCGAGGTCGACCAGGTCGGCGACGAGTTCGGGCCGGCGGATGGCGAGCAGGTTCACCATCCAGGCGGCGACTGTCGGCTTGCGCAGCCGGCCGATCTGTCGGGCGGTGGCCTCGTCGCCGGCCGCCCGCGCCACGGCGACCGCCTCGGTCCGGGCGGCGACGAAACCGTCCGGCGGGGCGGTGTAGAGCCGTTCGACGAGATCATCAGCCATGGGCGGAGCCCCGTACCGGTCGCGTCGACACCGGTCGGCGAACCGCTCCGGGCGGGATCACCCGACCTCCGACCGGCCGGGTGCTGTCGTCGTCGGCCGACTTCGACCACGACCGCGTGTCCAGTTCGGACGATTCGACCGGGTGGCTGTGGCCGGTGCACCGCATCGTGACTCCTCGACAACCGAATCGTGACGTCCCCCAGCGCAGTCTGCCGGAACCGGCGCGCGACCGCCCCGCGTCTGAGCAAGACCCGCTACGGGGAGACACCAATCGGAGGACTCATGCGCGAGACGACGCGAGGACGATGGGGCGGGATGCTGGGCGCGGCGGGGCTGGTCGCCGTACTGGCGCTGACCGGGTGCAGCTCGGGTGAGGACACGACCGCCACCAGTACCGCCGCCGGTTCGGCCGCCGACGCCGACCAGAACCGGGACTTCCAGGAGGAGGCCGGGGCAGCCCCGCAGGCCGGCGAGCCGGCGGCGAAGCCGGGCGCGGAGGTGCCGTCGGACCTGCGGGTGGACCAGCGGTCGATCATCTACACCGGTTCGATGACGGTCCGGGTCAAGGAGGTCGAACGGGCCGCCGCCGAGGCGGTCACGATCACGACCGGTGCCGGTGGCTTCGTCGGCGGCGACCAGCGGACCAGCGACACCGGTGACGCCCAGGCGTCGCTGACGTTGCGGGTGCCGGCGGACCGGTTCACCTCGGTGGTCGACGCGTTGGCCAAGCTCGGCCGCCAGGAACGGCGGGAGATCAAGACCCAGGACGTCACCGAGGAGACGCTGGACCTGGAGGCGCGGATCAGCACCCAGCAGGCTCGGGTGGAGAGCGGACGGCGGTTGCTGGCACAGGCCAAGTCCCTCACCGACCTGGTACTGCTGGAGGGCGAGCTGGCAAAGCGGGAGGCCGACCTGGTGGCGCTCCAGGCCCGGCAGCGCCGGCTGAGCGACCTGACCGCGCTCTCCACCATCACCGTACGGCTGGTCGGCCCGGAGGCCGTGGTGGAGGACGAGGAGGAGCCGAGCGGCTTCCTGGACGGGCTGCGCGGCGGCTGGGAGGCGTTGCTCGGCACGCTGCGGGTGGTGCTGATCGTGGTCGGCGCGCTGCTGCCGTGGCTGATCGTGGTCGGCGTACCGGCGCTGGCGGTGATCTGGCTGGTCCGGCGGCACCGCCGACGGCGTACGGCGGCATCGGTCGGAGCAGCCGCGAGCCAGCCGGCCCCGGTGGTGCCCGCGCCCCGCACCGAACCACCGGCCGGTGTTCCGGCCGACCCCACCGACTGACCCGGGGTGCCGATCGCCGCCGGGTGATGCCCCGGCGGCGATCGGAGGGTCAGCCCAGGTACGCCGAGAGGGCTCCGTCGCCGCCCGACCTCGACCCGTTGCGGTTGCCGCTGGCCAGCCGCCACGGCCCGTCGAGCACCCACGCCCGGATCTGCTCGTCGGTGGCGAGTACGTCCTTGCGCACGTCGTACACCAGGTGTCGGGGCAGGTTCGGCGGGTCACCGCGCCGCGAGCCCCTGAACGGCATCACCGGCAGCAGCAGCGGGTAGTCGATGTCCCCGTTGCCGTTGCTCAGCCCGACCTTCCGCTCCAGGAAGGCGCGGATCCGGCGCCGTACGTCCTCGACCTCGGCCAGCGGAGCCAGCCCCGGATCGGGCACGCTCTCGTCGATGATCCCGTCCAGTGACGGGCGCTTCCAGATGAGCTGGAACGCGGGCCGTTCCACGGCGACACCCCGGTCCCACGGGCGGGGGCTCATCGAGAGCACGTCGTACGTGTGGTGGTGGTAGACGGTGCCACGGCTGTCCATCGACTCCAGCACCTCGTCCACCGCGCCCAGCCACGGCAGCAGCGCCTCGTGCCGCAGGTCCCGGCCCCGCCGCCGCAGGTAAGCGCGGTACAGCTCGGCGCTGCCCACGTACGGGTCGTTGGGCAGCTGCCCCTCGACGCTTTCCCGGTTCGCGTCGATCAGCAGGCGGGACAGGTGGAAGCCGGCCACCGCGACGCCCTCGGCCGCCCCGGACCGGACGTCGTCGACCAACCGCCGGTAGATCGCGCCGGTGCCGAGGTCGACGTTCTGGTGCACCAGGTCGGCCAGCGGCGCGAAGTTCTCCGGGTCGATCTCCTCGATCAGGTCGACCGGGAGTTCGGTGCCACCGTGCGGGACGATGTGCAGCTCGGTGATCGGACCACGGGTGCTGCTGACGATCGTGCCGGCACCGAACCGCTGTTTGCGGTGGTGCGGGCCGGCCGTCGACGAAGGACCATCGAGATGGGCGTGGCCGCAGTCGACGCACTGGTGTTCGCGCTGCTGCCGCAGGAACGGCGACGCTGCGCCCGTACTGTCCAGCTCGGCCGTTATCACGCTTTGGCGCACGACCGTTCCTCCTCTTCTCAGAGCGCCCCGCGAAGCCGCGCGAGTTGCGCACGTTGGATGTGGTTCACCGGAACGGGCCCCACAACCCGTCAGCGGTCGACCGGGGAGGCTTGGTGCCGCCCACTGCCACCGGCGATCCGACCGCTTGCCGCACGCGCTATTCCCGGTCGGTCCCGACCGCCCGCCGCCCACCGGGGAAGGCCACCAGGGCGATGTGCGTCATGACCCGGATGCCGTAGCCGATGGCCCGCTCGTCCACGTCGAAGCCGGGGTGGTGCAGGTCCGAGCCGGGGCCGCCGGTGCCGAGGCGGAACATCGCCCCGGGTACGTGTTCGAGGTAGAACGAGAAGTCCTCCCCGCCCATGCTGACCGCCGCTTCGAGCACCTGTTCCGGGCCGAGCGCGCGGCCGGCGGCGGTGGCGATCGTCTCGGTGGCCCGCTGGTCGTTGACCACGGGCGGGAAGCCCCGGTGGTAGCTGATGTCGGCCTTCGCCCCGGTGCCGGCGAGCGCGTCCCGGATCAGCTCGGGCACCAGGTCGGGCGCCTGGCGCCAGGCGTCCTTGCTGAGGGTACGGATGGTTCCCCGGACCAGGCCCTCGGACGGGATCGTGTTGTAGGCGGTTCCGGCGTGGGCCGCCGCCCAGACGACCGACAGCGGCGTACGCGGGTCCATCCGGCGGCTGAGCAGTCCGGGCACGTCGACGATGAGCCGTCCGAGCGCGTACACCAGATCGGTGGTGAGGTGCGGGCGGGCGGTGTGTCCACCCGTGCCGTTGAGCGTCACCTCGACCATGTCGCAGGCCGCGGTCATCGCCCCGGTCCGTACGCCGACCACTCCGGTGGGCAGCTGCGGCGCGCAGTGCAGGGCGTAGATCGCCGACACCTCGTCGAGCCCGCCCGCGTCGATGACCTCCGGCGCCCCGGACGGGAACGACTCCTCGGCCGGCTGGAAGATCAGCCGGATCCGGCCGTCGAACCGGCCCTCGGCGACGAGCCGGGCGAGCAGCAGGCCGGTGCCGAGCAGGACGGTGGTGTGCACGTCGTGTCCGCAGGCGTGGCAGACACCGTCGACGGTGGACCGGTACGGCACGTCCTTGATGTCGCTGAGCGGCAGCGCGTCGATGTCGGCCCGCAGGGCGACCACCGGGCCGGTCGACCGGCCGGCGATGTCGCAGATGACCCCGTTCCCCTTGGGCAGCAGTCGGGGTTGCAGACCGGCGGCGGAGAGCTCGCGGACGATCAGCGCGGCGGTGCCGAACTCCTGCCCGGACAGTTCGGGATGCGCGTGGATGAAGCGGCGGGTGGCCACCAGGTCCGGCAGCCGGAGCGCCAGCAACCGGTCGAGCTCGTACGGAAGGGGCGTGGCCCCGGGCGGCGGCGGCTCCGGCGGGGGCGACGCCAGCGGGCTGCCCGACGGCAGCGTCAACGCACTCGTCACGTCGGATTCTCGATCACTATGGATGGGATGGGACTCGGACAGCCTAGACCTCCGACGGTGACGCTGCGCAACATCAATACGGTAGTGATCGGACCGCGTAGCGTCACGTATGTCCTGGTAGGAGCGTTCGGGATGCTTCGGTCCGGTCCGAGGGTCGCCCTCAAATACCAGCATGTGCCCCCTCACCTCCTACAACGCGTGACGGTTACGCCGGTCACGTACACCGATCGGGACGGCCGCGATCACGCCCGAATTGCCGGAACTTCGACGCTGACAACCACCCATGGCCGACCGGCGGACCGGGCTGGGGGGACGCGACCGTGACCCTGACATACCCCGCTCACCCCCTTACGCACACCGTGTCCGTCAACGCACGCTTCGCCACGTCATTAGATACACTGCGTCCGGAATTGCGTACGTTAAGTGAGTGAGTTGATACGGATGGACGAGTTCCGAAGAAGGCACGCCGGGTTGGCTTTCCCTACCGGTGCCACAACCCGCAAGATAGGGGGGATGTGTCCCATGCCCCTCGATTTTTCCCGGCGGCCTTTCCTGTGACTCAGATTCCGACGTGGAGTGGCGGACCAGTCAGCCCCACCAGCGGACGTGCAGCTCCCGGCGCCACCATCGGCGGTAGATACTCGCTGCGGGCAGCGGTCGGCCATGGCGGCATGGGCACGGTGTGGCGCGCGGCCGACACCCTGCTCCGCCGCGACGTTGCCGTCAAAGAGGTCGTGCTGCCGCCGGGGCTCGCCCCCAGCGACCGCGACGCGATGTACGAACGCACCCTGCGGGAGGCCCGTGCGGCCGCCGCCCTGCAACACCCGGCCGTGGTGCAGGTCTACGACGTCGTCACCGAGGGCGGCCGGCCCTGGATCGTGATGGAGCTGCTCGACGCGCGCAGCCTCGCCGACATGGTGATCGAGGACGGGCCGCTCGCCCCCCGCGCGGTAGCCAAGATCGGCATCGCGCTGCTCGGCGCCCTTGAGGTGGCGCACGCGATCGGCGTACTGCACCGGGACGTCAAGCCGGCGAACGTGCTGATCGCCTCCGACGGCCGGTGCGTACTGACCGACTTCGGGGTGGCCCGGATGCCCACCGACGTCCAGCTCACCACCCCCGGCATGGTGCTCGGCTCCCCGCACTTCATCTCCCCGGAACGCGCCATGGGCAGCGACTTCGGCCCGCCCAGCGACCTGTTCTCGCTCGGCGTCACGCTCTACACCGCGGTGGAGGGACGACCCCCGTTCGACCGGGGCGATCCGATCGAGACCATGCACGCCGTGGTCGAGGACCCGCCGGCGCCGCCGATCCGCTCCGGGCCGCTGACCGACGTGCTGATGGGTCTGCTGGAGAAGGACCCGGCCCGCCGGTTCGACGTCGACACCTCGCGCAACATGCTGCGCGAACTGCTCGCCGGCCCGCTGGCCAGCAACGCCGCCGGGCACCTGGTGACCGACCCGTACTCGGTCGTGCCGGCTCAGCGGGCGCCCTGGCAGCCGCCGACGCCGCCTGCGGCCCCGCAGCCCACCGGCCAGATCGGCGGCTCGGCGATGCTCGCACCCGGCGAGTCGCTCACCGACCGGCTCGCCCAGCTGCGCAAGTCCGGCGGCAAGGCCGGCCACGGCTCGACGCGCTCCGGCACCGGCCCGGACGAGACCAGCACCGGCCGGGCGCTCAGCACCCCGACCGGTGCGATGCCGGCCGCCGGACGCTGGGACGAGAGCGGCCCGGCGATCTACGGCACGCCGGGCGGCAGCTCCGGCACCTACGGCGGCTCCCGCTCCGGCGGCGCCGTCGGCAACGCGGTCACCGGAGCCCGCCGGCTCGGCGAGGGCGTCCTCACCACGGTCAAGGGCTGGCCACGCAAGATGCAGCTCGCCGCCGCCGGTGGCGTGGTGCTGATCCTGGTGATCAGCATCATCGCCCTCTCCGGCGGCGAACCGGATCCGGCCCCCACCACACCGCAGGCCGGACCGAGCCCCACCGCGCCGGCCGGTCCCACCTTCCCGGTCCAGACGCACGCCGAACGCGGCATCTCGGTCAACGTGCCCGAAGGCTGGAAGAAGAACGCACCCAACGGCGCCGTCTACATCGACTTCACCGACCCCGCCGACGCCGGCCGCCGGGTCCGGGTGCTGATCGAGAAGGCCACCAGCAACCCGACACCGACCAAGTTCCTGGAAGCCGCCGGGGGCCAACTGGCGAAGCCGGGATCGAAGTCCTGCGCCAAGCCCTACGCCCAGGTCGGGCTCAACGACGTCGAGATCGGCGGCAAGCCGGCCGGCGAACTGGAGTACACCTGCGGCGAGGGTGACGCCAAACGGCACGGCGTCTGGCGGGCGATCATCCAGGACGGCAAGGCGTACGAGTTCTACCTCACCACCCCGGAAGCCCGGTTCGCGGAGAGCAAGCCGATCTTCGACGAGATGGTGCGTACCTTCGCCATCACCGGCGCCGGCTGACCTACCGAACGGGGGACCCTCATCGGCCGGGTCCCCCGCCGTGCTATCAAGTCCGGGTGACGGCGAACCCGAACGACCCCGACGACCTGCGCACCCTGGCCGAGGCCTGGCTGGCCGACGATCCCGACCCGGCCACCCGCGACGAACTGCGGGACCTGGTCGACCGGCTGCCGGGAACCGCCGCCGAGCTGGCCGACCGGTTCGCCGGCCCACTCACCTTCGGCACCGCCGGGCTGCGCGGCCCGCTGCGCGCCGGCCCGAACGGGATGAACCTCGCCGTCGTCAGCCGGGCCGCCGCCGGGCTGGTCGGCTGGCTCGCCGCCCGCGCCGCCACCGGACCGCTGGTGATCGGGTACGACGCCCGCCACGGCTCCCGTACGTTCGCCGAACGGACCGCCCAGATCGCCACCGGTGCCGGACGGCCCGCGCTGCTGCTCCCCGGACCGCTGCCCACCCCGGTCCTCGCGTACGCGGTCCGGGCGCTCGGCGCGGCGGCCGGGGTGATGGTCACCGCCAGCCACAACCCGCCGCAGGACAACGGCTACAAGGTCTACCTCGGCGCCGAACTCGGCGGTGTGCGGGGCGCCGGGGCGCAGATCGTGCCGCCGGCCGACGTCGAGATCGAGGCCGCCATCCGCGCGGTCGGGGCACTGCACGAGGTGCCGCTCGGCCCGGCCGGCGAGGTGCTCGGCGACGACCTCGTCACCGCGTACGTGGCCGCCTCGGCGGCGGTGCTCGACCCGGACGGCCCCCGGCAGCTGAAGGTGGCGTACACGCCGCTGCACGGGGTCGGTGCGGCCGTGTTCACCGCCGCCTTCGCCCGCGCCGGCTTCGGCATCCCCGGCATCGTCGCCGAGCAGGCCGAACCGGACCCCGACTTCCCCACCGTCGCGTTCCCGAACCCGGAGGAGCCGGGCGCCACCGACCTGCTGCTCGCCCTCGCCGGGAAGATCGACGCCGACCTGGCCATCGCCAACGACCCGGACGCCGACCGGTGCGCGGTCGCGGTCCGGGGCGGCGACGGGCAGTGGCGCATGCTGCGCGGCGACGAACTGGGGGTGCTGCTCGCCGACCGGCTGATCCGGCGCGGCGTCACCGGCCTCTACGCCACCACGATCGTCTCCTCCTCGCTGCTGCGCGCCATCTGCGCCGCCCGGCGACTGCCGTACGACGAGACGCTGACCGGGTTCAAGTGGATCGTCCGGGCCGAATCCGGCGACACCCCACTGGTCTACGGCTACGAGGAGGCGCTCGGCTACTGCGTCGCCCCCGACCTGGTACGCGACAAGGACGGCATCACCGCCGCGCTGACCGTCGCCGAACTCGCCGCCGATCTGAAGGCCGAGGGTCGTACGCTGCTCGACCGGCTCGACGAACTCGCCGCCGAGTTCGGTGTGCACCTGACCGACCAGCTCTCGGTGCGCGTCGACGACCTGCGGGAGATCCGGGACCTGATGGACCGGATCCGGGCCAGCACCCCGACCACCCTGCTCGACGCGCCGGTGACCTCGGTGCAGGACCTGCTCCCCGAGGCCGACGTGGTCATCCTGCGCACCGACACCGCGCGGGTGGTGATCCGCCCGTCGGGCACCGAGCCGAAGCTGAAGGCGTACCTGGAGGTGGTGGCACCGGTCGACGGCCCGGACGTGGCCGGCGCCCGGCAGTCCGCCACCGCCGCGCTCGCCGCGCTGCGCACCGAGATCGGCGCGGCGCTCGGTCTGCACTGACCGCCGGGCCGGGCCCACCACCTAAGCTCACGACCAGTCGTTACAGCAGGTGTGCTCGCACGCCGCTGTTACGCACTCGTCCCGACCATCCTCCGGCGACGCCTCCACCGGCGCCTCCCCTTCGACCGCCAGGTACGCCTCGCCCGCTGGCTGAGCCGGCCGGGCGGGACCCTCGCGGTCACCGTGCGCCAGTGGTACGACGACCGGTCCGAACGCGACACCGACCGGCGCTGGGTCCACCTCGACGGGCGCCGGGTGGCCGCCGTCGTCGACCCCGACGCCACCCCGCTCCGCGCCCACCAGGGCAACCTGGACCGGGTGCTGGCGGCGCTCGCCGAAGCCGGCGTCGAACACTTCGCCATCCCGCACCACCGGGGGCTGCGCAGCCGGGTCGGTGTGCCGGCCAGCCAGCGCACCGAGGCACTGCTGGCGATCGCCGCGCTCCCCGGCGTCCTGGTCGGACGCCCCGGCCGTACGGCGGTACGCCCGCGCCCCGGCCGGCGCGGCCCACGGCGCCTGCGGCGGGCCGACGTGCTGCTGGTCTACCGTCCGCTCTGGACCGGCGACCACCTCGCCTACGGTGCCGCCTACGCCTGTGAGCTGGAATTCTGGAGCGGTGGCGACGGCCGGCTCACCGCACCCCGACCGAACGCGCTCTCCCGGAGCCTGCCCAGCTACCGGCCGAACGTCCGGGTGCCGGGCGCCTCGCTGAACCCGTTCGTGCCGGCCGGCTACCACGCCCGCTACCCGGTCCGGGCCGACTTCGCCGGGGTGGGCGCCGACGCGATCACCTTCCCGATCGACGCCGTCTACACCTGGTACGACGGCACCGACCCGCACTGGCGGTCGCGTCACCAGGCCGCACAGCACCACCTCGGCCCGGACGGTACGCAGACCGTCGACGAACCCCACCGCCCCGACCGGGACGAGTTGCGGTACTCGCTGCGTTCACTGCACATGTACGCGCCCTGGCTGCGGCACATCTACCTGGTCACCGACGGTCAGGTGCCGCGCTGGTTGGACGTACGCCAACCGGGCCTGACCGTGGTGGGTCACCGGGACCTGTTCGGCGGTGACGCCGTCCTGCCCACCTTCAACCCGTACGCGGTCGAGTCGGTCCTGCACCTCATCCCCGGTCTCGCCGAACACTTCCTCCACCTCGACGGCAACGTCCTGCTCGGCCGGCCGCTGCTACCCGCCACGTTTTTCCACCCGAACGGCCTGACCAGGTTCTTCCCGTCCCGTACGGCACAGATCGACCTCGGCGATCCGGCGTACACCGATCCGCCGGTCACCGCCGCCGCCAAGAACAACCGCCGGATCATCAACCGCCGGTTCGGCCGGGTGATCACCCAGCACATGAAGCAGGCCCCGCACCCGCTGCGCCGGTCGATGCTCGCCGAGATCTGCGCCGCCGTCAGCGAGGAACTCGCCAACACCCGGCGCCACCAGTTCCGGCACCCCGGCGACGTCAGCCTCGCCACGGCGCTGCACCACCACTGGTCGTACCTGCGGGGGACGGCGGTGCCCGGCCGACTGCGCCACCTCCGCGTCGACCCGGCCGACCCGCAGGCTCCACTCTGGCTCAACCACCTGCTGAACCAGCGGGACCACGACGCCATCTGCCTGGACGACACGTCTCCCGCCGGGGCCGACCGGGTCCGGGCGGACGCGACCGTGCGGACCTTCCTCTCCGGCTACCTCCCGGTCCGGTCCCCCTGGGAGGTGACCGCCGAGGTGGAAGCGGAACGCGCCCACCAGACCGCCACCGAACTGGCCCACCTGCTCCAGCCGGCCACGAACCCCGCCGGCCCGGTCCCCCTCGTCAAGAGGCGCCTCCCACCCAGCCTCAGCGGGGCGCGCCCAACGCGGCCGTGATCGCCTTCGCCAGGGCGTCGATCACCAGGGCCACCGACGGACGGACCGTCGACTCCTCCAGGCCCACCTCCCCGGTGAAGCCGGCCCCACCGGCGATCTCCGCCAACCGTCGGCGCGCGTCGGTCAGCGCCGGGCCGGACAGTCCGAGGCTCGGCTCCATCCGGCTCGCCGCGACCAGGGCGGCCAGTGCCGCCGTACGCTCGTCCGGCGTCTGCTCACCAACCAGCGCGACCGCCAACCGGCCCCGGATCTCCGCCTCCAGCGACGGGTCCGCCACCGGATAGCGGTGCACGTGGATGTGCCCGAGCGCGGTCTCGTCGACGTCCCGGACCACTCCCCGGGCGACCAGGTCGGCCAGGATCCGGTCCCGCAGTCCGTGTCGCAGCCGCTGCACCCACGAGGCCGGCGTGTGCGGGGTGTCCGCCGCGATCCGCCCCAGCACCTCGTCGTTGATCGGGTTCCCCGTCGGCAGCGCTTCGCTCGCCACGATCGAGCCATGGGCGTACGCGACCCGGCCGGCCAGTGCCAGGTCCACCAGGACCCCGGCGGCCATCGCGAGGTCGAGCCCGATCCGCGATCCGGTCGCTTTGCCCGACTCGTCGTCGTACGCGAGCAACAGCAGTTCTTCGGCCAGCGTCACACCAGTCATGGCCCGAGACGGTAGTCGGTCCGCGCACCGGCGCGCGGGTCGCCCGGCCCGCCCCGCCCCGGCGCGCCGTAGGGTGACCCGGTGCAGGCCATTCTCGCCACGCTGGGCTACGTCCTCTCCCCGGACGGCCGCCGGGTACTGATGATCCGGCGCGACACCCGCCCCGACGACCTGCACTTCGGCTACTACAACGGGCTGGGCGGCAAGCTCGAACCCGGCGAGGACGTGGTCACCGGCATGCGGCGGGAGATCCGCGAGGAGGCCGGTCTCGAATGCGAGGCGCTGGAACTCGCCGGCACCATCTCCTGGCCCGGTTTCGGCCGCAGCGGCGAGAACTGGTTCGGTTTCCTGTTCCGGATCACCCGCTGGTCCGGCACCCCGTACGAAAGCTGCCCCGAGGGCACCCTGATCTGGACCGACCTCGCCGACATCCTCGCCGCCCGGGTCCCCGTGCGGCCCACCGACCAGAACTTCCTCCCCCTGCTCTTCGCCCCCCACCCCCACCCCTTCCACGCCTCCCAACCCTTCACCCAGGGCACCCCCGGCCCCTGGACCCACTCCCTCACCACCCCACCACCGTCTCCGCCCCACCCCCACCCCCGCACCCCGCCCCCTAATACAGAGAAAGAGTGCCTATCCCCGCAGGAATAACCACTCTTTCTCTACAAGAGCGCGGACCCCCGGCCGGCTTTGAGCACAACCCACGTCGCGAGTCGACCGAGCGCCGCCGCGGTGACTTCGTCCGAGGACGGCGAGGCGAAGCCTTCGCCGCCCGGAGGGCGAAGTCACCGCACTGGGCGGCGCGAAGCGGAGCGAGCCGCGACGGCGGAGCCGTCGCCAGCCAGCAGGTTTTAGACGACAGCTTCGCTGGCGTCTAAAACCTGGGCATGCCGCCGAACTGGCGGTCGCCGGCGTCGCCGAGGCCGGGGACGATGAACTTGCGTTCGTCGAGCTGCTCGTCGATGGCGGCGGTGACCAGGCGCAGGGGCAGGCCAGAGCGATCGAGGCGGTCGATGCCGTCGGGGGCGGCGAGGACGCAGATGACGGTGATGTCGGTGCACCCCCGGTCGGCCAGCAGTCGGCAGCAGTGTTCGAGCGAGCCGCCGGTGGCGAGCATCGGGTCGAGCACCAGCACCGGGCGCCCGGTGAGATCACGGGGGAGTGATTCCATGTAGGCGCGCGGTTCGAACGTGTGCTCGTCGCGGGCGAGGCCGACGAAGCCCATGGACGATTCGGGGAGCAGCGCGAGGGCGGCGTCGGCCATCCCGAGGCCGGCCCGGAGTACGGGTACCAGCAGCGGCGGGTTGGCCAGCCGGATGCCGTCGGTCTGCGCGACCGGGGTCTGGATCGGGTACCGGACGATCGGGAACGAGCGCGCGGCCTCGTACACCAGGGTGGTGGTGAGTTCGTGTAGGGCGGCGCGGAATGACGCCGCGTCGGTACGGGCATCGCGCATCGCGGTGAGCCGCGTCTGGGCGACAGGATGATCAACGACGAGTACGTCCACGATCGCTCAACCTACCGAATGCGCCGATCGGATGGGCGGGACCGGGTCGACTGGCCCATTCCGCCTCTCTCCGGACGGCGTGTGCGGCCTGCCCGTGGGCGGCGTGCTGGTAGACGTCGCAGATGGCGGCGGCGTACCGCTCGGGGGTGTGTTCGGCGGCCCGGTCGGCGGCGAGTTCGCCGAGTCGCCGGGCGGCGGCCGGGTCGGTGAGCAGCCGGAGCAGGGCGGCGCCGAAGCCGGCGGCGGTCGGGGCGGCGCAGTCGGCGGCACCGGCGAGGGGACCGTGCCGGTGCAGGACCGGGTCGACGAGTACGGCGGGTACCCCGGCGAGCGCCGCTTCCTGGAGGACGAGTGCCTGGGTGTCGGTGCCCGAGGGGAAGGCGAGCACGTCGGCGGCCCCGTACGCGGCGGCGACCGTGGTCGGTGGTTGCTGCCCGATGACGGTGGTCCGGGCGGCGACGGCGGGCCCGACGGTGCGGAGCAGTTCGGCCAGCCAACGGGGCTCGTAGATCGCCCCGACCAGCACCAGCCGTGCCCGGGGGCAGTCGGCGAGCAGTGCGGCGAAGGCGTTGATGAGCAGGTCGACGCCCTTTTCCCGGTTGACCCGGCCGACGAAGAGGATGACCTTGTCAGCGGGGTCGATGCCGTGCGTGCTCCGGAACGCGGCGACCTCGGCGGCCGTGGTGCGGCGGGCGGCGACCCCGGTCGGGACGAGGAAGACCCGGTCGGCGGGGACCGGCAGGCTGATCCGGTCGAGGACGGCCCTGGTCGGCACCACGACCGCGTCGGCGTCGCCGAGCAGGAGCAGGTTGGTGGCGTCGAGGGCGGCCCGGCGACGCAGGGCGGCCGGGTCCTGCGGGGACGGTTCGGGGCCGCCCTGGTCCGGTCGCGGGCCGGGGCTGCCCTGGTCCGGTCGGAAGCCGACGGCCGGTCGGGGTACGCCGAGCCGGTGGGCGTAGAGGCGGACGGCGCCGCGCAGCGCCCTGGTCGGTACCCGGTACGCGTCGACGTACGCGTGCAGGTCGGTGTGGTACGTCTGGACCAGCGGCAGCCCGAGTCGCCGGGCGGTGAGTACGCCGAGCAGTCCGACCGGTCCGGGGGTGTGCACGTGCACGATCTCCGGCGCGGTGGCGGCGATTTCGGCGATGGTGCCGGTGGCGGTGGCGCCGTGCAGCAGCCAGGGCGACAGGCGCAGGTCGGCGACGCCGCAGGGCAGTGCCCGCAGCCGCATCAGGTCGGGTTCGCCGGCCTGGCCGGGGTGCCGGGGCACGACGGTCAGACCGGGGTACCCCCGGTCGGCCAGCGCCCGCACGAGGGTGCGGATGGAGCTGACCACCCCGTCGCGACGGGGCAGGTAGGTATCGGTGAAGTGCACTGCTCGCACGCCGAGGACGGTGGGGGTTCGGTGCCAACAGCGGATGTCGCTGGTTCGACCGGGCGGTGAAGTCTGGCGGTCCGGTGCGACCGGTGAGCAAGATCACAACATCGCGCGGGTGCGTAGACTTGCCGCCATGACGGCGACAACGACGTCGGCGCGGTCCGACCTCTCCGAACTGGGACGGTCCGAGGCCACGCTGCGCACCTTCCTGCACGGCCTGCCGGGGGTGGACCAGGTCGGCGCGCAGCAGCGGGCGGCCATGCTCGGCACCCGTTCGATCAAGACGACGGCCAAGGCATGGGCGATCGACCTGGCGATCCGCATGGTCGACCTGACCACGCTGGAGGGCGCCGACACCCCCGGCAAGGTGCGGGCGCTCAGCGCCAAGGCGCAGCGGCCCGACCCTGCCGACCCGTCCTGCCCGGCGGTCGCCGCCGTCTGCGTCTACCCGGCGATGGTTCCGGTGGCGGCGGAGGCCCTGGCCGGCTCGGGGGTGCACCTGGCGAGCGTGGCGACCGCCTTCCCGTCGGGGCAGGCGCCGCTTGAGGTGAAGCTCGCCGACACCGCGGCGGCGGTCGCAGCCGGTGCCGACGAGATCGACATGGTGATCAACCGGGGCGCCTTCCTCTCCGGCCGCTACCGCGAGGTCTACGACGAGATCGTGGCCGTGAAGGCGGCCTGCGGCGACGCCCACCTGAAGGTCATCCTGGAGACCGGCGAGCTGGCGACGTACGACAACGTGCGGCGGGCCTCCTGGCTGGCGATGCTGGCCGGCGGGGACTTCATCAAGACCTCCACCGGCAAGGTTCCGGTCGCCGCCACCCTGCCGGTCACGCTGATCATGCTGGAGGCGGTCCGCGACTTCCGCGACGCCACCGGGCGTCAGGTCGGGGTCAAGCCGGCCGGCGGTATCCGGACCACCAAGGACGCGATCAAGTACCTGGTCACGGTCAACGAAACGGCCGGCGAGGACTGGCTGTCGCCGGACTGGTTCCGGTTCGGCGCCTCGACGCTGCTCAACGATCTGCTGATGCAGCGCACCAAACTGACCACCGGCACCTACCCCGGTCCCGACTACTTCACCCTGGACTGATCATGGCTGGCTTCGAGTACGCGCCGGCGCCGGAGTCGCGGTCCGTGGTGGACCTGCGCCCGTCGTACGGCCTCTTCATCGACGGGAAGTTCGTCGACCCGACCGACGGCAGCGCGTTCAAGTCGGTCAACCCCGCCACCGAGGAGGTGCTGGCCGAGGTCGCCGAGGCCGGCCCCGGTGACGTGGACCGGGCGGTACGCGCGGCACGCAAGGCGTACAAGAAGGTCTGGGGTCCGATGTCGGGCCGCGACCGGGCCAAGTACCTGTACCGGATCGCCCGGATCATCCAGGAACGGGGCCGGGAACTGGCGGTGCTGGAGTCGCTGGACAACGGCAAACCGATCCGCGAGTCCCGCGACACCGACATCCCGCTGGTCGCCGCGCACTTCTTCTACTACGCCGGCTGGGCGGACAAACTGACCCACGCCGGTTTCGGGCCGGACCCGCGCCCGGTCGGCGTCGCCGGCCAGGTCATCCCGTGGAACTTCCCGCTGCTGATGCTCGCCTGGAAGATCGCCCCGGCGCTGGCCGCCGGCAACACGGTGGTGCTGAAGCCGGCCGAGACCACCCCGCTGACCGCGCTGCTCTTCGCCGAGATCTGCCAGCAGGCCGACCTGCCGCCGGGCGTGGTCAACATCGTCACCGGTGCCGGCGAGACCGGCCGGGCGCTGGTCGAACACCCCGGCGTGGACAAGGTCGCGTTCACCGGCTCGACCGAGGTCGGCCGCGCGATCGCCCGCTCGGTCGCCGGCAGCCGCAAGAAGGTCACCCTGGAACTCGGCGGCAAGGCCGCCAACATCGTCTTCGACGACGCCCCGATCGACCAGGCGGTCGAGGGGATCGTCAACGGCATCTTCTTCAACCAGGGGCACGTCTGCTGCGCCGGCTCCCGCCTGCTGGTCCAGGAATCGGTCTACGAGCCGGTGTTGGAGTCGCTGAAGCGGCGGATGGCCCGGCTGCGGGTCGGCGACCCGCTGGACAAGAACACCGACATCGGCGCGATCAACTCCGCCGCGCAGCTCGACCGGATCCGGGAACTCTCCGAGGTCGGCAGCGCCGAGGGGGCCCAGCGCTGGTCGCCGCCGTGCGAGCTGCCGGATCGCGGTTTCTGGTTCGCCCCGACCATTTTCACCGGGGTCACCCAGGCACACCGGATCGCCCGCGAGGAGATCTTCGGGCCGGTGCTGTCGATCCTCACCTTCCGCACGCCGGCCGAGGCCGTCGAGAAGGCCAACAACACGCCGTACGGGCTGTCGGCCGGGATCTGGACCGACAAGGGTTCCCGGATCCTGTGGATGGCCGACCGGCTGCGCGCCGGGGTGGTCTGGGCGAACACGTTCAACAAGTTCGACCCGACCTCGCCGTTCGGCGGGTTCAAGGAGTCGGGCTACGGTCGCGAGGGCGGCCGGCACGGGCTGGAGGCGTACCTCGATGTCTGAGACTGTGGACCGGCCCCGGCTGGCGGTGCGCAAGACGTACAAGCTGTTCGTCGGCGGGAAGTTCCCCCGCAGTGAGTCGGGACGGTCGTATCTCGTGCAGGACTCGAACGTGGCGCTCGCCTCCCGCAAGGACGTACGCGACGCCGTGGTGGCGGCCCGTGCGGCGGTGAAGGGGTGGGCAGGGGCGACCGCGTACAACCGGGGTCAGATCCTCTACCGGGTGGCCGAGATGTTGGAGGGGCGGCGGGACCAGTTCGTCGCCCTCGGCCTGGACGCCGCCGAGGTGGACGAGGCGATCGACCGCTGGGTCTGGTACGCCGGCTGGGCCGACAAGATCACCCAGGTGTACGGCAGCGCCAACCCGGTCGCCGGCCCGTACTTCAACCTCTCCAGCCCGGAGCACACCGGCGTGGTGGGTGTGGTCGCGCCGACCGACTCGGCGCTGCTCGGGCTGGTCAGTGTCGTCGCTCCGGCGATCGTGACCGGCAACACGGTGGTGGTGCTGGCGGCCGAGCAGGCACCGCTGGCGGCGATCACCCTGGCCGAGGTGCTGGCCACCTCGGACCTGCCCGGTGGCGTGGTCAACCTGCTCACCGGTCGGCCCGCCGAGACCGCGCCGTGGCTCGCCTCGCACGCCGACGTCAACGCGATCGACCTGACCGGCGTCGACGACCCGGAGCTGGCCCGCACCCTGGAGGAGGCGGCGGCCGGCAACCTGAAGCGGGTGCTCCGTCCCCCGGCGCAGCCCACCGACTGGACCGCCGACCCCGGCCTGCGCCGGATGACAGCCCTCCTGGAAACCAAAACCGTCTGGCACCCCAAGGGCACCTAACCCCACCCGCCGGCGCCCACCCGCCGGCGCCCGCCCGCTCGCTCGCTCGCGACAGATGTAGAGAAAGAGTGCCTATTCCGCTTCGGATGGGCACTCTTTCTCTACATGAGGCGCCCCTTGGTGGGGGTGGGGGGCTACGACGGGGGGTAGTAGGGTTGGGGGGTGACGCGACTGGGTGATCTCGAACGTGCGGTGATGGACGTGCTGTGGGATCGGGCCGGCGGTTTGGCCAGCGGCGCGGGGGTCACGGTGCGGGAGGTCGCCGAGGCGCTGAGCGAGCGCGAGCTGGCGTACACGACGGTGATGACGGTGCTCGATCGACTGGCCGGCAAGGGCATGGTCGAGCGGGAGCGCGAGGGCCGGGCCTGGAGTTACCGGCCGGCGGCCACCCGTGAGGCGCACATCGCCCGGCTGATGCTGGACGCGCTCGACCTCGCCGGCAGCCGGGACGCCGCCCTGGTGCGGTTCGCCCGGTCGGTCACCGGCACCGAGGCCGAGGTGCTGCGGGCGGCCCTGACCGACGAGGCCGCGGACCGGCAGGGCTAGGGCCATGACGTACGCCGCTCATCTCGCCGGTACGGCCGTGGCGTGCTATCTCATGGCCACCGTTCTGCTGCGGTCCACCTGGACCTGGCGCAGCCCACGGGTAGCGATCCTCTCCTGGCAGGCGATCGGGCTGGCGCTCGGGCTCTGCGCGATCGGGCTGCCGATGGCGATCGGGCTCGCGCCCTACCGGGAAGGGCTGGGCGACTCCCTGCTGCACCTGGGCCGCGACCTGTGGCACGGGACCCTGCCGGCCGGGCTGGGGGTGACCCAGCTCGCCCTGGTCGGGGTCGGTTTCGGGGTGGCCACCGCCCTGCTCGGCTCGACCGTACGCGGCCTGGTCAGCGCCGTACGCGCGCAGACCCGGCACCGGCAGTTGCTCGACCTGGTCGGTCGGGACGATCCGGCCGCACCGGGCGCGCTGGTGCTCGACCACCCGAGTGCGGCGGCGTACTGCCTGCCGGGGATGCGCCCGACGGTGGTGGTCAGCGCCGGCACCCTGGACCTGCTGGACCGGACCGAGCTGGCGGCGGTGCTCACCCACGAGCGGGCGCACGCCGACGAGCGGCACGACCTGGTGCTGCTGCCGTTCACCGCGCTCTGCCGGGCGCTGCCGCTGGTGGGTTGGCTGCGGCAGGCGTCGGAGACGGTGGCGCTGCTGGTGGAGATGCGGGCCGACGACAAGGCGCGGCGGCTGCACGCGGAGGGGCCGCTGGCGAACGCGCTGCTCCGGTTCGCCACCGCCGGCTCGCGGGTGGCCCCGGCCGGGGCGCTCGGCCTGGCCGACGCGCATTTGGACGCGCGGGTGCAGCGCCTACTGGTCGCCGGTCCCCGCCCGTGGGTACGTGGCCTGGCCAGTCTCGCCGTCGCGACGACCCTGGTGGCGCTGCCGGTCACGTTGTTCTTCGCCTGACCGGACGGGCACCCACACGTCGCTCAGTTCGACGGGGCTGGTTGGCCGACGACGATCTCGGCGAGTCCCCGTGGGCGTTCCAGGAAGGCGAAGTGGCCGGTCTCCGGCAGGGTGATCGGTTCCACCCCGAGGGCGCGGGCCGTACGTGCCCGTTCGGCCGGGCGGGACCAGTCCCGGTCGCCGTAGACCAGGGTCACCGGCGCCGTGATCCCGCCGTACAGGTCGCGGGCGGCGCTCCAGGAGCGCCAGTTCTGGTAGACGTTGCGTTCGACGTAGTGGAACCCGGGGCGCTTGAGGGTGGCGTCGAACTCGTCGAGCAGCGGTGCCGGAACCTTCTTTCCGTCCGCCAAGCCGCCCTGGAAGATCCGGCTGGTGACGAACTTGTTCTCGGCGGCGCCGAGGAGCTTTCCCACGCCCGGCAGTGCCACCCCGCCGAGGACGAGGTCGGCGAACCGGTTGCCGCGCCGGATGCCGTCGGCGAAGCGGGTGTCGTAGTCGTACGGGTTCACGGCGACGACCCGGGCCACCGACTTCGGGACCTGGCTGGCGACGGTGAGGGACAGGACGGCACCGATCGAGTCGCCGACCATGGTCACGTCGCGCAGGTCGAGCCGCGCCATCGTGTCGATCACCCCGCGCCGGAGGTACGGCTCGTCGTACCGGACCGTGGTGGACTTCGAGGAGCGGCCGTGGCCGGGCAGGTCCAGGGCGTGGACCGTGTAGTGCCGGGCGAGCATCGGGATGACCTCGCCGAAGTATTCGAGCTGGGTGCGGATCGTGTGCAGCAGTACCAGCGGCCGTCCGGAACCGGCCCGGAGGTAGTGCACCGTGCGCTGGTCGTCGAGCCTCAGGTCGGCGACCTCGCCGAGTTCTTCCGCGCGCATGAGAAAGTCCCGTCGTGAGGGCCTGACCGTGGTCCGCAGGCGTTCATCCGCCATGAGACCAGCGTGGTTGGCGTCCTTCACGGCGTTCGCCGGCATTTCACCCCGGCGGGCCCCTGCGGCTCACCCGGATCGCAATCTACTACCAGCCGTCGTAGACTGAGATTACGACGAAACGTAGTAGATATAGGTAGCGAAGCTACGTGTAGGCTCGCTATGACAAGTGAGTCGACTGGTTTGGGGATGGCCATGGACGCGCTACCGATCGCCCGTCTTCAGTTCGCCACCACGACCTCCATCCACTTCCTGTTCGTGCTGGTCACCCTCGGGCTGGTCACGATGCTGGTCTACCTGCAAACGGCCTGGGTGATCACCAGGAAGCCGGAGTACGAGCGGCTGACCCGGTTCTGGGGCACGCTCTACCTGATCAACTACGCCCTCGGGATCGCGACCGGGATCGTGCTGGAATTCCAGTTCGGGCTGAACTGGAGCGGCCTGTCGCGGTACGTCGGCAACGTCTTCGGCGCACCGCTGGCCATCGAGACCCTGGTCGCCTTCTTCCTCGAATCCACCTTCCTCGGCATGTGGATCTTCGGCTGGCACCGGCTGCGTCGGGGCGTACACCTGGCGCTGATCTGGGCGGTGGCGATCACCGCGTACGCCTCGGCGTACTGGGTGCTGGTGGCGAACTCGTGGCTGCAGAACCCGGTCGGCTACCGGATGGAGAACGGTGTCGCCCACCTCACCGACTTCACCGCGCTACTGGGCAACCCCACCCTCGGCATGGCCTTCGGCCACGTGGTGGGCGCCGCCGTCCTCACCGGCGGACTGCTGCTCGCCGGGATCAGCTCCTACCAGCTCATCCGGCGTACGGCCGACTACGCCCTGTTCCGCCGGTCACTGCGGATCGGGCTGGTCACCTCGGCACTGGCCAGCTCGATGGTGATGGGCTTCGGCTTCGCACAGTTCGGGGCGATCGGCGGGGTCCAACCGACCAAGTTCGGCGGCGACGCCGACCGGTCCGCGATCGTGGCCGAGTGGGCCGCCCGGTTCGGGCCCGGCGACTACACCCCGCCGGCCTGGAGCAGCGCCGCCCTCGGCTTCATGATCCTGATCGGGCTCACGCTGGCCTGGAGCTGGCTGCTGCTGCCGCTGCTGTTCCGGGACTGGATCATCCGGCTGCGGTTCCCGCTCTACCTGCTGCTGATCGCCGTACCGCTGCCGTTCGTCGCGTCCATCCTCGGCTGGCTGGCCCGCGAGGGCGGACGCCAACCCTGGGCCGTGTACGGGCTGCTCCCGGTCTCCGAGGCGGTCACCCCGATCTCCGCCGGTGTCCTGCTCACCTCGCTGATCGGCTTCACCGCCCTGCTCGGCGCGCTCGCCGTCACCAACTGGACCCTGCTCGCCCGCCGGGCCCACCGGGGCGCCCACGACCTCGCCCTCGGCCGCCCACCCCGGGGTGGCGACGACCTGGACGAACACCAGCCCACGCACGTACTGGCCGGATAGGAGATCGCCATGGAACTCGTCTGGTACGCCCTGCTCGGCGTCTTCCTCGCCGGCTACCTCGTCCTCGGCGGCTGCGACTACGGCGTCGGACTGCTGCTCGCCGGCACCACCGGCGAAAACTCGCGACGCCGGGCCCTCACCGCCGTCGGGCCGTTCTTCCTCGGCAACGAGGTCTGGCTGGTCGCCTCGGTCGGCATCCTCTTCGGCGCCTTCCCGATGCTGGAGGGCGAACTCCTCTCCGGGCTCTACCCGGCGGTCTGCGCCGCCCTGGCCGGCGTGATTCTGGTAACCGCCGCCGTCCAGTTGCGCAGCCGGCTCGGCGGCAGCGCCGGTCGGGCCCGCTGGGACGGCGTGATCATCGGCGGCAGCGCGCTCGCCGCGCTCGGCTGGGGCGCCGTCCTCGCCGGGCTGCTCCAGGGAGTGCCGCTGCACACCGACGGGCACGTGGCCGGGGTCAGCCACCTCTTCACCCCGTTCGTCGCTGCCGGCGGACTGACCCTGGTCGGGCTGGTCGCCGTACACGGGGCGGTTTTCCTCGCCCTGCGACTGCCCGGTGCGGCCGGTGAGCGGTACCACCGACTGGCCCGCCGGCTGGTCCCCGCCGCGCTGCTCGCGCTCGCCGCGGCCACCGCCGTGGGCCTGCTCACCGACCGGGTACGCCACACCGCCCAGCAACCCCTCGCCGCACTGCTGCTGCCGGTGCTGCTGACGGCGGTCCTGCTCGCCGCCGGCCGGGCGCTGGCCCGAGGGCGGGCCGGACCCGCCCTCGTCGCCAGCTCCGCCGCGCTCGCCCTGCCGGTGCTCCTGGTCGCCGTGACCACCTGGCCCTACGCCCTGGTCTCGACCGTCGATCCGGCGGCCGGGCTGACCGTGGCCGACGCCGCCGCCAGCACACCCACGCTGCGGCTGCTGAGCTGGCTGCTGATTCCCCTGATCCCGGCCCTACTAGGCTTTCAGGCGATGAGCTGGTGGGTGTTCCGCGGACGGATCGACGACCGGGCGCCGGTGTACTGGTGAGCCGACGCCGCCCGTTCGATCCGCGGCTGTTGCGCCGGGTCCCTTCGACCCGGCGCCAGGTCGCCGTGCTCGGCGGGCTCGGGGTGCTCGCCGCCGCACTCGTCCTCGCCCAGGCCACCACCCTCGCCGATCTGCTCGCCACCGCCGCCGACGGGCGGCTCGACCGGGCCGCGCTGCTCGGCTTCGTCGCCGCCGTCGCCGGCCGGGCCACCGTGCTCTGGGCCCAGGGCGCGGTGGCCGCCCGGATGGCGGCGGCGGTCAAGGCCGCGCTCCGCGTCGACCTGCTCGACTCGGTCGGGCAACGCGGGCCGGGCTGGCTCGCCGGCCAGCAGGCGGGCCGGATCGCCACGCTGGCCGGGCGCGGGCTGGACGCGCTGGACGCGTACTTCACCGGCTACCTGCCGCAACTCGTGCTGAGCGTGACCGTGCCGGTGGCCGTACTGGCCCGGCTGACCTTCGCGGACTGGAGTTCCGCGCTGATCATCGCCGCGACCCTGCCGCTCATCCCGATCTTCGGGGCGCTGCTCGGCTGGCAGGCCCAGGCCGCCACCGAGCGGCAGTGGCGCCGACTCAGCCTGCTCGGCGGGCACTTCCTCGACATGGTCGCCGGCCTGCCCACCCTGCGCGCCTTCGGCCGGGCCCGGGCCCAGGTCGACGTGGTCCGCCGGATGGCCGACGGGCACCGCGCCGCGACCATGAGAACGCTACGGATCGCCTTCCTCTCCGGGCTGGTGCTCGAACTCGTCGCCACCCTCTCGGTGGCCCTGGTCGCGGTCCCGATCGGGTTGCGCCTGCTGGACGGCGGGCTGGCCCTGCACACCGCCCTGCTCGTGCTGCTGCTCGCGCCGGAGGCGTACCTGCCGTTGCGCACCGCCGGAAGCAGGTTCCACGCCAGCATGGAGGGGCTGACCGCGCTCGACGACGCGCTGACCGTACTGGAAGGGGCGCCGGCCACCCCCGGATCCGCCGACGGGCGGCCCGTGCTCGCCCCCGGTGAGATCCGGTTCGAGGCGGTGACCGTCGAGTACGAACGCACCACCGCGCTGCGGGACGTGACGCTGACCATCCGACCCGGCGACCGGATCGCGGTCATCGGCCCCAGCGGGGCCGGCAAGAGCACCCTGCTCGGCCTGCTGCTCGGCAACGTCGCACCGACCACCGGACGGATCACCGTCGACGGCACCGACCTCGCCACCGCCGACCTGGAACAGTGGCGCCGACAACTGGCCTGGGTGCCGCAGCGGGCGCACCTCTTCGCCGCCTCGCTGACCGACAACATCCGACTCGGTCGGCCCGACGCCTCCACCGAGTCGGTCCGGGTCGCGGCGAGCGCCGCCGCCCTCGACGACGTACTGCGCGACCTGCCCGACGGACTCGACACCCTGCTCGGCGAACGCGGCCACGGGCTCTCCAGCGGCCAACGGCAGCGGGTCGCGCTGGCCCGTGCCTTCCTGCGGGACGCGCCGATCGTGCTGCTCGACGAACCCACCGCCCGGCTCGACGGCACCTCCGAGGCCGCCGTACTGGCCGCCACCCGCAAGCTGGTCGCCGGCCGTACGGCCGTACTCGTCGCCCACCGGCCGGCGCTGCTGGCCGAGGCCGACCGGGTACTCCGGGTCGAGGACGGCCGGGTGACCGAACTCGACCCCGGCCGGCTACCGGACCCGACCGAGGTTCCCGACGGAGCGGGGGCGGCCCGATGAGCGGCGACGGTGGACCGACCGGTCTCGGGGCCGAACGGGCGGTACTGCGGCTGGCCCGCCCGTACCTCGGTCGGCTGGTCGGTGCCGGACTGCTCGCCGCCGGCACCGAACTCGCCGGACTGGCCCTGATGACCACCGCCACCTGGCTGCTGATCACCGCCGCCGGGCAGCCGCCGTTGGACGTACTCACCGTCGCCATCGTCGCCGTACGGGCGCTCGCCATCGGCCGGGGCGTGCTGCGCTACACCGAACGGCTCGCCGGGCACGACGCCACCCTGCGCTTCGTCACCGACGTACGGGCCCGGGTCTTCGCCACCCTCGCCGGGCGCCGCACCAGCGCCGGTGAGCACACCGGTGACTCGCTCAGCCGGCTCGTCTCCGACGTGGAGGCGGTGCAGGACCTGCTGCTGCGGGTGCTGGTGCCGGGCGCGGCGGCAACGGTGGTGAGCCTGCTCGCCGTCGCCGGCACCGCCGCCCTCGCCCCCGCCGCGGCGGCCCCGCTCGCCCTCGGGCTGCTGCTGGCCGGGGTTGTCCTGCCGGCCGCCGCCACCGCGCTGACCCGGCGTACCGCGGACCGGGTCGCCCCGCTGCGCGGCGCACTCGCGGTCGACGCGATCGACCTGACCCACGGCGCCGCCGACCTGGCCGCCTTCGGCGCCACCGGGGCCGCACTGGACCGGGCCGACCGCCGGGCCCGGGAACTCGCCGGACTGGAACGGCGGCTCGCCGCCGCCGGCTGGGCGATCGACGGACTCGGGGTGCTGGTCTCCGGCGCGACCACCGCCGCCGTGGCCGCCACCGCCCTGCACGCCGGGGTGGACGGGGTCCTGGTCGGCGTACTGGCGGTGGGCACCCTGGCCGCGGTGGAGGTGACCCTGGCCCTGGTCGGCGCCGCCCGCCAGTGGACCCAGCTCCGCACCGCCCTGCGCCGGGTGGCCCCCCTGCTCACCGGCGAACCGACCGACCAGCCGACGACCGACCAGCCGGCAGCCGGGCCGGAGACGGTCGGGGTGGACGGCGAACGCCATGACTGCGTGGTCGACGAGGTGACCGTCCGGTACCGGGACGGGGCGCCGGCCGCGCTCGACCGGATCAGCCTGGAACTGCCGGCCGGGCGGCGGGTGGCCGTGGTCGGGCCGAGCGGGGCCGGCAAGAGCACGCTGATCGGCGTACTGACCGGGGCGGTGGCGCCGGACCGGGGGCGGGTCACGCTGGGCGGTCGGGACCTTTCCGCGTACCCGTCCGGGCAGTTGCCCCGGCTGGTCGGCGGCCTGCTCGCCGAGGCGTACGTGTTCCACGCGTCGGTCCGGGAGAACCTGCTGCTCGGCCGGGCCGACGCGAGCGACGACGAGTTGGCCGCCGCGACCGGGGCCGCCGGCCTGCTCGACTGGGTACGCCAGCAGCCCGCCGGCTGGGAGACCGTGGTCGGCGAGGACGGTGGCCAGCTCTCCGGCGGTCAGCGACAGCGGCTGGCCCTGGCCCGGGCGCTGCTCGCCCGGCCACCGGTGCTGGTGCTGGACGAGCCGACCGAGGGACTCGATCCCGCCGCCGCCGACCGGGTACTCGCCTCGGTGACCGACACGGTCCCGGCCGGGCACACCGTACTGCTGGTCACCCACCGGTTGCGCGGCCTGGACCGGTACGACGAGATCCTGGTCCTAGACGCCGGCCGGGTACGGCAACGCGGCCGGCACGCCGACCTGCTCGACCAGCCCGGCTGGTACCGGGACCAGTGGCTGGCCCAGGAGGCGGCGGAGGGCGACTACCTCGCCCTGACCACCCACTGAGTCGACCGGCAGTGGAGCGGACCGGCGGCCGGGTCGACCGGCCGGCGATCCGGTGTTGGCGGACCCTGAGCCGGTCTCGGGGGCGGTACGGGGGAAACGCCGGACCTCCGGCGGCGGGCCGGCATGGCAGGCTGGATGGATGTCGACGCGCGAGGCCCCGATCGACCACTATGTCCGGCTGCTCGGCGGCCGGTTGCGCGGACCGGCCCGGCTCAAACGCGACCTGCTGACCGAGGTGCGCGACAGCCTGCGGGACGCGACGGAGGCGTACCGGGAGTGCGGTCTGGATCCGGTCGCGGCGCAGCGCCGGGCGGTGGCCGAGTTCGGCGCGCCCGACCGGCTCGCCCCCGCCTACCAGGCCGAGCTGACCGCCGGGCAGGGACGGCGGCTGGCGCTGCTGGTGGCGCTCGTCCCGGTGGCGATGCTGACCTCCGACCTGATGTGGTGGGAGCCGCCGGCGACGACCCCGTCGGCGCCGTCGGGCTTCCTGCTCATGGTCCGGGCCCTGGACTGGGCCTCGTACGCCGCTGGCGCCCTGGCCCTGCTCGCGCTCTTCCTGCTCGGCCCGGCCGGCCGCCGGTGGCCGCTCTCCCCGCGTGCGGTGGTCCGCCCGCTGGCCCTGGTTGCCCTGGTCGTCGGCGGGCTGATCTGGGCGCTCGGCGCCTTCGCCGGGGTGAACGCGGCACTGGAGTCGCCGGCCGTGCTGACCTGGCCGCCGATGATCGCCGCCTGGGTCCTGCTGAACGCCACCTTCGGCCTGCTCGCCCGGATGACCGTCCGGGTGCTCTCGGCGACGGCGCACCGGGCGGTCGTCGCGTGATCGACGAGTACGTCGACGAGCTGGACCGGGCGCTGCACGGCCCGGCCCGGCTCAAGTCCGACCTGCTGACCGAGGCCCGGCACAGCCTCACCGACAGCGCCGAGGGTTACCGCGACGGTGGCCTGCACCCGGTCGAGGCGGAACGGCTGGCCGTCGCCGAGTTCGGCCCGGTACGCCAGCTCGCCCACGAGTACCAGTCGGAGCTGCTCGCCGGCACGCTGCGCGCCCTGGCGATCCGGGTGCTCGTCGTCGGGCTGGTGCTGACGGTGACGGCCGACCTGATGTGGCGCGGGGCGCCCTGGACCGGTCCCCCGCCGTCCGGCGCCTACCTGCTGCTCTCCGGTGCGCTGGACTGGCTCTGGCGGGGTATCGACCTGTTCGCGCTCGTCGCGTACGCGTGGTTGGGCTGGCACGCCCGGCGCGGCCGGACCGGCCCGGTACGGCTGGCGCGGGTGGCCGGGGTCGGCCTGTCGGTCGGACTCGGTCTCGGCTGGATCGTCACCGTGGTGGTCTACACCTGGTCGGTCACGCTCTGGGAGGCGGCGCTGACCTGGCCACCGATGCTGGTTGGCGGGTTCGCGCTGGTCGCCGTGCACGGGTGGCTGGGCCGGGCGGCGTACGCATGCCTGGCGACCGGAACCGGCGCGCCGGCCGGGAGGCGGTGAGCGGCGGCGCCGCCGCACCCACCCGTGGGCGGGTCGGTCAGGCGGGGGCCCCGGACGGGTCGTCCACGCCGAGGAAGCGACCCACCGTCGAACTCAGCTCCTGCCAGCTCGTCCGCTCACCGGCCAGGGCCCCGTGCCCGGCCCCGGTGAGCCGGTACGTCCGCCGCTCCCGGCCGTTCACCGTGCTCCAGGTGCTGTCGACGTAGCCGGCCCGTTCGAGCCGGCGCAGGGCCGGGTAGATCGTCCCGGTGGGCAGGTTGAGCGTTCCGCCGCTGCGTTCCCGGAGCGCCTCGATGATGGCGTAGCCGTGCAGCGAGCCCTGCTCCAGCACCGAGAGCAGGAGCGCGTCGAGGTGGCCGTGCAACGCCTGGGCCTTCATAGGTAGCAAGACTACTAATAGATGATGGCTTCGCCAACGGGGTGCCGGCACCCGCCCCGTCGAGCCGCCCACTAGGGTATGTGCGCAGAGTCACCCACCCGACAGTTCCACCCCGGATCGGGTGCCG
Organism: Micromonospora sp. NPDC049529; assembly: GCF_055586685.1. NCBI lineage: Bacteria > Bacillati > Actinomycetota > Actinomycetes > Micromonosporales > Micromonosporaceae > Micromonospora > Micromonospora sp. NPDC049529. The sequence goes on from NZ_JBVJHT010000011.1 coordinate 297,172, forward strand.
CAAACCTTGAGTGCACACGGAGGTCAGCGTGGCCCGCCAGTCGCCCCACCGGCCCGACGCCGACGAACCCGACACCGAGTTCGACGAGAGCAGCCGGACCACCGACACCGCGACCGACAGCACAGCGGACGCGGCAGCCGACCCCGTCGAGGCCGACCCGGACCTCGACGACGAAGAGGTAGACGAGGTAACCGAGCCCGCGAACCGCGCACTGTGGGAAGACGTACGGATCGACCCGGTGGAGATCGCGCTGCCCGCCGGCAGTGGCTTCACCCTGCGGGCGTACCGGATGTCCAACACGGTGACGCCGACCGAGATCGGTGAGCGGGAGGTCGACCCGTTCGACGCCCGCGCCCGCCGGGCCGAGGACGAGGAGACCGTCGTCTTCCTCGACGAGGAGTTCGCCGAGGACTTCCAGGACGACGACACCAAGCCCCGCCGGGCCCGCCGCACCGGCGACGGCGACGAGGTCGACGACGAGGAGCTGCTCGCCGACGACGAGCTCGACGACGAAGCGGACGAAGCCGACGACGACGAAGAAGCCGAAGAAGTTGCGGTCTTTCTCACTCACCGGGGCAAACTGCTGCTGTTCAAGAGCCGCGAGTCACTGGTCAGCTTCGTGCTGTCCGGAGCACCGCACGACATGTCCGGGCTCGACACCTGGGACGACCTGGTAGCACGGCTCCAGCCTGCGGATATCGCCCCGCTGGACGAGGACTCGTACGAGCTCGACCTGGTCGTGGAGAACCTCCGTGGCGGCCACGACACGTGGGACGCGCCCCTGCTCATCTCGGCCGGAGAGATCGCCCGCGACCTGTCGTACGCGCTGCGGCTGCCGTCCGTACTGGATATGCTCTCGACCGGCTCCAGCCTCGATGACCTGGACGAGGCGCTGCGTGCGACGGCCAACGGCGGCCTCGGTGCTTTCATGGGGCGGCGCCGACTGAAGAAAATCGGGGCACAAACCGCAAGTTTGGGTTGGCGCACGATTATCGGCAAGATCTCTGCAGCGGTGGACTGGCGCGACTGACCCCTCACCAGGGAGCATCAGTCTTTGGCACACACCACCTGGGTCTCGGGAGGAGGACGACGCCGTGGCGCTCGTGCGGGTGTACTGCGGTCTGGCCTCAGCGGATCTGTCCGCTGGACCGGCTTCGGCCGGATCCACGCTGACGTCTGCTGTGGTTGACGACGCAGGCCGGCTGCTCCACGTCGGCGAGATCGGCGACGACCCGGCTGGCTATGCCCAGCTCGGCGCGCTGCTCGTCGAACGTTCGAGCGGCATGAGCGGTGTGGCGATCGCCGCCGACAGCGACGACCACCTGGTCACCTCGCTGCTGAGCGCCGCCGGCCGACCCCTCGCGATCGCCGACGACGACTCGGTGGACGACTTCGCCGAGCGGTTCGCCGACGACGAGTCGATGGAGGAGATGGAGAGCTCGCCGGCCCAACGGCGGGCGGTCGGACTGGCCCGCGCGTTGCAGGCCGGCGCGCTCTCCGCGATGACCCTTCCGGCGCCCCGGGACCTGGCCGGCTACAAGCCCGTACTGGCGGCGCACGCGGCGCTGGCCAGTGGGCGGCACTCCGCCGCCGCGACGCTGCGCGAGGTCCTCCGCGAGCTGTACCCGGCCGCCCTGCGGGCGTACCCGGACCCGGCCGACCCGGTGCCGCTCGCGGTCCTCGACGCACTGCCCGAGCCGGGCATGCTGAGCGGTACCGGTGGACGGGGCCGGGACACCTCGGTCGCCGCCGACGCCATCGCCGCACACCTCGCCGCGGACGGCATCGCCGACCCGGAGGAGATCTCCGAGGCGATCACCGCGCTCCAGGTGGCGATCGTCGAGACGCCCCGCCGGGCCACGGTCAACAACAAGGCACTCACCTCGGCCGTGGCCGAGGCGGTGCGGCAGGCGGTCGCCGCGGTGCGTGCCTGCGACGCGGGCTGTGACGCACTGGTGGCCACGCTGGCGGCACGGGTGACCACGCCCGCACCGCTCGCCGGCCGCCGTACGGTGCGCCGCAGCGCGGCCGGCACCGACCAGGGCACCGCCGCTCACGGGACCGGCAGCCACGGCATCGTCGGCAGCCACGCCACCGGCAGCCAGGGGTCGGGCAACCACGGCGTACGGCCGGCGAACCACGAGCCGGTTCCGGCGGTCGGTCGGCGCAGCCGGCCGCAGCCGGTGCCCGGCAACGGAATGCCGACCACCCCGCAGCCGATGTCACCGCCTCCGGTCGCGCCCGCGCCGCTGGCTCCGCCGCCGAGCGCCCCGCAGCCGCTCACCCCGGCAGCCTCCCTGCCCGGCCGGCAGGCTGCGCCACCGGTGGCGCAACCGCAACGTGACCTGCCCGCGCCGACGCCCGCGACCCCGGCCTCCCCGCCCCAGTGGCGGGAGTCGCCGGCCAACCGGCCGGTCTCCGCACCACCCCCGCCGCCGCCGGGCATCACGCCGATCGTGCCGGTGCAGCGCAGCAGCAGCGTGCCGCCGGTCGACGCGGGTGAGCCGTTCCGGGCCACCCTCACCACCGCAGCGATCAACAGCGCCCGGAGCGAGCGTCAGCGCCCGACGCCGATCGTGCCGCGCCCGAAGACCAAGATCGAGCCGGCTCCCTCGCCGACCGGATTCGGTGCCACCGACCTCAACGTTCCGGTGCCGACTCCCCGTCCGGACGCGGTCGGCGCACCGCCCGGATCGCGGGCGAACTGGCCCCTGGTCAGCTCCGGCGAGGACCGGGACCGCGACCAGCACGATCTGGAGCGGCTCGACCGCGACCGGAGTGAGCGGGATCGCGCCGAGCGGGACCGCTCCGACCGGGAACGCAACGACCGCGCCGAGCGTGAGCGCAACGACCGCGCCGAGCGTGAGCGCAACGACCGTGACCGGGCCGAACGCGCCGAGCGTGACCGGGCCGACCGGGAACGCAACGACCGGGAACGCAACGACCGCGCCGAGCGGGGCCGGGCCGACCGGGATCGGGCCGATCGGGATCGCCTGGATCGTGACCGGGCCGGACGGGACCTGGCGCCGAGTGCCGAACCGGCGTACCAGTTCGACAAGCGGACGTCGGCCGGTCTCGACCTGCCGGCGGCGGCCGGACCGGGCGACGGACGGGTGACCCCACCGTGGCTCGCGGACGACCTTCCGCAGGAGCCACCGATGCTTCGGCTCGTCGAGCCGCCGCCGCTGGCCGACCGCGCTCTGGCCGACCGGGCCCTGCGTGACCCGGCCGGTCCGGCCGCTGACCCGCGCCTGGACGGCCCGCCGCTGCGCCTGGTGGAGCCCGAGGACCCGGACCGCAGCGGCCGGATCACCCGGTCGGCCCGCCGTGCCGCCGAGCCCAGTGCTCCGCCGGTCGCCGACGAGGGTGACGGCGACTTGTTGATCTTCGCCGCCGCGCGTTCGGCCTGGTTCACCGGACACCCGGAGGACGACGCGCAGGTGGAGTGGTCCTCGACCGCCGACACCGGCTGGCGAGCCGCCGAGCAGGCAGCCAGGCCGCAGGTCGGCGACGAGACGCGGGCCGGTCTGCCCAAGCGGGTGCCGCAGGCGAACCTGGTTCCGGGCTCGCCACTGCGCGACGAGCGGCCACTGCGCATCGTCCGCGACGCGGCACGGATCGCCGAGCACACCACCGGCTACTTCCGTGGCTGGCGCAGGGGCCAGGAGATCGGCGGCTTCGCGGTCGGCGGTCGGCCCGGACGCGAGGCCGCGGGCGGCTGGGACTTCACCCGCGACCACAACGAGCGTGACGACGATCGGGAGTACGAGTACCGGTCCGCCGGCTACCGTTCCTGACCAACCCGTCGATCCTGGTGAGCCGGACCACGTACGGCCGAGTGTTCCTGGCCACACCATAAATATTTGACGGTAGGACTATCCGCTCGGCAACATACCGGCGGAAGAGTAGGCGGCCGGTGAACCCCTGCCGGCGTGAGAGGCGGCATCTGATGGCGACACCGGCGATCGGTTCAACCGCCCTTACCCGCCGCGGCCTGCTCCTGGCGAGCACCTCCAGCCTCTTCCTGGCCGCCTGTGGCCGCGGCGACGAGAACGACCGCAGCGGTCCCACCAGCAAGGGCCCGCAGGACCTCGCCATCGGCGCCAGCCTGGAACTGACCGGTGCCGGAGCGGCACTGGGCGTCCTCCAGGAGCGGGCCCTGCGGATCACGCTCGAAACGCTCAACGAAGAGGGCGTGCCGGTCGGCAACCTCCGCCGCAAGATCCGCCTGGTGGTCCAGGACAACGGCAGCAACCCGAAGACCGCGGCGGAGCAGGCGGCCGACATGGTCAACCGCGAACAGGTGCACGCCCTGGTCGGCGGCACCCTGGCCGAGACCTCGCTGTCGATGATCGGCGTCGCGCAGGAGGCGCAGGTCCCGTTCATCTCCCTCGCCGCCGCCGACGAGATCGTGCTGCCGCTGCCCCAGCGGACCTTCATCTACAAGCTCACCCCCGACGCCAGCGACATCGCCCGGCAACTGGCCCGCCTGATCAGCTCGCAGCGGCTCAAGAAGGTCGTCCTGCTGGCGGCGTCCGGCCTGCACGGAAACTCCGGCGTACGGGCCATGACGGGGGCGCTCAACACGGTCGGGGTGAACCTGAACAAGACCGTGCGGCTGCCCGCCACCGGTGCCGACTTCGTCTCCGCCGCCAGCCGGGTGGCGAACAGCAAGCCGGACGCCGTGGCGGTCTGGGCCACCGCCCCGAGCTCCGGTGCCGCCGCCCGTGCCCTACGTGACGCCGGCTACCAGGGGCCGATCTTCTTCGACGCCGGTGCGGTCGCCGAGGAGACCCTGTCGGCCGAGAACGCCGGGGCTGTCGAGGGCTCGTTCGTGGTCCACCCGATGGCGCTGAGCGGGTCGTCGCTGACCAACACCACCAGCGCCGGCCTGGCCCGGCGGGACTTCGTCTTCCGCTACATCCAGGAGCACGGCTCGTTCAGCGGGTTCGCGCCGTACGCGTCGGACGCGGTGCACCTGATCGCCAACTCCGCCCGGCTCGCGAACAGCGTCGACCGGGGGCGCCTGCGGGTGTACCTGGCCCGCCAGGTGACCGAGGGGATCGCCGGCTCGTACGCGTTCGCGCCGATCCGCCACGGCGGCATGGAGCCGGACTCGCTGGGTGTCTTCACGGTCAGCCGCGGCGAGTGGACCCGGATCTCCTGATCCGGCATTGCCCCGCTCCACCGTTCCCGCCCGTACACCCTCACCCGCCACCCTGACCTGGCACGGGCTTCCGTACGCACGCCAACTGCCCGACCGGGATGGAACGCCCGGCCGGGCAGTTGTTACGTCAACTCACGTCAGGCGGGCGCGACAGCGCGTGACCTGCGCATGGTGAGTACGTACTCCACCAGCGAGATCAGCACGTGCTTGGTCGACTCGCGGTTACGAGCGTCGCAAGCCACCACGGGGACGTCACTCGAGATGGCGAGCGCGTCCCGCACGTCCTGCGGGTCGTGGTACTGCATCCCGTCGAAGCAGTTGATGGCCACCAGGTACGGCAGCCGCCGGTGCTCGAAGAAGTCGATCGCCGCGAAGCAGTCGGCCAATCGACGGGTGTCCACCAGCACCACCGCCCCGATCGCGCCCCGTACCAGTTCGTCCCACATGAACCAGAAACGTGTCTGGCCCGGGGTGCCGAACAGGTAGAGGATCAGGTCCCGGTCGATCGAGATCCGACCGAAGTCCATGGCGACCGTCGTGGTCGTCTTTCCCGGCACCTGTCGCGTGTCATCGACGCCGACGCCGGCGGACGTCATGATCGCCTCGGTGGTCAACGGCGTGATCTCCGAGACCGAGCCGACCAGCGTCGTCTTGCCAACGCCAAACCCACCGGCGATGACGATCTTCGCCGATGTCACGCGCCCAGGCATCGGGCGGTGCGACATGTCAGAGCCTGCGAAGTCCACTCAGCACCCTCTCCAGCAGTTCAGTGCCCACCGCGTCGTTAGAGTCGTCCAGGATTGTCGGTTCATGCACCGCGACCAGGCCTTCGGCGGCCATGTCAGCGATGAGGACCCGGGCCACTCCGAGCGGTAGCTGCATCCGCGCCGCGATTTCCGCGAGCGACTGCAACTGACCGTCACACAGCGCGGCGATGTATTGGTGCTCCCGACCCTGGCCGCCGTTGCCGTTACCGGCAGACCGGCCGCGCACCGTCGTCTCGACCAGTGCCTCCAGGGCGATGTTGAGCCTCGGCCGGGTCCGTCCACGGGTGACGGCGTATGGCCTGACCAGCGCGCCAGTTGGCTCGTCGCGTTCAGCCATCATCCGCCGTTCACCCCCTTCTCGCCCCGTCCGTGGCCCGAGCCCGTGAAGCTCGTCGTTCTGTCGTTGCCGTCGCACCCGTTGACCGGGTGGCCGACCGGCGGCACTCCTAGCCCAGCATCCCCGCCGCGGCGCGCGGCGCGGGGGTGAGCGCGTCGCCCACCCGGTCGACGAGCAGTGCCATTTCGTATCCGACCTGTCCCACGTCGCTGTTGCGAGCGGCGAGCACCGCGAACGAGGAACCGTCCGAGATGGACATGAGGAACAGGAAGCCATTGTCCATCTCGACCACGGTTTGCAAAACCGCGCCACCCTCGAAACAGCGTGCCGCGCCCTGGGTGAGGCTGACGAGACCGGACGCGATCGCGGCGAGCTGGTCGGCCCGGTCACGCGGAAGGTCCCGTGACGACGCGAGGAGCAGACCGTCCGCGGAGACGGCGATCGCGTGTGCGACGCCCGGCACCCGGTCGGCGAAGTTGGCAAGCAGCCAACCAAGATCCTGCGTAGATGTCATGCTTCATGCTCCTTCTGACCGCTCCCGGCCGCGGGGCCTAAGCCGGCCTGCGGGGATTGCTGACCTCCCGGAGTGCCTTCCGGGTGGGTCGACGGGTCTTCCGAGGGGTTGGTACGGCCGCGCTGCACTCCTCGGTGGTACGCGGACAGCAGACCGCGTACCGCCTCCGGGGTCCGGCGTTGCACAGAGACGCTCGGCTTTTCTACCCCGCCGGGTACCAACTGTGCCATCGGCACCCGCTTGGGCAGACCCTTCTGGGTGGTCGCGGCGACCGGCACCTCGGTAGCCGCGGATGCGGCACGCCATCCGTCGTCGGCGGCAGTCTGCCAACCGCCGACGGACGAGCCTCCCGGCCGGCCGGCGCCGTTGCCGTAGCCGACCGATCCCGCCGTCGCCTCCACCGCCGTCCCCAAGCCACGGCCCGACGTCGTGGAGACCGCCGGAGCCGCCGTCGTGGGGCTCGTCGGAGTGTTGGCGGAACCGTTCTGGGCCGTGCTCCGGGCGTCGGCGGTGACGTACTGGCCGTTGCCCGCAGCGGCGGCGTCGTCGGAACTGGTCTCGTCGTTGACCGCGCGCCGGGTACGGAACCAGGCGGACTCCAGCTCACGGAAGATCGGCAGTTCCATGGTCTCGTCGGCGAACCTCGGCCGGGCCTCGACCGCCGCCGCCGAGGGCACCGTGATCGGTGGCTCGGCCGAGGGGCGGGCGATCCGGGGCAGTTCGGCCGTCATGTCCAGCGCCGCCGCGAGCCGCTCCGGAACCGAGGGTGCGGGGACCTCCCGGTCGGCGGCACTGACCGGCGGCCAGGCCGGCGGCGCACCTGCGGCCGTGACCGTCGGCGGTGCCGACGCGGGGGCGGCCGACACCGGCGGGGCCGAGACGGGCGGGGCGGAGACCGGCGGCAGGGCCGACGGCGCCAGCTCGGCGTTTGCCGGTCGGGCTTCGGGGCTGGTCGGAACCTGCCGGGGAATGCCCGGCGCGGGCGTGCCGGTCGGTTCCGTCTCGTTGCTCGCCTCGGTGGCCCGGCGTTGCGGCAGCGGGTCGACGCCGTGCCCGTTGGACGGACGCGGGTTGAACCCTTCGCTGCCGTTGCTGCCGGCCTTCGCACCGGTGAGGTCGGACCAGGCCGGCATCCCGCGCCCGGCACCGTTGCCGCGGGCGGCTCCGTTGCCGAATCCGCCGCCGTTGCCGCCCAGACCGGAGCCGTTACCGAGACCGGAACCGTTGCCCAGCCCGCTGCCGTTGCCGAGACCGCCGCTGTTGAAGGCCGCGGGTTCGAACGGGCGGCCGGCGGAACCGAAGTCGCGCTCCGGGGTCCGCTGGGCCGGCGGCGCCTGGCCGCTTTCCAGCGCCAACGGGGGGCCGAAGCTCGGCCGCTGGCTCGGCGGCTGCTGCGCCGGGGTGGTGTAACCACCGGACTGCTGGGCCCGACCGGAGAGCGCCCGGGGAACGAGCACCGAGGTCGGCATGGTGACATCGGCCACCGTGCCCCGGTCGGAGCCGGGCCGCAGTTCGACCTTGACCCCGTGCCGGGCGGCCAGTCGGGCGACCACCACCAGGCCCATCATCCGGGAGACCGCCACGTCCACCTGGGGCGGCGTGGCGAGCCGCTCGTTGAGCTCGTAGAGCTGGTCGGCGGTGATGCCGATGCCCCGGTCCTCGACGTAGAGCGACGCCCGGTCGCCGACCCGCCGGGCCTCGACCATGACCTGCGAGTCGGGCGGCGAGAAGGCGGTGGCGTTGTCGAAGAGCTCGGCGACCAGATGGACCAGGTCGTTGACGGCGTGCGCGGCGACCTCGATGTCGCGGTCGACCACCCCGAACTCGATCCGGGTGTAGTGCTCGACCTCGGACTGCGCGGCCCGCAGCACGTCGATCAGGGCGGCCGGCTCGCGCTGCACCCGGGTGGAGTCCGCACCGGCGAGCACCAGCAGGTTCTCGTCGTTACGACGCATCCGGGTGGCCAGGTGGTCGAGCTGGAACAGCTCGGCCAGCCGGTCCGGGTCCTCTTCGCCGCGCTCCAACCGGTCGAGGTGACCGATCAGCCGGTCGACCAGGATCTGCGAGCGGCGAGCCAGGTTGACGAACATCGTCGCGACGGAGGAACGGAGCGCGGCCTGTTCCGCCGCGGTCCGGACGGCTTCCAGGTGGACCGCGTTGAACGCCTCGGTGACCTGGCCGAACTCGTCCTTGCCGCGTACCGGCAGGGGTTCGGCGATCTGGTTGGCGAGCTGCACCGGCGACATGTTCGCCGACAGCGCCGGGTCACGCAGCCGGGCAACCGCCTGCGGCAGGCCGTACTGGGCGATCGAGAGCGCGCCGTGGCGCAGTTCGCGCAGCGACCGGGCCATCGAGCGAGCCACGATCCAGGCGAACAGGATGGCCAGCAGCAGCGTGGCGAGCAGCAGCGTGGTCTCGACGAAAACCTGCCGACGTACGTCGTCGCGGATCGCGGTCGCCCGGTTCACCGCGTCGCTGTCGAGCCGGGCCTCCACCGTACGGATCAGCTTCGCGTTGCCGATCATCGCCGCGTCCCACTTGTCCGCGTCGAACGGGGCGTCGGCCATGCTGTCGTTGGTCTTGCCCCGGATGTAGCCGCTGTAGTTGTCGGCCTCGCGCTGGTCGGAACCGGCCACGGTCTGCTCGTAGAACTCCGCCTCGGACCGGGTGGCCACCGACTGGAAGGACTGCAACGCCTGCTGCTGACCGGTCTCGGTGGCGATGTAGTCGGTGCGCAGTACCGGGGTGAGCTCGTTCTGGATCAGGGCCCGGTGCACCACGACCCGGCGTACGGAGAGGAACTCCTTGGCGCGCGAGGTCGCGGTGGCGGCCCGCATCCGCTCGCTCAGCGCACTGTCGCCGGCGAGCTGGGAGGCCGAGTCGCGGATGTCGAGCAGGTCGCTGATCAGGCCCTCGTACGACTGGGAGGCGTCGGTGAGCTTCAGCTTAGCGTTGACCACCTGGCTGCGGGTGGCCGGCAGGTCGGCCAGGCTCCGGTCGATCCGGGTGAGCAGGCCGGTGAAGTTGGCCGGCAGGTCGTCGAGCTCGGCGCGCTGCTCGGAGTACGGGGCCTTGGCCTGGTCGATCCGGGGGTGCACCTTGCTGTACGCGTCCTGGTACTTCTCTTTCGTCTCCTGGTTCGAGGAGCCGAGCAGCAGGACGGCGGCGGCCCGCTCGTCCTGGAGGCCGTCGACCAGCTCGCCGGAGGCCTGGGCCAGGTTGGCGAGGGTGCGTGCCCGTTCCGCGTTGTTGTAGGTCTGCAGGTGGTCGATGAGCCCGGTGGTGCCGACGACGATGGTGGCGAGCGTCGGCACGATCATGATGATGCCGAGCTTGGACCAGATCGGCATGTCACGGAGCCGGCCCATTGGCCGGCGGAGACGCGACAGGAAAGAGTTCGCCGTGTTCGGCCGCTTGCTCACGTCACCGCCCTCCCTTTTCGGCTCCCGCGCGTCGCAGCGGGCACCGCCCATCGACCGACCCGGTCGGGTCGGACCTCCGAGATTCCATCACGACGCAAGTCAAAGAGAAAGCCCAGGTTGTCCGTCGCGGACGGTGTGATGGGATGTTCATGCAATTTGCTAGCAATCCGTCTGCTGGGAGTAACTCAAAGTAATGAGATCCTCTGTCGGAGTGGTGCTGCTCGCTGGACCCTCAGGCTCCGGAAAGTCCTACATCGCCCGTCGCACCGGGCTTCCCGTGCTCTCCCTCGACGATTTCTACAAGGACGGTGACGACCCTACGCTGCCGCGTCGGGCCGGTCTTGCCGACTGGGAGTCACCACAGGCGTGGAACGCCGACGGTGCCGTGGCGACGATTGCCTCTCTGATCCGGAACGGCAGTGCCGAAGTGCCGGTTTACGCGATCGGCGCGGACCGGCGGGTGGACAGTCGGACATTCGATCTAGCCGGATCGCCACTCTTTATCGCCGAAGGGATTTTTGCTGCCGAGATAGTACCCGAATGCCGTCGACTCGGGTTGCTCGCGGGCGCGTACACGTTGCGGCGCCCGCGCGGCGCGACCTTCTTTCGTCGGCTCGCCCGCGACCTCGGTGAACGACGCAAGGCACCGGGGCTGCTGGTTCGCCGGGGAATCACACTCGCCCGCACCGAACCCGAGGTGCTGCGCCGGCAGACCGGTCTCGGCTGCCAACCGTCGCGGGGCGGTCAGGTGATCCGGCGGGTGGCCGCCCTGCACCGGGCCGCGATCGCCGCCTACACCCCGAGCACCGGTGCCGGCAGCCCGGTCGGCGACAGCGCCACGGTCGGCGGCACCGGGCGTACGGGCTGAGCGCGACGGCCGTACGCCGACGGTGCCGTGGCGGATCAGGACAGCAGCTTCGCGTACGCCGGTTTGATCTCCTCGTTGATGATCGCCAGCCGCTCGTCGAACGGGATGAACGCGCTCTTCATCGCGTTGATGGTGAACCACTGGAGCTCGGCCCAGCCGTAGCCGAACGCCTCCACCAGCAGGGCCATCTCCCGTGACATCGAGGTGCCGCTCATCAGCCGGTTGTCGGTGTTGACCGTGGCCCGGAACCGCAGGTCGCGCAGGAGCCCGATCGGGTGCTCCGCGATCGACGCGACGGCACCGGTCTGCACGTTCGACGACGGGCAGAGCTCCAGCGGGATGCGCTTGTCCCGCACGTACGCGGCCAGCCGGCCGAGTACCGGTTCGGTGCCGGCGGTGATGTCGTCGACGATCCGTACGCCGTGCCCGAGCCGGTCGGCGCCGCACCACTGGATCGCCTGCCAGATGGACGGCAGCCCGAACGCCTCACCGGCGTGGATGGTGAAGTGGAAGTTCTCCCGTTGCAGGTATTCGAAGGCGTCCAGGTGCCGGGTGGGCGGGAAACCGGCCTCCGCGCCCGCGATGTCGAAGCCGACCACGCCGCTGTCCCGGAAGCGGACCGCCAGTTCGGCGATCTCCTGCGACCGGGCGGCGTGCCGCATCGCGGTGAGCAGGGTGCCGATCCGGATGCGCCGGCCGTCCGCCGCCGCCAGCGCGGCTCCCTCGGCGAACCCGGCCACCGTCGCCTCGACCACCTCGTCCAGGCTCAGGCCCTGGTCCAGGTGCTGTTCCGGGGCGAACCGGACCTCGGCGTAGACGACGCCGTCGGCGGCCAGGTCCATCGCGCACTCGGCGGCGACCCGGTGCAGCGCGTCGGCGGTCTGCATCACCGCCACGGTGTGCGCGAACGTCTCCAGGTACCGTTCCAGCGACCCGGAGTCGGCGGCGGTGACGAACCACCGACCCAACTCGTCCGGATCGGTGCTGGGTAGCGGGTGGCCGATCGTGTCGGCCAACTCGATGATGGTTCCCGGTCGCAGCCCGCCGTCCAGGTGGTCGTGCAGCAGCGCCTTGGGTGCCTTGACGATGTCTTCGTATTCGATTGCCACCATGACCAGACCCTAGTGCTCCGCCCGCCCGCACCGGACGGGGCACGCGGCCCGGACGCCGTGGCGGCGCTGGTCCGGGCCGGTACCGCCCGATGCGGGCCGGGGCTGGGAGGTCGCTGACCGGCACCGCCTAGGCTGGCGGGAGTGAGTCCAGATCCGTTGCGGTTCCTGCGCTGCCCGCTCTGCGGCCAGCCGCTCACCGCGGTCGACGCGGGCGCCGCGCGGGCGCTGCGCTGTCCCCGCGGGCACAGCTTCGATCTGGCCCGCCAGGGGTACGTCAACCTGCTGGCCGGTCGCGCACCGCACACCGGGGACAGCCCGGAGATGGTCACCGCGCGGGTCGGGTTCCTCGGCGCCGGTCACTACGACATGATCTCGGTCGCCCTGGTCGAGGCGGCGGAACGGGTCGTCGGTCCCACCGGCCCGGCCGACAACAGCGGGGCGTACCCGGATCTGGTGGTCGACGCCGGGGCCGGGACCGGCTGGCACCTGGCGACGGTGCTCGACGCGATCCCGGACGCCGTCGGGCTGGCCCTGGACGTGTCGAAGCCGGCGCTGCGCCGGGCGGCCCGGTCCCATCCCCGCGCGGCGGCGGCGCTCTGCGACACCTGGGCCGGCCTGCCGCTGGCCGACGCGTCCACCCGGCTGCTGCTCAACGTCTTCGCCCCGCGCAACGGGCCGGAGTTCCACCGGGTGCTCCGGCGCGACGGAGCCCTGCTGGTGGTCACCCCGGCCGGTGACCACCTGGCCGAACTGGTCGACCGGCTGGACCTGCTGCGGGTCGACCCGGTCAAGGCCGACCGGGTGGCGGGCAGCCTGGCCGGCGAGTTCGAGCTGGTCGACCGGAGCCGGCACACAAACCCGATGCGGCTGGACCGACGTGAGGTGGCCACCTTGGTCGGGATGGGGCCGAGCGCCTGGCACGTCGATCCGGTCCGGCTCGCCGCCCGGATCGAGGCGCTACCCGAGCCGGTCACGGTCACCGCCGCCGTCGAACTCGCCCACTACAGTCCCCGTTGAGCCGGGTCGGACCGGCCGGCGGGGTCAGGTGGACAGGTCGACTTCCTCCCAGCCGCCCGGCGGATCGTGGTACGGACCGATGAACATGACCGCCCACTCCAACGCCCACCGGCGCTGGCCGATCGCGTTCGCGTCGATCAGACTCGGGTGCACCCCGCCGAGGCGCTCCAACTCCAGGTAGCCCCAGTCGAGGCAGTAGTAGAAGTCCAGCAGGGCGGCGACATCCACCGCGTCCTGCGGGGCGACCAGGGAACGCGAACGCCACTGGGCGAACGTCTCCCCCGCCACCAGGTTCGGCAACAGCTCCGTCAACCGCTCGTCGGTCGGCTCGGTCGGGTCGAGGTGCTTGACCAGCCCGAGCACCCAGGCGAGCGCGAATACCGCGTCGTGGTGCAGCACGAACGAGCGGTGGTCACCCCGGCCGCCCATGACGAACTGCCACTCCGGCGGGGTGACCATGTCGATCAGGCGCGAGCCGAGCAGCCAGCTCATCCCGGCCTCGGCCGGCATGCCGAAACAGCGGGCCAGCACCACCTGAAGGACGGCCGCCCGAGCCTCGATCTCGGCCGTCGGCCGCAGTTCCAGCTCGTCGCCGGGTTCCCAGACGAGGGGGAACTGCGGCGGCGGCAGCGGCAGCCCGAGACGGCTCATCTCGTCGAGGTTCGCCGTTCGCACGGCCCGAGGGTCGGGAGCGGGTACGGTCACAGCTTCGTCCCTGCAAGTCTTCGGCGGCTCGGCGCCGGATGATCCCCGTGGCCAGGGAGAATAGCGGCTCGTGGGCGGCTGCACCAGGTCGCCCCGCCGGTCGTACCGGGCGGGCTGACGCAACGGCTCACGGGTCAGCTGATCCGCTCGATGACCAGCGGTGCGAGCACCGGTGCGGCGTCGGTGACGGTGACCGCGGAGCCGGCCGTCGCCAGCGCCGCCGGGATCCGGGAGGCGGTGTCGGCCCGCAGCTCGTAGAGGACGTCGCCGGTGCGTACCCGGTCTCCCGGACGCTTGTGCAGCAGTACGCCGGCACCGGCGCTGACCGGGTCCTCCTTGCGCGCCCGGCCGGCACCGAGCTGCCACGCGGCGACCCCGATCGTGTACGCGTCGACGGTCGAGACGTACCCGTCGCGGTCGGCCCGGACCAGCTCGGTCTCGTTCGCGATCGGCAGTGGGGCGTCCGGGTCGCCGCCCTGCGCCCGGATCATGGAGCGCCAGGCGTCCATCGCCCGGCCGTCGCGCAGTGCCGGTTCGGGGTCGACGTGGGCCAGTCCGGCGGCGTCGAGCATCTCCCGGGCGAGCGCGAGGGTCAGCTCCACGATGTCGGCGGGTCCGCCGCCGGCCAGCACCTCGACCGACTCGGTGACCTCGACGGCGTTGCCGACCGCCAGGCCGAGCGGGGTGGACATCCCGGTGAGCAGGGCGACGGTCCGTACGCCGTGTGCGGTGCCGAGTTCGACCATGGTGCGGGCGAGTTCGCGGGCGTCGTCGACGGACTTCATGAAGGCGCCGCTGCCGACCTTCACGTCGAGGATCAGGGCACCGGTCCCCTCGGCGATCTTCTTGCTCATGATCGAGCTGGCGATCAGCGGGATCGCCTCGACGGTGCCGGTGACGTCGCGCAGCGCGTACAGCTTGCGGTCGGCCGGGGCGAGGTGGTCACCGGCGGCGCAGATCACCGCGCCGGTGTCGGCGAGTTGGGCGATGAACTCCTCGTTGCTCAGCGCGGCCCGCCAGCCGGGGATCGATTCGAGCTTGTCCAGGGTGCCGCCGGTGTGGCCGAGTCCCCGTCCGGAGAGCTGCGGTACGGCGGCGCCGCAGGCGGCGACCAGCGGGGTGAGCGGAAGCGTGATCTTGTCGCCGACGCCGCCGGTGGAGTGCTTGTCCACGGTCGGGCGGTCCACGCCGGACAGGTCGAGCCGCTCCCCGCTGTTGATCATCGCGGCGGTCCACCGGGCGATCTCCGCCGGGGTCATGCCGCGCAGCAGGATCGCCATCGCGAGGGCGGACATCTGCTCGTCCGCGACCAACCCCCGGGTGTACGCGTCGACCACCCAGTCGATCTGCCCGTCGCTGAGCACCCCGCCGTCCCGCTTGGTACGGATGACCTCGATCGCGCTGAACGTGCCCATGGGCCCGCCACCCGCCTTTCCGAAGAGTTGATTCGAGCGTGCCCGCCCCGGCACAGGGGTTGTACCCGCCGGTTCAGTCGGTGTCGGAGCCGGGCCAGCGGACCGGGATCTCCATCGGCGGCTCGCCCTCCCCGGCCCAGTACAGGGAACCGGCCGCGTCGACCACCACCACCCGGGGCGTACGGGCGTGCCCCCAGGTGACCGCGTCGTCCGGGTCGTCCCAGCTCGGCGCCTCCTCCAGCACCCCGGTGGGCTCGTCACCGTCGTCGCCCGCGGACCGCTCCCAGTAGCCGGTCCAGACCTGCTTCCCGCCGGAGACGTCCGGGTGGACGAAGACGGTGCCCCGGCCCCGCCAGGCGGCGAGCCGTTCCGGCACGGTCGGCAGCACCGGTGGCGCGACGACCGCCTCCAGGTCGGCGACGTCGAAGGCGTGCGGAAGGAGTTCGGCCATCCGCAGCGGCCGGGGGGTCGCCTCGACCAGGCACTCCGCCCCGCCCTGTTCCCAGAGCAGTTGGCGGCACCGGCCGCAGGGCATCAGCGGTTCGCCGGTGGCGTCGACGCAGGAGAGGGCGACCAGCCGGCCGCCGCCGGTGGCGTGCAGCGCGGAGACCACCCCGCACTCGGCGCAGAGCGTCACGCCGTACGCGGCGTTCTCCACGTTGCAGCCGACCACCACCCGGCCGTCGTCGACCAGCCCGGCCGCCCCGACCGGGAAGTTCGAGTACGGGGCGTAGGCGTGCCGCATCGCCTCGGTGGCGGCGGCCCGAAGGCCGATCCAGTCGATCTCCATTGTCACGTCCCCATCCTGCCCCGCCGCTGGTCAGGACCGCCAACCGACCGGCCGCGCACGCCCCGGTCAGCCCTTGATGTAGGGCTTGCCGTCGGCGGCCGGTGCGCGGACCCGGCCGACCAGCCCGGCGACGGCCAGGATGGTGGCGAGGTACGGCAGCATCGCCAGGAAGTCGCTGGGGATGACGCTGTTGATCGCGCTGAGGTAGGTGCCGAGCTGGTCGGCGAAGCCGAAGAAGAGCGCGGCGAGCAGGGCACCGGTCGGGCTCCACCGGCCGAAGATCAGCGCGGCCAGGGCGATGAAGCCCTTACCGCCGATCATGTTCTTGCTGAACGTGTAGAGCGCCAGCGTGTACGAGGCGCCGCCGATCCCGGCGACCGCACCGGCCAGCAGCACGTTGCGGTAACGCAGCCGCAGCACCCGTACGCCGAGGGTGTCGGCGGCGGTCGGGTGCTCGCCGACCGAGCGGGTGCGCAGCCCCCAGCGGGTCCGGAACAGGCCGAAGTGGATCACCAGTACCAGGACCAGCGCCAGGTAGAGGAAGATGTTGCTCTCGAAGATCGCCGGCCCGATCACCGGAATCTCCGACAGCAGCGGGATCGACCAGTTGCCGAAGTGCGGCGGCTGGTTGTACGTGGCCGCGTCGGTCTGCATCAGCCGCTCGTAGAGGAACCCGGTCAGGCCGACCGCGAGCAGGTTCAGCACGATGCCCATGACCACCTGGTCGACCAGGTAGCGGATGGCGAAGACGGCGAGCAGCAGCGAGATGAACGTGCCGCCGAGGGCCGCCGCGAGCAGCCCGACCCAGACGCTTCCGGTGAGCGAGCCGAACAGCGCGCCAGAGAAGGCGCCCATCAGCAACTGGCCCTCGATTGCCACGTTGACCACGCCGGAGCGTTCGCAGAGCACCCCGGCCAGCGCCCCGAAGATCAGCGGCAGGGCCAGCAGGAAGGTGTTCCGGACGATGTTGACCAGGGGCATGAAGTTCTGCCCCGCCGGGGCGGCCGAGACCTGCCAGCAGAGGAAGGAGAGCACGAAGCCGACCACCCCGATGCCGAGCAGCAGGGTGAACCAGCGCTTGGGCACGCCGAACAGCAGCGCTGCCCCGGCTGCGGCGGCGATCAGGCCGAACAGGATCGCGCCGACCGTACCGTTGATCTCCAGTGCGGCACCGGCCGCGTCCTCGCTGAGGGTGAACCGGGCCAGCTCGCCGGTGGCGAGCGCCCCGAACGCGATCGCCGCGGCCAGGCCGAGGGCGAGCAGCCCGAGGCCGATCCGCCGGTTGCGGGTCCAGAACCCCTGCTGTACGGGGGCCAGAGCGACATCCCCCACTGCCATCGTGGACATCGACTACCAGCCCTTCGCCAGGCTCGTCTGCAATCGGGCGGCTCGCGCGGCGCGGAGCTGGAAGATCGCCTTGATCAGGGCGGGTGCGGCGATGAAGATGACGATCAGTGCCTGTAGCACGGTCACCAGCTCCAGCGAGATCCCGGCGTACGACTGCATCCGGTTGCCGCCGGCCTGCAACGCGCCGAAGAGCAGCGCGGCGAGCAGGACGCCCCACGGTTTGACCCGACCGAGCAGGGCCACCAGGATGCCGTCGAAGCCGATCTGTGCCACCACCAGCGGGGTGAGTGCGCTGGCCGTGGAGCCGACCACCATGTTCGCGCCACCGAGCCCGGCCAGCGCTCCGGAGATCACCATCAGCAGCACATACGTCTTCGTGACGCTGATGCCGGCGGTCCGGGCGGCGTCCGGGTTGGCCCCGACCGCGCGCAGCTCGAAGCCGAACGTGGACCGGTTGAGCAGCCAGGCGACCACCCCGGTGGCGACCACCGCGAGCAGGATGCCGGCGTGTACCCGCAGGTCACCGCCGAGCAGTCGGGGCAGTTGCGCCGACGAGTCGACCGGTCGGCTGATCGCGTCGGTCCGGTCCGGGTCGTGCACGACCTTCTGCAGGATCACCCAGGAGAGCAGGTAGACGGCGACGTAGTTGAGCATGATCGTGTTGATCACCTCGTGCGCGCCGGTCCGGGCCTTCAGGAAGCCCGGGACGAAACCCCAGATGGCCCCGCCGAGGGCGCCGGCGAGCAGCGCCACTATCAGGTGGATCACCGGCGGCAGCGGCAGCAGGAAGCCGGCCAGCGCGGCCACGATCACGCCGAGGGTGGCCTGACCCTGGGCGCCGATGTTGAACAGCCCGCCGCGGAACGCCAGCGCGACCGCCAGGCCGGTGAAGACCAGCGGCGCGGTGTACGTGAGCGTCTCGGAGATCGGCGCGAAGACCAGTTCCCAGCCGTTCGTGCCGTTGATCCACCCCTGTACGGCGGCCGGGTCGACCACCGCGCCCTTGAACAGGTTGGCGTACGCCTCGCTGACCACGGTCCAACTGGAGTTGAGCGCGTCCTGCGGCCGGGCGGTGATGTACGTGTAGGTGTGCAGCACGTCCGGGTCGGAAATGATGATCAGGATCGCGCCGATCACCGTCGCCAGGACGATGGCCAGCACCGTCACGGTGAGGGTGTTGGCCGCCCAGAGGTTCTGCAGGAAGCTGCGCAGCAGGAGCGGACCCCGACCGTTCGGGTTCTCGGGTTCGTCGCCCGTACCGGGCTTCGGCGGGTCGGCGTTCGCCGCCGCCGACCGCGCGGCCCGCGCCTGGTCCGCCGGATCCTTGTCCGGCGACGCAGCAGCACCAACACCACCAGCAGCAAAGTCGCTCATGACGTTTCCTCGTCCGCAGGGGTGCTACCGGGAGTCGGGGGCGCCGACTCGTCGGTTATCCCGGCCATCAACAGCCCGATCTCCTCGCGGGGGGTGTCCGGGCCGACGATGCCGAGGATCCGGCCGCGGTACATCACCGCGATCCGGTCGGCCAGGCCGATCACCTCGTCCAGCTCGCTGGAGATCAGCAGTACGGCGGTGCCGATGTCCCGCTCGCGCACTATCCGCTGGTGGATGAACTCGATCGAGCCGACGTCGACGCCACGGGTCGGCTGCGCGGCGACGAAGAGCTTCAGCGGGCGGGACAGCTCGCGGGCCACGATGACCTTCTGCTGGTTGCCGCCGGAGAGCGTGCCGACGGCCGCGTCCGCGCTGGGCGTACGGATGTCGAACTGCTCGACCCGTTCGGCCGCCGACCGGGCGATCTCCTCCGGCCGCAGCCGCAGCCCGGCGCCGAACGGCGACTGGTCGTAGATGTCCAGCACCAGGTTCTCGGCGACGGTGAACTCCTTGACCAGCCCGTCGACGCTGCGGTCCTCGGGCACGTAGCCGACTCCGGCGCGGAGCACCTTCTTGGTCGACCAGCCGTCGATCCGCTGGCCGACCAGGCTCACCGAGCCGGCCAGCACCGGCCGCAGGCCCATGATCGCCTCGACCAGTTCGGTCTGGCCGTTGCCCTGCACCCCGGCGATGCCGAGCACCTCACCGGCGCGGACGGTCAGGTCGACGCCGTCCACCGCCCGGTAGGCGCGCTCGTCGTCGACGACCAGCCCCTCGATCTCCAGGACCGCCTCGCCCGGCTCGGCCGGACCCTTGTCGACCAGCAGGTTCACCGTACGGCCGACCATCTGGGCGGCCAGCTCGTCCTCGCTGGACTGCGGGCTCGCCGTGCCGACGGTCCGGCCGCGCCGGATCACCGTGATCCGGTCGGCGATCGCCTTGACTTCCTTCAGCTTGTGCGTGATGAAGACGATCGACTTGCCGGACTCCTTGAGCGCCCGCATCACCGCGAGCAGCTCCTCGGTCTCCTGCGGGGTCAGCACCGCCGTCGGCTCGTCCAGGATGAGCAGGTCGACGTCGCGGGTCAGCGCCTTGACGATCTCGACCCGCTGCTGCACGCCGACCGGCAGGTCCTCGATCACCGCGTCCGGGTCGACCCGCAGGTTGTAGCGGGCGGAGACCTCGGACACCAGCTTGCGGGCCCGGCGCTTGTCGAGGAAGCCGGCGATGCCGCCACGTACCTGCTCGGCGCCGAGCATGACGTTCTCGGTGACGGTGAAGACCGGCACCAACATGAAGTGCTGGTGCACCATGCCGATCCCGGCACCGATGGCGTCCGGCGGCCCCTTGATCCGCAGTGGTGCGCCGTCGACCAGGATCTCGCCCTCGTCGGGCTGGATCAGGCCGTACAGCACGTTCATCAGAGTGGACTTGCCCGCGCCGTTCTCTCCGAGAAGCGCGTGGATCTCTCCGGGCTCAACCGTCAGATCGATGTGGTCGTTGGCGACCAGGTCACCGAACCGCTTGGTGATGCCGCGCAGTTCGAGTCTCAGCGCAACCTCCTGGAGTGCGGGCGATGGTGCAGCCTAGCCGCCACCGGGACGGGGGCGGGAGGGGAGAACGGGTCAGCGGTGTCGGTCGGTAAGGACGACGGCTGAAGATGGTACGGCCTGACTGAACGTACGCTCAGGGGCTGCCCGATCGGGCGTGACCCGGTCGCTCCGACGCCCGTGGCGTCACCACGGATGCCGGAGCGGCGGGCTGTTACCGGGGTGAACCGGCCATCGGCGGTGATGCCCCCACCACCGATGGCCGGTCCGACGTCACTTCGGCTGGGCCGGGGAGGTGACGGTGATGGTGCCGGCGGCGATGTCCGCCTTCAGCTTGTCGACCTCGGCCTTCAGCTCGGCCGGAACCTTGCTGTCGAAGTCGTGGTACGGGGCCAGCTCGACGCCGTTGTTGGCGAGCGTGCCGGTGAAGCCCGGGTCGTGCGCGAGCTTCTCGCCCTTGGCCGCCTTGGTCACGGCGTCCCGGACGACGTCCGGGATGTTCTTGACCACGGTGGTGATCAGGGACGGGCAGTTCGGGGTGCTCTCGCAGCCGTCGACGTCGACCCAGATCGCGTTGAACTTGCCACCGGACGCCTGGGCGGCGGCGGTGGTGCCCTGACCGGCGCCACCGGCGACCGGCATGACGATGTCGGCACCCTGGGCGACCAGCGTGTCGCTGACCTTCTTGCCCTCGTCCTGCTTGACGAAGTCGTTGGTGAACGACCCGTCCTGGGTGGCCTTGTTCCAGCCGAGGACCTGGACCGTCTTGCCCTTGGCCTTGTTGTACTGGGCCACGCCGTCGGCGAAACCGTCCATGAAGATCGTCACCGGCGGGATCTTCATGCCGCCGTAGGTGCCGACCTTGCCGGTCTTGCTCATGCCCGCCGCGACGTAGCCGGCGAGGAACGCGGCCTGCGCGGTGTCGAACTGCATCGGGTAGACGTTGCTCTCCGGCAGCTTCGCGTCGACGATGCCGAACTGCTGGTCAGGGTGCGCCTTCGCGATCTTGGAGGTGGCGTCGCCCATCAGGCCGCCGACCGCGAGGATGAAGTCGCAGTCCTGGTTCACGTACTGGGTCAGGTTCGGCTCGTAGTCGGCCTCGGCCTTCGAGGCGACGTACTTGATGTCGATGTTGGAGTCCGCCGCCTTGGCCTCCTGGAGACCCTTCCAGGCGGAGGTGTTGAACGACTTGTCGTCGATGCCACCGACGTCGGTCACCATGCATGCGTTGTACTTCTTGGCGGCGGTGTCCGTGCCGCCGCTCTCGCTCGGCGCCTCGCCGCAGGCGGCGACGCCCATCGCGAGCCCACCGACCGCGAATACCGAAACGATCCGCATCCCACGCACTGAGCGCAAGACGGTCTCCTTCCCCATGCACACCGACTCGCGGTGGCAGCCCAAAAGCCGGCCTGCACCTTGCACCCGGCGTCCCACGTTAGGACGGGAGCGTACGCCCGCGCCCACCCACCGGCCGACAATCGTGCCCGACTGTTGAGGTGCTGTTACCCTCACGTAACTCTCTCGTGGTCGAAATCACTCTTCGTGCTGGTAGCCGAACGACCACAACCACCTAAACGGACCTTAAGGGGAGTTTTCCCTGCTCAGAGCCGTACCGTTGGGTGACTAACCGGGAACGGTAGGCCAAGTTCCGCGTTAATAACAATTCATCAGGTCACCGAATTCGACAACATCCGACCCTGTTCCGTGGTGGTAACGGCGCTTTGGGTGATCGCGACGGCCGCCCGGCCGGTGACAGCCAGTAGCAGGCCGAGCACGGCATATCCGGCCAGGATCGCCAGGGGCATGGCGGCGCCGGCGCCGTCGAAGAAGGCGGCCGACCGCAGCAGATTGGCCCCGGCACCGACCGGCAACCACTGGCCCACCTCTCCCCACGGCCGGGGCAGCAGTTCGGGCGCGGCGGCCACCGCGCCGAGCGAGTTGCCGACCAGGAAGAGCAGGAAGGCGGCCAGCCCGATGCCGGCCCGGCCGAGCAGCGCGCCGAGCCCGGTCACCATGGCCGAGGTCGCCAGCGCGAACAGGCCGATCGCCGCGGCGTCGGACGGGTAGTCGCCGGGCAGCACTCCGAGCCAGCCCTGGAGCAGGGCGGCGCCGACGAGGCCGGCCAGCACACCGTAGGCGAGCAGACCGGCGAACCGGGCGACCCGACCGGCGACGAGCAGGGCGAGCAGTGCCCCGGCCAGCACGCTGACCAGCGCCAGCGGCAGGAAACCGGCGGCGAAACCGGTGCCCCGTGGGTCGTCCGGGTCGGCCGGCACCACGTCGACCACCCGTACCGGGGTGCCGCCGGCCCGGGCGACCTCGGTGAGCAGGCCGGCCACGGTCGGACCGGCACCGGTGGCGATGTGCAGGGTGAGTCCGTCCGGGCCGGGAACGAAGGCGGCGTACACCTCGCGGTCGCGCAGCGCGCGGTCGGCCGCCGCCGGATCGGGCAGCACCCGCACGTCGAAGGCACCGGGTTGGGCCTGCGCCAGCCGGGCGGCGAACGCCTCGGCGGCGGGCGCCGGCCCGGCGACCGCGACCGGCAGGTCGCGCGGGGCCAGGTTCGCCGCCGGTGCCGCGAACAGGGGTACGAGCAACGCCTGCAGGACCACCGCCACGGCGGCGAGCAGGACGGCGACGACAATCGGTGGCCTGGACCGGGTGGCTGGCTCAGCCATCTTCCTCTCCTTAAAACGAGCGCTCGCTCTCTTAAATCGAGCGTCCCATCGGCCGGCGACGGTAGTCAAGAACGAACGCTCGTTTTATTATTTGCGACATGCCTCGCGTCTCCGACGAACATCTCGCCGCCCGCCGCCAGCAGATCCTCGACGCGGCGCGACGCTGCTTCCTGCGCAACGGCTTCCACAACACCTCGATGCAGGACGTGATCACCGAGGCCGGGCTCTCGGTCGGCGCGGTCTACCGCTACTTCAAGAGCAAGAACGAGCTGATCACCTCGATCGCCGAGACCGCGATCAGCAGCGCCGACCAGCTGTTCGCCGAAATCGCCGCGCACGACCCGCCGCTGCCCCTGACCGGGGCGATGGACCGTGCGCTGGCCTTCGTCGACCAGCAGGCCGGGCCGGACGGCCTGCTCCGGATCGCCGTGCAGGTCTGGGCCGAATCCCTGCGCGACCCCGCCCTGGCCGCCTTCGTCCGGGAGAAGTACGGCCGGTTCCGCGACCACTTCGTGGTCATCGCCGAACGCGCGCACCGCAACGGGGAGCTGCCCGCCGACACCGATCCCCGGGCGGCCGGGGCGGTCCTGTTCGGGCTCGTCCCCGGTTACTTCCTGCAACGCATCCTGGCCGACGGACCGGACCGGGCGACCTACCTCGACGGCATGCGGTCACTGCTCACGGGCGGCGGCGGGACCGCCGGCTGACCGACTTGCACCTCCGGTAACGGGAGGTTCCACCATCGAGTACATGCACATCGGGGAACTGGCGCGACGCACGGGGCTGTCGGTCAAGACCGTCCGTTACTACTCGGATCTCGGGCTGGTGCCCGAGCACGACCGCACCCACGCCGGGCACCGCCGGTACGGCACCGACGCGCTCGTACGACTCAACTTCGTCCGTACGCTGCGCGAACTGGGGCTGGACCTGTCGACCATCCGGCGGGTCCTGGACCGGGAGGCGGACCTCACCGGGGTCGCCGCCCGACACGCCGACGCGCTCGACGCACAGATCCGGGTGCTGCGCGTACAACGCGCCGTGCTGCGGGCACTCGCCCGCCGGCAACCTTCACCGCAGGAGGTGGAACACATGACCCGCATCGCGCGGGCGACGGCCGACGAACGCCGCCGCGTCATCGCCGAGTTCCTGGACAGCATCTTCGAGGGCATCCCGGTCGACCCCGACTTCGAGAGCCGACTCCGGTCGGCCAGCCCGGAGCTGCCCGAGGAGCCGACCGACGAACAGGTCAACGCCTGGCTCGAACTCTCCGAACTGGTCGCCGACCCCGACTTCCGGGCGCTGCTGCGCCGGATGGGCCAGGGCTCGTTCGACCCGCCGCCCGGCACCCCCCGGGTGACGCCGGTGGACCAGGAGACGGCGACCGCGACCGCGACCCTGGTCGCCGAACGGGCCGGGGCGGCGGTGGAGCAGGGAATCGAGCCGGGTTCGACGCGGGCGGTTCCGGTGCTCGACGAGATCGTCGGGGCGTTCGCCGCCTCGGTCGACCGGACCGACGACCCGACCTATCGCCGGCAGTTGCTGGCCCTGTGGGAGGTCGCCGCCGACCCGCGTCCGAACCGCTACTGGGAGCTGATGGCGATCATCAACGGCTGGCCGGCCTGGCCGAACCCGGCGCCGGCCTGGCAGTGGACGATCGACGCCCTACGCGCCTCGGTGTCCGACTGACCGGGTCACCCCGGCTCCCGACCGGTCCGTACGGGCGGGTTCGAACCGCCGCCGGTCGGGTACCCCGGCCCTAACCTGGTCGTCCGTTGTGCCCCGCGCCGACGGGCGACTGGGGCGATGACCCCTTGTGGTGGGGGGTGCAGTGGTGGCCGTCGGTGCCTCCGGGAGCGCGCTCGCGGAGGCACCGACACCCGTCAACCGCTGAGGTTGCCCAGCTTGTCGGCGATCCGGGCCATGCCCGCCCGCAACTCCTCCGGACTCGGCGCCGGTCGCGGCTCGGCGTGCTGGTGCACGGTCTCCGGGCCGGGCTCCTCGTCGAGCAGGTCCTCGTAGTCGCCGTAGATGTCGGCGTCCTCGGTCTGCACCGCCTCGTCCTCGGCGGCGATCCGGGACGCGGCGATCTCACCACGGATCTCGTCGGCGCTCAGCCGGGGCAGCAGTGGTTCGACCACCGCCATCAGGTCCTCGTCGGCCACCACCGACTCGGCCAGGGCGAGCGCGTGCGGCCGCTCGTACGGGCCGCAGACCACCGGCTCCCACTCGTCGTCGTCGCCCAACGGGCCGAACGTGATGATCCACGGCAGGTCGTGGATCGGCGAGTCGTCCGACAGTTCCAGCGTCACTAGTGCGCCCACGCGAATCATCATCGCGGCCGATCAACCAGCTCGTAGGCATTTGCCCGAATTGCCATAGTTCTGACTGATGATCGTCGACGCCGACCGGGACCGGCGATATTGGCCCGGCGGTCGCCTCAGCTCAGGCAGCGACAACCGCCGGGGGCCCATCGATGATCGCGCCGGCAGCCGCCGACGGTCGACATCGGCCCAGCTCACGCCATGATCGCGAACACCCGGTCAGCATGCCACCAAGTGGATCTTCGTCACAAGAGGCTGTGACAAACTCACTGCGCGTATCGGTCTGCGGCGATGCGAACCCCGCTCGCGACCGGGCCGCCAACCGCGCTCAGCGGGGCTCGCCCACCCGTGGCGGGCCTGGCGGCAGCGGATCGTCCGCCGCCAGGTCGATCACCCGACCCCGGTGACTGGTCGCCGCCAGCGCCGCACCGAACAGCAGCAGTTGGTTCAACAGGTACAGGTAGACCAGCAGGCCGACCGTACCGGCGACCGCGGTGTACGCCAGGTTCCGCTCGAACCGGATCACGTAGTAGCGACCCACCGAGTTCAGCAGGGTGACCCCCAGCGCCACCAGCAGCACCGGCGAGAACAGCCGACGCGGAGTGATCCGCAACCGGGGCACCGCCAGCATCAGCGCCGTGGCCAGCACTATGTTGATCACGACCGCCAGCAGCCAGCTGGTGATCGAGACCAGGATCGAGTGCGAGCCGAACACCATCCGGAACAGCGACTGCAAAGTGTCCACCGCACCGACCGAGATGCCGAGCAGCAGGAACACACCGAGCACCACCACCAGGTCGATCAGCTGCCGGATCACCACGTAGCCGGGCTGCTGGTTGAGCCGGTAGATCAGGCGCTGCGACGAACGGATCGCCTCCACCCAACCGACGCCGGTGATGACCAGGAGGACCAGGCCGATGATGCCGACCCGCCGCGCCCCCTGCTGGATCTGCTCCGGGTCGAGGAACGGCAGGTTCTGCCGGAAGAAGTGCGAGGCACCCGAATTGACCCGGGCACTCTCGCCCAGGATGGTGCCGAAGATCCAGTACGCCACCAGCCCGAGCGCGAACACGGCGAAGAAGCCGTAGTACGCGATCCCGGCGGCGAGCCGCCCGCCGAGCACCTCGACGTACCGGCCGACCGCCCGGCAGAAGTGGTCGAACACCGGCGACCGGTCCCGCCACCCCTGCACCCGCCGCTCGGCACGCGCCACCACCCGATCCAGGACGTTCACGCCGTCATCCTCGCCGATCCGGCGGGTTTCGGCGCGTCGGGCACGCGACGAGACGAAGCAGTACGCCGCGCGGGGGGCCCGCACCGGGCCTCAGCCGCCCAGCAGATAGTCCCGACGCGGCTGCCAGCGCGCCTCGCCACTGTGCGAGAAAAGGGTGAACTTGCGTACCTCAAACCGGGCGGAGAACCCGGCCAGGTCCTCGTACACCCGGTCCAACGCCTCGGCCGCCACGTCGTGCGCCACCGTGACGTGCGGGTGGTACGGGAACCGGGTGTCCCGGACCAGCCCCGGCGCCCCGTTGATCGCCTCGGCCAGCAGCTCACACTCGCTGATTCCGGCCGCCACCGCGACGAAGACCACCTCGGTGACCGGCCGGAACGTGCCGGTCCCCCGCAGGTGCAGGGTGTACGGCTGATGGTCGGCGGCCACCTTGTCCAGGTGCGCCTCCACCGCCGGCAGGTAGTCCAGGGGGATCTCGGTCGGCCCGAGCAGGGTCAGGTGCGCCGGCACGTACGCCGCCTGCGGGTCACCCGCCTCGGCCCGGCGCCGGGTGAGCACATCACCCCACGGTTGCGGGATGTCCACCGCGACCCCGATCCGGGTCGAGGCGCTCCCGGTCTGCTGCGACCCGTCCGTCCGAACCACGCTCCGCTCTGCACCACCGGCCGGCGTCGGACGCCGGCCGACCCTCAACGTCGCCGGGTCGTCCCGGGCCGGATCCGGCCGGTGTCACCCCGCCGGTCAGTCACGCCGCGCCGCCGGCAGGAAACCCACCCGGTCGTACGCCGCCGCCAGCGTGGTCGAGGCGACCGCACGGGCCTTCTCCGCACCGATCGCCAGCAGCTTGTCCAACTGGGCCGGATCGTCCAGGTAGGCCCGGGTACGTTCCTGGATCGGGGTGACGAACTCGGTCACCACCGCGGCCAGGTCCTTCTTCAGGTCCCCGTACCCCTTGCCCTCGTACGCCGAGACCAGCTCGTCGGTGCCGCGGCCGGTGAGGGCCGCATAGATGGTGAGCAGGTTCGAGACGCCCGGCTTCTGCTCCCGGTCGAAGGTGACCTCGCGGCCGGTGTCGGTGACCGCCGACCTGATCTTCTTCGCCGACTTCGCCGGGTCGTCCAGCAGCTCGATCAGACCGGCCGGCGACGACGCCGACTTCGACATCTTCGCGCTCGGGTCCTGAAGGTCGACGATCTTCGCGGTGTCCCGCACGATGTACGCCGCCGGCACGGTGAAGGTCGCCCCGAACAGGGTGTTGAACCGCTGCGCGAGGTCCCGGGTCAGCTCCAGGTGCTGGCGCTGGTCCTCGCCGACCGGAACCGCGTCCGCCTGGTAGAGCAGGATGTCGGCAGCCTGCAGGATCGGGTAGGTGAACAGCCCGACGCTGGAGCGGTCCGCGCCCTGCTTGGCGGACTTGTCCTTGAACTGGGTCATCCGGCTGGCCTCGCCGAACCCGGTGATGCAGCTCAGCACCCAGGCCAGCTGGGCATGCTCCGGCACCTGGGACTGGACGAACAGGGTGCACCGCTCCGGGTCCAGACCCACCGCGAGCAGCTGCGCCGCCGCGACCCGGGTCCGCTGCCGCAGCACCACCGGGTCGTGCCCGGCGGTGATCGCGTGCAGGTCGACCACGCAGTAGAAGGTGTCGTGCGTCTCCTGCATGTCCACCCAGTTGCGGACCGCGCCCAGGTAGTTGCCCAGGTGGAACGAGTCGGCGGTCGGCTGGATCCCGGACAGCACCCGAGGGCGGGCAGGAACGTCGGACATGCCGGCAATTCTGACAGCAAGCCCGGGCCCGCGTCATGACGGGCCCATGCCAAGTCCACCCGACCCCGCCACCGCCGCCGGGAAACGGGAACGGTCCCGGGAACCGGGACGGTTCGCGGGGACTCGTACGCTGAGGACCGGAAGGGCGGCGATCGGGTGCGCGACCAGGACGGCCGTGGGCGTAACGCGGCGGACGAGGCGATCGGCGAGCTGTACCACGGCTGCTACCGGCGGCTGGTCGCCCAGGTCTACGCGTTCACCGCCGACCTCGCCGAGGCGCAGGACGTGGTCCAGGAGGCGTTCGCCCGAGCCCTGTCCCGGCCGCGCGGGCTGACCGACGTCGACAACCCCGAGGCGTGGCTGCGTACCGTCTCGATCAACGTGGTCCGCCGCCGCTGGCGCCGCCGGCAACTGCTGGACACCATCCTGCGCCGCGACCGCCCGGTCCTGCGGCTGGTCGAGGCGGCGCCCGGACCGGAACGGACCGACCTGCGCGAGGCGCTGGCCGGACTGCCGGTCGGCTACCGCGAGGTGCTGGTGCTGCACTACTTCGCCGACCTGCCCGTCGACGAGGTCGCCGGGCTGCTCGGGGTGGCGGTCGGCACGGTCAAGTCGCGCCTGCACCGGGGCCGGGCCGCGCTCGCCGCCCGACTCGGCGACTACCGCGACGACGCCGACCCGCTCGCCCCCGATCCCGCCCCCGCCGCCGGCAGCACCGAGGTGACCCATGCCTGAGTCCCGCTCCCCCCGGATCCCGCTCGACGAACGGTTGGCACGCGGCCGGGCCGACCTGCTGGACCGGATCGAACAGCCGCCGCTGGGTCGGATCCGGCACCTGGCGGCGCGACGCCGGCAACGCCGCCGCCACCTGGCGACCGGCGCCCTGACCACCGTTGCCGTCGCCCTCACCCTGCTGGTACGCCCCTGGACCGGTGCCACCGACCCGGCTCCCACCCCACCGGCCGCCCCCGCCGCCGGGCCGATCTACAGCGACGCCGGGATCACCATCAACGGCCTGGACGGGCCGGTGACCGACGTTCCCGGAACAGTCACCGACGTCGAGTTCACCGACCCGGACCACGGCTACCTGCTCGCCGAGTGCGTCACCGGGGCGCCCTGCCCGGCCAGCGTGGCCCGGACCGCCGACGGTGGGGTGAACTGGGAGGTCAGCCAGCTACCCGACACCACCCGCAGCGATACCGGGCTGGGGCTGCTCGCATTCCCGGACGGGCGACTGGCGGTCACCGGCCAGACCACCTACGTGTCGACCGACGGTGGCCGTACCTGGCAGGTGGGTGGGCGGACCAAGCCCACGCCGGCCCGGCCCGGCGACCGGCTGCACGGCCGGCCGGGATCGGCGGGGGAAGCCGGCTGCGGCGCAACCGTGTCGATCTGGCGGCCCGACGCACCCGCCGACCTGGGTAGCGCGGACCCGGACGGGATCACCGTCTGCTGGGTGGCCCCGGACGCCACCGCCGACGGGGGCTGGTGGATCGGCGGGACCCGCGCCGGTCAGCCGGTCGCGGCGGTCACCCGGGACGCGGGCGGCACCTGGACCGAGACGGTGTTCGGCCCGGCCGCAGAGCCGACGAGGGTGCAGGTCGCGGTGCTCGGCAGCCGGGCGTACGCGGTGCTGCTCGGTCCGGACGGCACCATCCGGGCCCTGTCCCACTCCACCGACGCCGGCCGGACCTTCACCCCGGCCGAACCACCCGTGGGCGGGCCGCCGGGGCTGGCCGGTGAACTGGTGCCGCTGCTCGACGGCCGGCTGCTGGCCGCCGGTACGGACAACCGCTGGTACGTCAGCGCCGACGACGGCGCCAGCTTCAGCCGGGCCACCGGCACCCTGCCGCCGGTGGGGCGGCTGGCGCGTACCGACGCGGGTTACGTCGCGTACGAGCTGTTCAGCAACGGTTGGGTGGCGTACTCGGCCGACGGCTCGACCTGGCGCAAGCTCCAGATCCGCTGACCCGGCCGACGGAACGGACGCCGGTCACCGGCGAAGCCAGACCGCTCAGCCGGCCCGCCGTTGCTCCACCAGGCGGGCCGGGGAGATGCCGACCCGGGCCACCCGGCGCCCGTCCACGGCGAGCACCCGCAGCACCCAACCATGGTCGTGCCCGATCGGGTCCGGACCGCCGTCGGGGTTCCCGGGTGCCGGATCGGCGTCGGGGGACCGAACGGAACCGATGTCGGAGTTCCGTCCCGAACCGATGTCGGAGTTCCGGCCGGCGCCGCGCGGTTCCACCGGCACCGGGATCTCGTCACCCGCTGCCGGCAGTCGTCCGAGGGCGGCCATCACGAACCCGCCCACCGTCTCGTACGGGCCGTCGGGCAGGGCGAAACCGGCCCGCTCGGCGAAGTCGGCCAGGTTGAGCCGGCCGTCGACCACCGCCGGTGCCCCGGCGGGCGCCGGTTCGGGGGCGTCGTCGTACTCGTCGTGGATCTCGCCGACCAGTTCCTCGATCAGGTCTTCGAGGGTGACGATGCCGGCGGTGCCGCCGTACTCGTCGACCACCACGGCCAGGTGCTGCCCTTCCCGGCGCATCTCGGTCAGCGCGGCGAGCACCCGTTTGCTGCCCGGCAGTTGCTTGACCTCGCGGGTCAGTTCGCCGATCGTGACCCGCCGGTCGTCCTCCGGGTGCAGCAGCACGTCGCGCAGGTGGACGAAGCCGATCACGTCGTCGTGCGGCAGGTCGACCACCGGGTACCGGCTGTGGGTCTCGGCCCGGACCAGCCTCGCCGCCTCGTCGAGGGTCAGCCGCGCGTTGAGGAAGACCACCTCGGTACGCGGCATCATCACCTCGCGGACCAGGCTCGCCCCGGCCACCAGCACCTCGTCGATGATCCGGCGCTCCACCGGGTCGAGCAGGGTGTTCGCGGCCACCAGGTCGCGCAGTTCCGCTTCGCTGATCCGTTCCCGGCCGGAGGTCGGGCTGGCCCCGAGCATCGCGGTGACCAGCCGGGTGGCCGTGTCGGCGGCACGCACCACCACCGCGGCCAGCCCTCGGGCCACCGGCCCGGGTTGTCGAACAGGACGCCCCGGCGGTCGGCGCCGGGGCCCGGTACTGCCGGAAACCCGCATGTCAGAAATGGTAGACACCGGGCGCGTACGAGGTGGGGACAAAACCCGCGCGGACACTCGTGTTCGACTCTGTTGGCCAATGGTGGAACATGATGGGGCTGGCGGGGCCGCAGAGGGCAGGACAGCGTCGGTGACGGAGAACGTCGCCCGTAATCTGTCTCCGCACCCCCCGGGGTCCTCGCGTGCGCGGCGCACACACCCCGGCGGGCCAGGCAGGGAGGGCACCACGTGAAACTGCTCGTCACCGGCGGCGCGGGCTACATCGGCAGCATCGTCACCCGGCTCCTGATCGACGCCGGGCACCAGGTGGTCGTCCTGGACGACCTGCGTACCGGCCACGTCGAGGCGCTCGCCCCGGAGGCGACGTTCGTCCGGGCCCGGATCCACGACGCCGCCCGGGTACTCACCCCGGACGCCGGCTTCGACGGGGTGCTGCACTTCGCCGCGCTGATCGCCGCCGGTGAGTCGATGGTCCGACCGGAGATCTACTGGGAGAACAACACCATCGGCTCGCTGGCCCTGATCGACGCCGTACGCGCGGCCGGTGTCCCCCGGTTCGTCTTCTCCTCGACCGCCGCGGTCTACGGCAACCCGACCGAGCTGCCGATCACCGAGCAGGCCACCAAGGCCCCGACCAACACGTACGGCGCCACCAAGCTCGCCGTCGACATGGCCCTCACCTCCGAGGCGATCGCGCACCAGCTCGGCGCGGTGTCGCTGCGCTACTTCAACGTGGCCGGCGCGTACATCCGCCCCGACCTGGCCCTCGGCGAGCGGCACGACCCGGAGAGCCACCTGATCCCGATCGCGCTGGACGTCGTCGCCGGGCGCCGGGAGAAGCTGCAACTGTTCGGCGACGACTACCCGACGATCGACGGCACCTGCGTACGCGACTACATCCACGTCGAGGACCTCGCCCGCGCGCACCTGCTCGCGCTCGACGCGGCGACACCGGGCGAGCACCGGGTCTACAACCTCGGCAACGGCAACGGTTTCTCCAACCGCCAGGTGGTCGACGTGGTCCGCGAGGTGACCGGCCACCCGCTGCCGGTGGAGATGGCCCCGCGCCGGGAAGGCGACCCTGCCGCACTGGTCGCCTCGTCCGAACGAGCCCGGACCGAGCTGGGCTGGGTGCCGGCGAAGCCGACCCTGGCCGACATGGTGACCGACGCGTGGGCCTTCTACCGCGCGCACATCCTCGCCGAGCCGGTCGAATGAGCCGGACCGACCAGCACGACGTCGTGGCCGGGGTCGCCGCCCGCGCCACCGACGGCTTCACCTCCGGGTACGGCGAGCAGCCCGCCGGCGCATGGGCCGCTCCCGGTCGGGTCAACCTGATCGGCGAGCACACCGACTACAACGACGGCTTCGTGCTGCCGTTCGCCCTGCCGCAGCAGACCGTCGTGGCCGTCACGCCCCACCCGGAGCCGGGCTGGACGGTCTGGTCGGAACAGTCCGGCGAGCGGATCGACCTCGACCTCGCCGACGTCACCGAACCCGGCCGGGTCACCGGCTGGGGCGCGTACGTCGCCGGGGTGGTCTGGGCGCTGCGCGACGCCGGTTTCGACGTGCCGGGGGCCCGGCTGGCGATCGCCTCCGACGTGCCGCTGGGTGCCGGGCTCTCCTCGTCGGCGGCGCTGGAGTCGGCGGTCCTGACCGCCCTGGCCGACCTCGGCGGGCTGGCCCTGCCGGTGGACGACCGGCCGGCCCTGGCCCAGCGGGCGGAGAACGTCTACGCCGGCATGCCCTGCGGCATCATGGACCAGTCCGCGTCGATCCGGTGCCGGGACGGGCACGCGCTCTTCCTGGACTGCCGGTCGCTGGCGGTCGAGCAGATCCCGTTCGACCTCGAAGCGGCCGGGCTGGCCGTACTCGTGGTGGACAGCCGGGCCC
This sequence comes from Micromonospora sp. NPDC049529, assembly GCF_055586685.1. Classification (NCBI taxonomy): domain Bacteria; kingdom Bacillati; phylum Actinomycetota; class Actinomycetes; order Micromonosporales; family Micromonosporaceae; genus Micromonospora; species Micromonospora sp. NPDC049529. The sequence continues at coordinate 330,535 of NZ_JBVJHT010000011.1, forward strand.
CGCACCGGCACGTCACCGGCGAGTACGCGGCCCGCCGGGCGGCCTGCGAGGCGGCGGCCGGCGCGCTCGGTGTGCCGGCGCTGCGGGACGTCACCGTCGACGGGCTGGACGACGCGCTCGCCCGGCTCGACGACCCGATCGTCCGCCGGCGGGTCCGGCACGTCGTCACCGAGAACCAGCGGGTGCTGGAGACGGTGGCACTGCTGCGTGCCAACCGGGTACGCGAGATCGGTCCGCTGCTGACCGCCTCGCACGCCTCGATGCGCGACGACTTCGAGATCACCGTCCCGGAGATCGACACCGCCGTCGAGGCCGCCCTGACCGCCGGTGCGTACGGCGCCCGGATGACCGGCGGCGGTTTCGGCGGCTGCGTACTGGCTCTGGTCGACGCCGACCGGGTCGAAACGGTGACCGCCGCCGTGACCGCCGCGTACGCCGCCCGTGGTTTCACCGCCCCGCGCGCCTTCGCGGCCGTCCCCGCCCCCGGCGCCCACCGCCTGCGCTGAGCCACGACGGAGGGGCCCCGTTTCCGGTTCCGTTCCGGTTCCGGACGGGGCCCCTTTTCGCCCGTGGGTCAGTGGGTGTCGACGATCATGCCGGCGGCGATGGTGCGGTTGGTGGTTTCGTCGATGAGGATGAAGCCGCCGGTGGTGCGGTTGCGGCGGTATT
>NZ_JBVJHT010000012.1:0-173857 GCF_055586685.1 Micromonospora sp. NPDC049529
CCCCCCCCCCCCCCCCCCCCCCCCCCCCCCCCCCCCCCCCCCCCCCCCCCCCCCCCCCCCCCCCCCCCCCCCCCCCCCCCCCCCCCCCCCCGCCGGGTGTCCGGTCAGCCGCGGGAGCGCGGCAGGCAGCACTTCTTGTACTTGTTTCCCGAACCGCACCAGCACGTCTCGTTGCGTTCCGGCGGCCACGGGATCTGGCTGGACCCGGTGCTCAGCTCCTGGGCGTACGCCGCCCGGATCTTCGGGTCGGTCGGGTCCCCGCCGCGCTGCGGGGCGAACCCGACCAGCCCGTCGATCGAGCCCCGGAGCACGGTCAGCCCGGTACGGCCACCACCGGCGAGCCGGGTCAGCTCCCGCTCCAGGCGGGCCCGGTGCTCGTCCCAGTCCCGGCCGTACGTCTCGCCCAGCACGGGCCAGTCCGACCGCAGCCGCTCGAAGTCGTCGCGGGGCCAGAACAGCAGGTCCGTCGCGGTGGGTTCGGTGACCGTCCGGCCGGCGTTGCTGGTCAACCCGCTCTCCAGCCGGTCGGCCAGGTTGTCGTTCTGGTCGTGCGGCAGCGCGAGGTCCCGGCGTACCCGGTGGCGCTGGTGCAGCAGGAAGAAGAGCACCCCGGCGGAGTCGGCGTCCTTCGGCTCCCTCGGCTGGTCGGCGGAGGCGGCCCGATCGGCCATGATCGTCTCCACCGCCGTGGTCAGCCACTGCTCGGCGGTGCTGGTGCGGCCGCCGGCGTCCAGCGCGGCACTGACGTACGCCGCGGCGTCACCCTCCTCGGTGAGCAGCGGGCGCAGGGCGGTGAGTTCGGCGATCGCCTCGTCGTCGCGGCCGACGCGGAACAGGATCCGGGCGCGCAGGGCTCGGGCGAAAGCGCCCGCGTTGTCCTCCTGCGTCCGGTACGCCTCGACGGCCCGGTCCGCGTACCGCAGCGCGGCGTCGAGCTTCGCCTTGCTCTCGGCGATCTCGGCGGCCAGGGTGAGCGCGTAGCCGCTGTCGGTCGGGTCGGCCAGCCGGCCCTGGTCGGCTGCCTCGGCCAGTTCGGCGGCGATGCCGAGCGGGTTCGCCGCGCCGAGCGCGGACTGGCGCAGCTCGGTCAGATCGGCGCTGGAGAGCACGTTTGTCGTTGACACGGTCTCACGTTACTGCGCGAGCCGGGGTGAACGTCGCCGCTGCGCTGTTGCACCCGTCTCACCCCGGCGGACCGGACCGGTTCCCCCGGCGGCCACCCGGCTTTCCCGGCCACAGATCGGCGGCACCCGGCTTTCCCGGCCACAGCACCGCGTCTGCCGGTCGGACCCGCCGACCTTCGGCTGGCGGGCGATTGGCGGGCGATGCGCCCCGGTTCAGCCGACCGGGAAGAGGATCACCGAGCGGGCGCCCTCGCCCCGGGCCATTCGGTCCAGCGCCGCCGGGGCGCCGTCGAGGGTGCCCCGATCGGTGATGAGCGGGCCGAGGTCGAGCGACCCGTCGAGCGCCGCGCCGGCCAGTTCGGGCAGGTCCCGGTCCGGGTCCGAGGAGCCGTAGACCGAGGACCGCAGCACCCGGGCGGAGTGGAAGATGTCCAGCGCGCCGAACTGCACCATGTCGTCCCGGCCGCCCATGCCGACCACGGTGACCTGTCCGCCCCGGCGGGTGGCCCGCCAGGCGAGCCGGATCGTCGTCGCCCGCCCGACGCACTCGAACGCGTGGTCGACGCCCCGGCCGCCGGTCCGCGCCCGTACGCCTGCGTTGGGGGTGTCGTCGGAGCGCAGGAAGTCGGTGGCCCCGGCGGCGAGGGCCAGGTCGCGTTTCGCCTCCGACAGGTCGACGGCGATCACCGGGTCGGTGCCGGCCGGGACGGTGCCGAGGACCTGCTCGGTGGTGGGGTTCTCGACCGGGATGGTGTCGGTGGCGGCGGGGCGGACCCACTGCCCGTCGAGATAGAGGTCGGTGCGGGTCAGGTCCATCGTGGGCCCCTCGGGTCGATGGAAACTAGCGCTGCAAGTTTTGACTCTAGTACGCGCCCGCCCCGGACGGGAGGGGTGGCAGCGGCCCGACCAACCGCTCGTAGGTGTGGGTGAGCCCCTCGATCAGGACATCCAGGCCCAGGGTGAACGCGCCCTCGTCGACACTGCGCTGATGCTCGGCGAGCCGGTGCGCCTGGGTCAGGTGGGGGTACTGCTCGGCGTAGAAGCCGGGGTCCTCGACGAATCCACGGGCGAACGAACCCAGCGCGGAGCCGGTGACGAAGTAGCGCATCAACGCGCCGATGTGGGTGGCCCGCGCCGGTGGCCAGCCCGCGTCGACCAGGCCGCCGTAGACCGCGTCGGCCATGGCGAGCGCGGCCGGCCGCCGCCCCGGTCCCCTCGCCAGGTGCGGCACGATGTGCGGGTGGGCGGCGAGGGCGGCCCGGTAGGACAGTCCCCACCGGCGCAGCGCCTCCCGCCAGTCGGCGCTGCCGAAGGACGAGACGTCGACCTGGGCGGTGATGCTGTCCGCCACCGCGTCCAGGATCTCGTCCTTGGTGGCGAAGTGGTTGTACAGCGAGGGTCCGCGTACGCCCAGTTCGGCGGCGAGCCGCCGGGTGGAGAAGGCGGCGAGCCCGTCGGCGTCGATCAGGGCGGCGGCGGTGTCGATGATCCGCTGCCGGCTCAGCAGCGCCTGTCGCGGCCGGGGCATGGCGTACCTCCCTTTTGTCCTCCCGGTGTCACCGGAGCTGCCCGTACTCCGGGCTCCGTTCGTCGAAACTCTGCCACACGAGGTATGGACGGGGGAAAACTTGCAGCGCTAGTTTAGAGCCATGGACCTCCAGCTATCCGTGGAGCAGACGGCGGTCCGCCGGCTCGCGGCGGAGTTCGTCGACCGCGAGGTACGGCCGCACGCCGCCGACTGGGACCGGCACGAGGCGGTCGCCCCGTCGATCGTGGGGCGACTCGGCGAGCTCGGCTTCCTCGGCCGGACCATCGCCGAGCAGGACGGCGGCTCCGCCGGTGACCATCTCTCCTACTGCCTGGTGCTGGAGGAACTGGGGCGCGGCGACTCCTCCGTACGCGGCATCGTCAGCGTCTCGCTCGGACTCGTGGCGAAGGCGATCGCCGCCCACGGCACCCCGACCCAGCGGGCGCAGTGGCTGCCCCGGCTCTGCGCCGGCGAGGCCCTGGGCTGCTTCGCGCTGACCGAGCCGGGCAGCGGCTCCGACGCGGGATCGCTGCGCACCCGGGCGGACCGTGACGGGGACGACTGGCTCATCACCGGAGCCAAGGTCTTCATCACCAACGGCACCACCGCCGACATCGCGCTGGTCTTCGCCCGTACCGGCGAACCCGGTCCACACGGCATCACCGCCTTCCTCGTCCCGACCGGTACCGCCGGCCTGGTCCGCCGTGAGATCCACGGCAAGCTCGGGCTGCGCGGGCAGGCGACGGCGGAGCTGACGTTCGACGCCGTACGGGTGCCGGCGCGGGCGATGCTCGGCGTCGAGGGCGCCGGTCTGCGCCTCGCCCTGTCCACCCTGGCCAAGGGGCGGATGTCGGTGGCCGCCGGTTGCGTCGGCATCGCCCGGGCCTGTCTGGAGGCCGCCATCGGGTACGCGACCGGCCGGGAACAGTTCGGTAAGCCGATCGCCGGGCACCAACTCGTGCAGCACCTGCTCGCCGAGATCGCGGTGGACACCGCCGCCGCCCGGCTGCTGGTCTGGCAGGTCGCCGACCTGATCGACCGCGACCGGCCGTACGCGACGGAGTCCTCCATGGCCAAGCTCTTCGCCAGCGAGGCGGCGGTACGCGCTGCCAACAACGCCGTCCAGGTCTTCGGCGGGTACGGCTACATCGACGAGTACCCGGTCGGCAAGTACCTGCGCGACGCCCGCGTCGCCACCCTCTACGAGGGCACCAGCCAGATCCAGCAACTGCTCATCGGACGTGCCCTCACCGGCGTCAGCGCCTTCTGACGAACGCCGATCCACCCGCTCGGAGGACACCATGGATTTCTCACTCAGCGACGAAGAGCGTGCGATACGCGACACCGCGCGGGACTTCATCACCCGCGAGGTCGTCCCGCTGGAGGCCGAGGTGCTGCGCCGGGAGCGGGCGCACCGGCCCGGTCTCGACCGTGGTGAGCTGCGCGAGTTGCAGCTCAGGGCGAAGAAGTTCGGCTTCTGGGGGCTGGCCACCCCCGAGGAGTACGGCGGCATGGACCTGCCCGCGGTCACCCAGTCGCTGATCTGGACCGAGATCGGACGCTCCTTCGTGCCGTTCCGGTTCGGCGGCGAGGCCGACAACATCCTCTTCCAGGCCGACGACGAGCAGAAGCGCGAGTATCTGGTGCCGACGATCGAGGGCGAGCGGCTCTCCTGCTTCGCCATCACCGAACCGGGCGCCGGCTCCGACGCGGCGAACATCAGGCTCAGTGCCCGCCGCGACGGCGACGACTGGATCCTCAACGGCGAGAAGACCTTCATCACCGGTGGCAACGAGGCGGACTTCGCCATCGTGGTCGCGGTGACCGATCCCGACCGGGGTGTACGCGACGGCGGCAGCACGGCGTTCCTGGTGGACCGGGCGATGGGGTGGCGTTCGGAGTTCATCCAGACGATGGGGGAGGGCGGCCCGGCCGCGCTGGTCTTCGACGACGTCCGGGTCCCCGCCCGCAACATCCTCGGCGCACCGGGCCAGGGCTTCGCCCTCGCCATGCAGTGGATCGTCAAGGGTCGCTACACCATCCCGTCGCACGCCGTCGGGATCGCCGAACGGGCACTGCGGATGGCGATCGAGTACGCCAACACCCGCCAGACCTTCGGCGCGCCGATCGGCGACAACCAGGCGATCCAGTGGATGATCGCCGACTCCGAGACCGAGCTGGAGGCGGCCCGCTGGCTGATCCTGCGCGCCGCGTGGACGGTTGACCGGGGGCTCGACCCCCGGCACGCGTCGTCGATGGCGAAGCTCTACGGCGCCGGCATGGTCAACCGGGTGGTCGACCGGGTCATGCAGATCCACGGCGGCATGGGTTACACCCGGGAGCTGCCGATCGAGCGCTGGTACCGGCAGGTGCGGCTCTACCGCATCTTCGAGGGCACCGACGAGATGCAGCGCCTGATCATCGCCCGCGACCTGCTGCGCGGCTACACCAGGTTGGGAGGGCACCTCGGATGAGGACGTTCACCTCGCCCGCCGAACTGGCCGGTGCGGTCGGCGAACCGATCGGTCCGGGCCGGTGGCACCGGGTCGACCAGGACCGGGTGGACCTGTTCGCCGACGCCACCGACGACCACCAGTGGATCCACGTGGACCCGCAGCGGGCCGCCGCCGGGCCGTTCGGTGGGACCGTCGCGCACGGCTACCTCACCCTGTCCCTGCTGCCCGCGCTGGTGAGCGGTCTGTACCGGGTCGACGGGGTGCGGATGGGCGTCAACTACGGCCTCAACCGGGTCCGGTTCCCCGCCCCGCTGCGGGTCGGTACGCCGATTCGGGCCACCGCGCTGATCGCCGGGGTGGAGTCCGTGGCGGGTGGGTTGCAGGTTGTCACCTCGGTAACCGTGGAGGGTGCCGGTGGTGGGAAGCCGGTCTGTGTCGCCGAGACGGTGTCCCGGCTCTACCCGGAGGAGGAGAGATGACCGCGCTGTCGTTGGCGATGGTGCTCGCCGAGGCGGCCCGCCGGCACCCGGACACGGTCGCCGTGGTCGACGGTGAGGTCCGGGTGACCTACGCCGAACTGTGGCTGGAGGCCCGGTCGGTCGCGGCTGGCCTGCGTGCGCTCGGCATCGGGGCGGGCGACACGGTGGCCCTGCTGGCGCCGAACGTGGTGGACTTTCCCCGGGCCTACTACGGGGCGCTGGCCGCCGGTGCCGTGCTGGTGCCGGTGCACCTGCTGCTCACCGCCGAGGAGATGGCCTACGTGCTCCGGGACAGCCGGGCCGACCTGCTCGTCTGCCACACCAGCCAACTGGCGATCGGTGCGGAGGCGGCCGAGCGGGCGGGTGTTCCGTTGGTCACCGTCGGCCCGGTGCCCGCCGGGATCGAGGTCCGTCGGCTGGAACAGGTCGGTGACCTGGTCGCGCCACTGCCGTCGTACGTCACCCGCGAGGCCGAGCAGACCGCCGTGGTCCTCTACACCAGCGGTACGACGGGTCAGCCCAAGGGCGCCCTGCTCACCCACCTGAACCTGGTCATGAACGCCACCGTGAACGTGTTCGACGCCAACGACGCGCGCAGCGCGGACGTGGTGCTCGGCTGCCTGCCGCTGTTCCACACCTTCGGGCAGACGGTGGCCATGAACGGGACCTTCCGGGTGGGCGGGACGCTGGTCCTGCTGGGCCGGTTCACCGGTGCCGCCGCGATCGAGGTGATGCTGCGTGAGGGGGTGAACGTCTTCCACGGCGTACCGACCATGTACATCGGACTGCTGGCCGCCGCGGCCGACGCGCCGAACCTGCCCCGGTTGCGGCTCTGCGTCTGCGGTGGCGCCTCGTTGCCGGTGGCGGTGCTGGAGCGGTTCAACACCACCTTCGCCACCACGGTCTTCGAGGGGTACGGCCTCTCCGAGACCTCCCCGACCGCGACCACCAACCAGCCGCACTTCGGCACCCGCGCCGGTACGGTCGGCCACCCGGTCCGGGGAGTCGAGGTGGAGATCGCCCGACCGGAGCCGGCGGACCGGATCGAGCTGCTGCCCACGGGTGAGATCGGCGAGATCGTCGTACGCGGACACAACGTCTTCGCCGGTTACCTGGGCCGGCCGGCGGCGACCGCCGAGGCGCTGGTCGACGGCTGGTTCCGCACCGGAGACCTCGGTACGAAGGACGACGCCGGTTTCGTCAGCATCGTGGACCGGAAGAAGGACCTGGTCATCCGGGGTGGGTTCAACGTGTACCCGCGCGAGGTCGAGGAGGTGATCGCGCGCCACCCGGCGGTGGCCCAGGTGGCCGTCATCGGGGTGCCGGATCGGGTGCACGGCGAGGAGATCTGCGCGATGGTGGTGTTGGATCCGACCGGGCCGGTCGCCCCGACCGAGTCGGAGCTGGTCGACTGGGCGCGGGAGCGGCTCGGCCGGCACAAGTATCCCCGTCTGGTCCGCATTCTCGGCGAGCTGCCGTTGGGGCCGAGCCACAAGGTGCTCAAGCGGGAGCTACGCCGGATGATGATCCCGGAGAGCGCCCCGGACTGACCACCGCGCCCCGGCCGGCGTCAGCCCCGGCTGGAGACCGGTGGGGTGTGTCAATCCCGGCGGGACCGAATCGGCGTGGCCGGCGCCGTTACGGGTAGTCGCCCGGCATGGCGACCACGATGAGCCTGGAAGAGAAGAAGCGGTTCGTGCGGCGGTTGGCCGGCAGTGGGCGGGGCTTCGCCGACCAGCTCGGTTTCCGGGTCACCAACAACCCGGCCGCGCTGTTCCAGTTGCTCTACCTCTCCGTCCTGCTCCGCCGGCCGGGCGATCCGCGTCGGGCGGCACGGGCGGCCTCGGCGTTGCGGGACCGGGGTGGGGACAGTGCGGCCCGGATGACCCGGTCGTCGCACCAGGACCGGGCCGCGGTGCTGCGTTCCTGCGGCCGCCGCGACGCGGAGGAACTCGCCGCCGGGCTCGGCGAGCTGGCCGCGACGGTGACCGAGCGGTATCGCGGTGACCTGCGGCGGCTGCGTGCGATGGTCGGGTACGACGCCGCCCGGGAACGCGATCAGCTCCGGCGGCTGCCCGCAGTGGACGACCAGGTGGTCGACCTGTTCTTCCGCGAGGTGCAGGCGTTGTGGCGGGAGGTTCCACCGTCGGCGGACCGCCGGGCGCTCACCGCGGCGCGCAGACTCGGTCTCGGCCGGTCCGCCGAGGATCTGGCCACTCTCGCCGGTACTCGGGAGGCGGAGCGGCTCGCCTGGTTGGTTGGCGCGCTGGCGCTGGTGGACGTCGATGACAAGTACCGGCAAATTACCTTTTAGTCCCCAATCGTCTGTTGCCTCGCCCACAATTATGGTGTTCCCCGTCGTTCGGTCGACCCCACCTCATAGGATGGGGCTGGCGGGGTTGTCCGACCGGTTCGGCTGGACCTCCGCCATCCGGTGGCCGCGTCCGGTTCGGACGCCGCTCGTCGCCGGAGTTTCGTCGGACGTGGTGCCCCGGTCATGCCTGTCGTGGCCGGCACCTCGTCCGGTGTCCGTTTAGACATGTTCTGTCGTGATCCATCCATGCTCCGTGTCGAATCCGACACCTCACCGCACCAGGCCGGCGATCAGGTTCACCGTGGACGCGATGATGACGGCGCCGAACAGGTACGACAGCAGTGCGTGCCGCAGCGCCGTACGCCTGATCTCCGGGCTGCTCAGCGGAGTGTCGGAAACCTGGAAGGTCATCCCGATGGTGAAGGCCAGGTAGGCGAAGTCGGTGTACCGGGGCGGCGACTGCTGGTTGAACCGGACGCCGCCGTCGGTTCCGGTGTAGTACAGCCGGGCGTAGCGGCTACCGAAGACGGTGTGGATGACCGCCCAGGAGAAGATCACGCTGACGATGCCGAGGGCGATGTGCAACTGCTCCGAGAAACCGTCCAGCGGCTGGGCCCGGATCAGCACCACCCCGATCGCCAGCAGGCTGGCCAGGCAGGCGAACAGGAGCAGCGAGTCACGCAGTCCCCGGTTGGTGTCCTCCCGCAGCGCGAAGCGGGCGGTCTCGGTCGGATCCAGCGGCCAGAGCCGGAAGCGCGCCCAGATCAGGTAGAACAACGAGGCCAGGTCCCAGCCGACGAGCGGCCCGAGCACCGCCGCGTCGTACAGTCCGACCGGGACGCCACCGATCGCCCCCACCACCGCCATGGTCAGCAGCAGCTTCGCGGACCGGATCGGTTCCTTCCGGGATCGGGAGCCGGTCAACGCCGGTACTCCACCGGGCCGGCGGGACGCACCGGTCAGCTCTGGCGCAGGTGCCGGGCGACCTGCTGGTGCTTGCGGTCCCGGGCCCGCGCCGCCAGGTCGGCGGGGGTCACCTCCGGGTTCGAATTGGTGCGCGCCGAGCGGGCCACCTCGTCGATGTTGCCGTAGTCCACCGGCGGCATCGCCCGCAGCGCGCGGAGCACGTCGTTCGGCGCCCCGGCCCGTTCGGCCTCGGCGACGATGGCGTCCCTGCTGGCGGGAAAGTCCTGTGCGGTGAGGTAGCGCAGCACCTCGGCGTTGGTCACCATGTCAATCCCGCTCCTCGCCGGTCGTCTGGTTCTCGCCGGAGCGGGTACCCGTCTTTTCCCGTTTCACGCACCCGACCTGACCACGGCCGGCATCCGTTTCACCGGCACCGGCCGGGGTACGCGCCCGGCACGCGTCGCCGGACCGCGGCGACGCCAGGGAGGAGTCGCGATGAACTACGACACGTTCGTCGACATGGTTGCGCAACGCGCGGGGGTGGACTCGGACACCGCCGTCGACCTGAGCCGGGGAACCCTGGAGATCCTGGCCGACCGGTTGACCGGCGGGGAGGCGATGGACCTGGCCGCCCAGTTGCCGCAGCCGTTGCAGGCGATGATGAGCGATCCGGCGGACTCGGCGGAACCGTTCGGGGCGCAGGAGTTCATCCGCCGGGCGGCGCAGCGCGCGGACGTCGACGAGACGACGGCGCGCACCGGGGTGCGGGCCGTCCTGACCACGGTGCGGGAGGCGGTCACCGGCGGCGAGTTCGACGACGTGATGAGTCAACTACCGCGCGAGTTCCGCGATCTGGTCGAGCCGGTGCTGATGCCGGGCGGTCGGGCGCGACGGCGATAGATCGGGGGAGCGGGAACATCGACTTTTGTCGAGATCGACAAAAGTTCGGCCGATTTCTACCGGGCAATAGACTGCCTCGCAGCAAAGCCGTAACCTCTACGCAACGTGCGTGCGGTGGTCGATGCCACGGGAGGAACGGACATGTCCCGCAAGACCGGCAAGCCTTCCTACACAAAGGCCCCGACGAGCAAGCGACCGAGTGTCGGCACCATGGTCTTCGCCATGCTGCTCCCGGTCGTGCTGGCCGGCTTCATCGGCGCCGGCATCGGCTACGCCGTGGCCAAGCCGAGCGGCACCGAGGCCACCGAGGCGGCGGTCAACAAGCTGCGTCAGGAGGAGGCGAAGCGGGACACCGAGCAGATCGCCAGCCTGACCGCGACCGCCCGGACCTCCCGCGACGAACTCGGGCCGCTGCTGTCCGAACTGGACGCGGCGGTCAAGACCGGCCAGCCGGCGCCCGCCGACAAGCTGGCGGCCTGGAAGCAGACCATGCAACGGGCGGTCGAGCGGCACGCCGAGAGCCCCTCCGGCAGCACCGCCACCAACGTGGCGCGCGGCGGTCTCCGGGCCGCCGTCGACGGCCTGGCCACCGCCCTGGACACCTACGCCCTGGTCGGTACGCTGCCCGCCACCGCCCAGCGGTCGGTGCTCGACCTGGCGGCACGCCAGCGTACGGCGGCCGGCACGGCCTGGTCGATCGCGGCGGCCCAACTGGACCAGATCAACATCGACGCCGGCCACGGGCACCAGCACGTCTACCTGACCACGGAACCCGGCACCGGCGCCTTCACCTCCGACGGGTCACCGGAGGGCACCACCAAGTAGCCTGCCGGGCACCGCCTGGCCGGCGGCCGGACGCAGCTTTATGATCACCTGCCGGGATCATGATCCGGAACGCCTGGAAAGGTGGTAGGAGTAGCTGATGGGTATTGTCTCGCCGGGTTTTCAGGGCCGGCCCAGGTCGTCGCAGCCGGCGTTGCCGCCGGGGCAGTACCTGACCGAGGATTTTCCGGTGTTGTCGGCGGGGCCGACGCCGAGGGTGGCGTTGGACTCGTGGGAGTTCGCGGTGACGACGGAGGGTGGTGTCGAGCATCGGTGGTCGTGGGCGGAGTTGTTGGCGTTGCCGCAGGAGACGCCGACGGTGGATATCCACTGTGTGACGCGGTGGTCGAAGTTGGGGACGAGTTGGCGGGGTGTTTCGGTGGACACCCTGTTGGCGGGGGTGGAGACGGCGGCGGACTACGCGTTGGTGCGTTCGTACGGGGGTTATACGACGAATCTGCCGTTGGAGGATCTGCTTGATGGTCGGGCGTGGGTGGTGCACGAGTTCGAGGGTGGTGGGTTGCCGGCGGAGCATGGTGGTCCGGCTCGGTTGTTGGTGCCGCACCTGTATTTCTGGAAGTCGGCGAAGTGGGTGCGGGGGATCCAGTTGTTGTTGACCGACGAGCCGGGGTTCTGGGAGACGGCCGGCTACCACGACTACGGTGACCCGTGGCGCGAGCAGCGGTACCAGGGCGACTGAACCGGGCGGCCAGCTGGCGGATCGCCGAGCTGGTCGACACCCGGAACGAGACCGACACGTCGCGCACGCTGGTGCTGGAGGTGCCGGACTGGCCCGGCCACCTGCCCGGTCAACACGTCGACGTACGCCTCACCGCCCCGGACGGCTACCGGGCCGAACGGTCGTACTCGATCGCCTCGGCCGTCGACGGGAACCGGGTGGAGCTGACCGTGCAGCGGGTGCCCGACGGGGAGGTGTCGCCGTACCTGGTCGATGTCCTGTCGGTCGGCGACCCGGTGGAGATCCGCGGACCGGTCGGCGGCTGGTTCGTCTGGCGTGCCACCCAGACCGAACCCGTGCTGCTGGTCGCCGGTGGCTCCGGGATCGTGCCGCTGATGGCGATGGTCCGGGCCCGGCGTGCCGCCGGCAGCCGGGTGCCGTTTCGCCTGATCTACTCGGTCCGCACCGACCGAGACGTCTACTTCGCCGAGGAACTGCGCCGTCGGGTCCGCGACGACGGTGGTCTGGACGTGTCGTACGTCTACACCAGACGGACACCGGACGGCTGGCCGGCACCGGCCGGCCGGATCGGGGTGGCCGACGTGAACAGCCATGGTTGGCCGCCGGAGCTGGAACCCGCCTGTTTCGTCTGCGGCCCGACCGGTTTCGTGGAGACGGTCGCCGACATCCTCGTTGCCCTGGGCCATGACCCTCGCCGGGTCAAGACCGAGCGCTTCGGCCCCACCGGAGGTTGAGATGGTCGATCCGCAGTACGCCGACGGCAACATGCTCGCCGGTCCGATGCGCGAACTCTTCGCGGTGGACCTCACCGCGGCGACCGGCCGGTGCGCGAACTGCGGGCTGACCGGACCACTCGCCGAGATGCGGGTGTACCGGCACGCGCCCGGCCTGGTTGCCCGATGTCCGGGCTGCGAGGAGGTCATCATGCGCCTGGTACGCACACCGACCAGCGCCTGGCTCGACCTGCGCGGCGCGGTCTTCGTCCAGGTTCCGATGCCACCGGAGTCGCCGGCGAGTTGGTGATCCGGCCGGTCGGCCGGTTCTCCGGTCCGCCGCTGTGCCACACCGGCCGGGCGGCGCGGATTCCGGGTGTCGTGCCTGTCCGGATTCCGCGCCGCCCGGCTGCGCTCAGCGCGCGGCGGCAGCCGTCGCGGGCTCGGCGGTGGTCGAGTCGTAGTAGGCGAGCACGCCCTGCGCACCGGCCAGCGCGGTGGACGCCGCCGGTGTGGTCGGTACGCCGAGCCGCACGACCGTACGCAGTTGGACGTCGACCGTCTCGGCCAGGTGCCGCCAGCGCAGCGGTCGCCCGGTGCGCGGGTCGACCACCGAACCGGAGTCCAGGTCCCGCCGGATTCTCGCCAGCGCCTCCCGCAGCGCCGGCACCGCCCGGTCGAGCGCGTCGGTTTCGCCCTCGGCGGCCGTGAGATCGCCGCTGCGCGCGAGCACCTGTTCGATCACCGTGACCAGGTCCGGGTGGTGGCCGGCGACCCAGCGTCGGGTCCGGTAGACGAGACCGAGGTCGGGCCAGCGCTTGCGGGCCGCCTGCCGGCTGTTGCCGGTGGAGTCGCCGAGGTCGGCCAGGCTGGCGCCGAGCCAGACCGCATCCGCCGCGTCCTCGGCGGCGCACTCGGTGATCAGGTCGTTGACCAGGGCCTCGGTCACCCGACCCGCGCGGATCCGGCGCAGGTACGCCGTCCGGTGGGACTGCTCGTCGTCGACGTCGCCCGGCTTGGGCCCGGATTCCGGCCCGCCCAGCGCCGGCTGGTCGGCGATGCGGTCGGTGATCCGGCGGACCAGATTCCGGGCCAGGTCACGTAGCTCGTGGTACTCCGACGCAGGCAGACGGTCGAGGGGGTCGAACGGTCGGGGGTCCGGGCTCATGGGGCCACCTCCGTGGGTCGGCTGTCCGGTGTGTCGCGGCTACGACCATAGCACTGTGAACCTGTGGTTTACAGGCGCCCACCGGGTCCGGCGCCGACCGCCGGGCGCCCGGCAACACGAACGCAAAATGCACGTCATCTTGCACGGTAGCCGTCCTGGATCTCCAGGGATTGACACCCGTCAGCGAAGACGTGAGAATTCCTGTGCGCTTCACCAATCCGCCGATGGCCGCCAAATGGCAGGGGAACTTGCCGGGACGCTGCCGGTGCGGTGCTACTCGACCGGGCTGGGCTGCCAGAAGGGCGATACGTCTGTGCCTGAAGGTTTCTTGCGTCTACCGTACCCGGCGCTGCTTCCTCGTCGTCGATCCGAGATACAGGAAGCGGCGAACCGTGCGCTGGGCGGTACGTTGTCCCACGCATTCGACCTCGATTCCGTACCGGAACCGCTCGTTGCGGAGAACGGCTCGGCCGAATGGGCCCCCCAGGATAGCGATCCGACGGCCGACCCCAATTCGGAGTTCGCCGAGCATGACCGCTATTTCCAGGTACGTCGGGTCCGGCGACAACCCGTGGAGACCTTCCTTCGCGGTCTCGTCCGTTCCTATTCACTGGTCCGACACAATGCGGTCCAGATGGGGGTGACGAATCTCGATTCCACCCAGTGGCGGAACCTCTTCGCCGGCCTGCACGGCATCCTGCGGTACGCTCGCGTGCCACTGGCCGGTGGCCCGCCGCCGATGCCGACCCGACCGGTGGTCGAGGAGTACCTGCCGCACCACCGCTGGCTGGTCGGGCACCAACTGTTCTTCGCCGTCGTGCAGGGCACGATCGTCGGGCTCAACTGCTTCGTGCACGCCGCCGAACGGGGCGACGAGCCGGACGCGCGGGCGGCGGTCGGGGTGGCCAGCGACTTCATGCGCAGCTCGGCGGCCGCGATCAGGTTCACCGCCGACTTCGGCCCGGTCGACTACGACAAGCTGGTCCGCCCGGCGATGGCGCCGCCCGCCGTACGGGCCGGATTCAGTGGCTTGCAAACACGCGACCACGCCTTCCTGATCGGCCTGTTCACCGAACTCCGGACCCTGCTCGCCCGGTTGGGGCCGGGTCGCACCGGCGAGGACTTCGAGGAGTTCGTGGACGCGACCATCGACGCGTACGACGCGCACCAGTTCATCTGCGCCCGGTTCGGCGGCGACGTGCTGCCCAGCCTGCGGATGGCGGCCAACTCGCAGGGCCGGACCACCCAGTCCGGAGCCGAGGCGTTGCGGCAGATCATGCGGGCCCGGCTGTTCACCCTCACCGGGGCCGACGGCCGGGGTGCGACCGCATGAGCGGACGTACCCGGGTGGGCATCGTCGGCGCGGGTCCGGCCGGCATGCTGGTCGCGGTCCTGCTGCAACAGGCCGGGATCGACTGCGTGGTGGTGGAGCGGCGGGACCGGGCCTACGTCGAACAGCGCGCCCGTGGCGCCACGGTCGAGCATCGCGTGGTCGAACTGCTGCGCCGGCACGACCTCGCCGCCGGGCTGCTGGCCACCGGCGCGGTCGAGGACCGGATCGAGTTCCGGATGGGCGGTCGGCCCTACCCGCTGGCCTACGACCCGGTGGCCGGTGGTCGGACACACTACATCTACCCGCAGCAGTTCCTGGTCCGGGACCTGATCGACGCCTTCCTGGCCGCCGGTGGCGACCTGCGGTTCGAGACGTCCGCGATCGCCATCGCCGACCTCGACGGCGACCGGCCCCGGATCCTGCTCGAACCCGACGGCGCCGAGCCGACCGAGCTGCGGTGCGAGGTCGTGGTCGGCAGCGACGGGGAGTACGGCGTCGCCCGCCGCGCCATCCCCCGGGCCGCGCTCACCGCCCACGAGTACCAGTACGACTACGCCTGGCTCGCCGTGCTCGCCGAGGCGGCCCCGTCCAGCGACTGTGTGATCAACGCGATCCACGAGTCGGGCTCCTGCGTGCACGTGCGGCGCACCCCGACGGTGAGTCGGTTCTACCTCCAGTGCCCGCGCGAGGACAGCCGGGCGGACTGGCCGGACGAGCGGATCTGGAAGGAGATCCGACTCCGGTTGACGCTGGACGGACCGTGGACCCTGAACGAGGGACCGATCCTCTCCACCAGCAGCGTACGGATGCGCAGCCTGGTCTGCGCCCCGCTGCGGTACGGCCCGCTCTTCCTGGCCGGCGACGCGGCCCACATCGTCCCGCCGGTCGGCGGCAAGGGCTTCAACATCGCCCTCGCCGACGCCGAGGAACTCGCGCTCGCCCTGGTGGAGCGGTTCACCGGCGGCACCGCCGCCCGGCTGGACGCCTACTCCGACACCCGGCTGGCCCGGATCTGGCGGGCGCAGGAGTTCGTCCACTGGATGATGGACCTGGTCAACACCCCCGGTCTGGGCACCAGGGAGGCGCCGTTCCTGCACCGGGTGCAACGGGCCCGGCTGGAACGGATCTTCGCCTCCCCGGCGTACGCCGCAGCCTTTCTTGAGGACTACATCGGGTGGGAGTGAGCCTCCGTGGCCGCCCCGGTCGGCCGGACCCGCACGATGTTCGTCGCCCGCCACTCGTCACCGGTGGCGACCGTCACCTCCTCGCCGGCATCCACCGCGATCGGGGTCGCCAACGGGCTGTAGGACTCCGTCGTCCACATCGGCACCCCGGCGTAGAGCAGCTCCTGGGTCCAGATCACCCCGGTGAGCCGGCCGGCGGTGGTGGCCCGCAGCAGTACCTGCGGGGGAAACCCGGTGAACGCGGGTGCGCCGTAGTCGAACGTGGCGAAGTCGTGGGCCCCGGTGAGCAGCCGCACGTCGGTGCGGGGGAACCGGATGGCGGCCATCGTGGTGGGGGAGCGCCAGGTGTGCGCCACCGCGTCGACCGGACGCATCCGGCGCAGCGCCAGCGCCTGCCGTACCGCGTCCGTCACCGGCTGGAAGTCCAGGCCGTAGGCGCCGCGCAGCACCCCGGCCGTCTCGTCCAGGTCGGCGAGCTCGGTGTGCAGGTCCCAGTCCCGCCGGTCACATCCGGTCGCCCGGTAGCGGACCGCGCCCGGCACCACCGTGGCGCCGTCGGCGCAGAGCCGGTCCCGCAGCTCGAACACCAACCGTGACCGGCCCTCGTCGATCAGCGGGTTGTTGGTGTGGATGAAGGCCAACAGCAGGTCGAAGCCTTTCGGCGGGTCGAACGACGACAGCTCCAGGTCCGCCAGGTCGGCCTCCATAAACGAAAGCCGCTCACCCAGTCCGTTGTGCTCCGCTATTGCCCGGGCCAGGTCCACGTGGTGCCGGTCGACCCCGACCACGGTGCCCGCACCGGCCGCCAACGCGATGAAGGAGAGAAGTCCGCTGCCGGTCCCGGCATCGAGTACGCGCATTCCCGGGCGGACCGCGTCGGTGACCGCCCGCTGCACGTTCTGGCCCCGGTCGAGGCTCAGCAGCAGGCGCAGGTGCAGGTCCGGCGTAAAGGGGATGTCAACCGGTTCGGGCACGCCGATGCTCCATTTCATCGAGAGTGGCAATCGTCCCGGTGCGAAGGGGGGAAATTGCCGGGGTAATGGTTGAGAAATTAGCAATCATGGATTCCGGTGTCAACCATTGATAGCGCCCCCGGGTATCCCGGTCGGGTGCTGATTCCGGCTATCGGAAATGCGTCGGTCGGCCAGTAGGAGGAAATTCGGATGCGCGTTCTGTTCACCGTTTCGCCGGGGCTCGGTCATCTGTTCCCGACCATCTCGCTGGCCTGGGCGCTGCGCGCGGCCGGCCACGAGGTGCTGGTCGCCACCGCGGCCGACGGGGTCGGTGCCGCGATCCGGGCCGGTCTGGCGGCCGTGTCGACCGCGCCGGCCACGGCGATCGACGCGATCTTCACCGGTACGGTCGGCGAACCGGACGGGCGGGCGCGTCGGATGCGGGAGCGGGGCCGGCAGATCGCCCGCTCCGGAGGGCGTACCAGCGATCTGCTGCTGCGGACCTTCGGGCAGGTGTCGGCGGCGATGGCGGACCGGACCGTACGGCTGGCCCGGTGGTGGCGACCCGACCTGGTGGTGCACTCCCGGCTGGAGGGAACCGGGCTGCTGGTGGCGCGGATGCTCGACGTGCCGGCGGTGGAGCACGGGTTCAACCTGCTGCGCGAGGACGACTTCGGCACCCGTTTCCTGCCGTACCTGGCGGAGGCGTTCGAGCGCCACCGGGTGCCGCTGGAACTGCCCCGGCGCGCGGTGATCCACGTCGCCCCGCCGGAGCTGATGTCGGGCACCGGCACCGGCTGGTCGATGCGGTACGTGCCGTACAACGCCGGAGGGCTGCTGCCGGACTGGCTGTGGGAGCCGCCGACCCGGCCCCGGGTGCTGGTCACGCTCGGCACGGTGGTGCCCCGGCTGGCCGGGGTCGGCGGGTTGAGCGGGCTGCTGGCGTCGGCCGCCGGGGTGGACGCCGAGTTCGTGCTGGCGCTGGGGGAGGACGCCGACCTGGACAGCCTGGGGCGGCTGCCGGCGAACGTACGACCGGTGGGCTGGACCCCGCTGCACCCGCTGCTGGCCAGTTGCGCCGCGGTGGTGCACCACGGCGGCTCGGGCACCACCATGACCGCGCTCAGCGCCGGGGTGCCGCAGCTGGTCCTGCCGCACGGTGCCGACCAGTTCGTCAACGCCGACCTGGTGGCCCGGCACGGCGTCGGCCGCCAGTCCGAGCCGGAGGACGTCGACTCCGAGGTGCTCGGCGCGGTGCTGCGGGACCGGTCGGTACGCGACGCGGCCGAGGCGACGGCGCGGCGGATGAGCGAGCTTCCCGCCCCGGTCGACCTGGTGGACCGGCTGGTGGGTCTGGCGCGCTGAGAGGTGACCCTACCGCCGCCGAACCGGACCGGGTACGCGGTCCGGTCGAGTGTGTCCTGCGGAACTTTCGGGCATCGGACCGGCCGCCTGCGGTGTTACTGGATGTAGCTTGGCTAGCTGAAGCATAGGAGCTTGCCTTTTCGAAGCTACTAACTGGCAGGAAGCGACCAAGGACAACAGTCACATGCCCGTACCCCTCGCAGAACTCGGCCCGGCGCCCGCGCGGCACGTCGTCGACGTCGCGCACCCACAGACCGACGCCGGCCCCGGCGTCGCGGTACGGCAACCCCGAACCGCCGCCGCCCCGGCGCGCCGGCCGATCGGCCGCTCCCGCGCCCTCGGGGCACTGCGGGAACTGCTCCTCGTCGCCGCGCTCTGGGCCGCGTACAGCCTGGGCCGACTGGTCGCCGACGGCCACGTACCCACCGCGATGGCCAACGCCCACCGGGTCTGGGACCTGGAACGGGCCCTGCACCTGCCGAACGAGGCGAGCCTGCAACACCTGCTGGCGCAGAGCGAGACGCTGTTGCGCACGGCGAACAGCTACTACGCGTACGTGCACTTCCCGGCCACCGTGGCCTTCCTGGTCTGGCTGTACCTGCGCCGCCCCGACCACTACCGCCGGGCCCGCAACACCCTCGCCGTCCTCACCGGCGCGGCCCTGGTCGTCCACCTGATCTTCCCGCTCGCCCCACCGAGGATGCTCGCCGACACCGGCCTGATCGACACCGCCGCCCGGTACGGCCCGTCGGTCTACGGCTCGCCCACCGCCGACGACCTCACCAACCAGTACGCCGCCATGCCCTCGCTGCACGTCGGCTGGGCGCTGCTGGTCGCCGCCGGAATCGTCGCCGCGACCCGCAGCCGCTGGCGGTGGCTCTGGCTGATCCATCCGGCGCTCACCCTCACCGTGGTGGTCGCCACCGCCAACCACTACTGGCTCGACGGCATCGTCGCCGCCACGATCCTGGCCCTCATCCCGTTCCTGCTGCCCGCACTGCGCCCCACCCCGGTCAGCCGGGACACCGGGGACCGGGGCGGCGGCAACCACCGTGGTCCCGCCGGCCGGCTCGGGTCGGGCGCGGTCGGCCGGCGGGGCCGCGACCGGCTCCGGCGTCGAGGCGCGGCCGGGCCGCACCCCGTACGGCACCGGGCCCGGATCGGTCGACCGACCGCCCGCCACCGGGGCCACCCCGGCGGCAACCGGACCCTGCGGCGGATCGGTGTCGCCCTGGCCGGCGGCGCGGTGATCCTGGCCGGACTCGCGATGCTGGTGCTGCCCGGCCCCGGCTGGCTGACCATCTTCGCCGGCCTGTCGCTGCTCGGCCGGGAGTTCCCCTGGGCCCGAAGACTGGCCGACCGGCCCCGGCGCGGCCTGGTCCGGCTGCGCGACCGGATCCGCCGGTCACGGCGGGCAGGCGGCGAAACCGGTGCGCTCGCCGTGACAACCGCCCAGACGAAGGAACCGTAGACCATGCCCAGCATCAGCAGCCGCCTCCTGACCGTCTCGCTGACCCTGGCCGGCGTGAAGCGCTGGCAGTTCGCCCCGAAACGCTTCATCGGCGCCTCGGCCCCACCCAGGGACCCGAACGGACACCGGCCACCGATCCTGCGCCACGCCACCGTGCACCGCCACGACATCGAGGACTGGCCGACGTACGTGGTCACCCCGGCCTCCGGCGGATCCGCCGGGCAGATCCTCTACCTGCACGGCGGCGCGTACGCGACCGAGATCACCGTCGGGCACTGGAACCTCGTCGCCCGCCTGGCCGAGCGGACCGACCGCACCGTGACCGTGCCGATCTACCCCCTGACCCCGGAGTACGGCCACCGGGACGTGTTCCCGACCCTGCACCGCCTCTACCGGCGGGTCGCCGCGCCCGGTAGCGCGGACCGGCTCGCGGTGATCGGCGACTCGGCCGGTGCCGGAATGGCGCTGGCCCTGGTCCAGTCGTTGCCGGCGGACGATCCCCGTCCCGGTGACCTGGTCCTGCTCTCACCCTGGCTCGACGCGACCATGACCAACCCGGACATCTCCGCGATCGCGCCGCGCGACCCGCTGCTCAAGCCCGCCCACCTGCGATCCCTGGGGCACCTGTACGCCCTGCCGGACCTGCCCTCGGTGGCCGAGGTCAGCCCGATCAACGGCCCGCTGCGCGACCTCGGTCGGGTGACCCTGTTCACCGGCACCCGCGACGTGCTCAACCCCGACGCCCGTCGGCTGCGACAACTCGCCGCCGACCAGGGCACCGAGATCGTCCTGCACGAGTACCCGGGCATGCTGCACGACTGGGTGCTCACCCCGATACCCGAGGCCAGACGGGCCATCGCCCAGATCGCCGAGACACTCGGGCCGGTCCGGCCGGTCGACTCCCCGCCGCCCCGGCTCGAACTGCGGCCGTGACCGGCGGGGGCGGCCGGGCTACTGGTCGCGGCTGCCCTCGCGGTCCCGGCGTACGGTCGCCTTGCGGCCCTTGATGGTGGTGCCGCGCAGCCGGCTGATCACCTCGTCGGCCGCCGCCTGCGGCACCTCGACCAGCGAGAACCGGTCGGCGATCTCGATCGACCCGATCTCCCGGCCGTTCACCCCGGTCTCCCCGGTGATCGCCCCGACCAGGTCCTGCGGCCGGATCCCGGACCGCCGCCCCACCCCGATGAACAGGCAGGTCATGTTGCCCTGGCGGGCCCGGCCGGCCCGGTGACCGTCCCGGCCGCCGCGGCCGTCCCGACTGTCCCGGGGACCCCGACCGTCCCGGTCGCCCCTGAGCGTGACCTGCGGGATCTCCTCGTCGTCGACCGGCACCCCGGACGCCTCGTGGGCCAGCTTCACCGCCGCCAGCGCCACCTCCATCACGTCGAACTCGTCGGTCAGCGTCTCCACGATCACCCGGAACTGCTCCAGGTCGTCCTCCAGCAGGCTCTCCTGTAGCGCCGCCCGGGTCAGCTCCAACCGTCGGGTACGCATGTCCGCGACCGTCGGCACCCGGTCGATCGAGATCCGCTGGCCGGTGACCCGCTCGATGGTCTTGAGCATCCGGTGCTCGCGCGGCTCCGCGAGAGTGATCGCCACCCCCTGCCGGCCGGCCCGGCCGACCCGCCCGATCCGGTGCACGTACGACTCCGGCGCCGACGGCACGTCG
The DNA here is from genome assembly GCF_055586685.1 of Micromonospora sp. NPDC049529. NCBI lineage: Bacteria > Bacillati > Actinomycetota > Actinomycetes > Micromonosporales > Micromonosporaceae > Micromonospora > Micromonospora sp. NPDC049529. The sequence goes on from NZ_JBVJHT010000012.1 coordinate 21,086, forward strand.
TAGTTGAACACGTGGGTCAGCTGCTCGATGTCCAGGCCCCGGGCGGCGACGTCGGTGGCGACCAGCAGGTCGGCGGTGCCGGTGCGCAGCCGCCCCATCACCCGGTCGCGCTGCTCCTGACTCATCCCGCCGTGCAGCGCCTCGGCCCGGTAACCGCGCCCGTTCATCGTCTCGGTGAGCCGGTCGACCTCCTCCCGGCTGCGGCAGAAGACGATCGCGGCGGTCGGCGACTCGGCGTCCAGCACCCGTCCCAGGGCTGCCGGCTTGTGCGCCCGCGCCACCACGTACGCGGTCTGCCGGACCAGCGGTGCGGTGCCGGTCGGGGTCGCCGCCCGGCCGATCTCGATCCGTACCGGGGTGCGCAGGTGCTGGCGGGCCATGCCGTCGATCCGGGACGGCATGGTGGCCGAGAAGAGCACCGTCTGCCGCTGCTCCGGGGTCTGCGCCAGGATCGCCTCGATGTCCTCGGCGAAGCCCATGTCGAGCATCTCGTCGGCCTCGTCGAGCACCACGGTGGCGAGCTGTCCGAGCCGCAGCGTGCCCCGCGCGATGTGGTCCAGCGCCCGGCCCGGCGTGGCGACGACCACGTCCACCCCGCCGTCGAGCACCCGCAACTGCCGGCCGATCGGCTGCCCGCCGTAGATCGGCAGCACCCGTACGCCGAGGTCCCGGCCGTAGCGGTGGACCGCCTCGGAGACCTGTACGGCCAGCTCTCGGGTGGGTACCAGGACCAGCGCCACCGGGTCGCCGGAGCGGCGGTCGGTCGGCATCCGGTTCAGCAGCGGAAGCGCGAACGCCGCCGTCTTCCCGGTCCCGGTGGCCGCCTGCCCGAGCAGGTCGCGCCCGGCCAGCAGGGGCGGGATCGTCTCCCGCTGGATCGCGGTCGGTTCCTCGTAGCCGAGGGCGCTCAGCGCGCCGAGCAGCTCGGCCCGCAACCCGAGGTCGGCGAAGGTGCCGGCCCCGTCGTCGTCGCCGAAACTGTCGACGGGGTTTGCCGGGTCGGGCTGTACGCTTTCGGAACTCATACCCACAAGCTTTTCATTACCCCTCTCGGCGTGTTTCGAGTACCGGTGTACCTGGCCGGCGCGGGGCTGTGCTTACCGCTGCCGGGTGGGCCCGGCGAACCGGGTGGCGGGGGTGTGATCCCGGCCCTCGCCGAGGCCGGGGTGCCCGGATCGCCGTCGGAGCCGGGCACACCGCGCTGATTGTCAGCTACCGGGCTGGGGGAAGGCGACCGGACTGCGGTGACCGTCCCGGTCCACCGCCCGGATACCGAAGAAGACGTTGTCCTTGGACAGGTCGATGGTCACCGTGGTCACGTCGCCGACCGCGATCACGTGGGTCCATTCCGGTTCGGTCGTCTCCCGCCAGAGCACCTCGTAGCCGGCCAGGTCCGGCTCGGTGCCGCGCTCCCAGCGCAGCTCGGTGTCGTTGGTCAGGTTCGTGGTCACGATGGTGGCCCGCTTCGGCGTACCGGGCGCCTGGGCCAGGGACCAGAGCACCGCGCCGTTCACCCGCGCCACCCGGGTGATGTAACCGAAGTCGCAGAACTCCGGCAGGTCACCGAACTGCTTGCCGTCCACCACTCGGACGTCCTGGTGCTGGTGGGCGAAGTCCTCGTTCGGCTCGGTGAACCGGCCCGCCGGCCAGCCCTCGCGGAGGAACGCGATGTGGTCGCTGCCGCGTAGGTAGCGGTCCCGGCGGTAGATCACCCGGATGCTCATCCCGGTGGTGCCGTTGTCCGCCACGTCGCTGACGAACCGGGCGAGCTGCCGCGACGGCGAGTCGTTCTCCCCACCCACCGACTGGCGGGTGCTCGCCTGTCCCGGTGTCTCCGAGGTCGGCACCCCCTCGGCGAACAGGCGTACCGACTTCGGGTCGCGGGTGCCGTCGTCGGCCCGGCTGCTGCCGACGATGTCGTTGCTGAACATGCCCTGGATGTCGGTCCCGGCCGCCTTGTACTGCTGGGCCAGGTAGGTCGACCCGTACAGGTTCTGTTCCTCACCGGCGACGGCGGCGAACACCACGGTCGCCTCGATCGGCCGGGTCGACATCACCCGGGCCAGTTCCATCAGCACCGCCACCCCGGAGGCGTCGTCGTCCGCGCCGGGGGAGTCGCTGGTGAAGTCCATGACGTCGGAGCACCGCGAGTCGTAGTGACCGGTGATCACGTACACCCGGTTCGGGGAGGTGGTGCCGCGCAGGGTGGCGACCACGTTGGTGATCCGGGTCGGCACCGGGATCCGGGACGCCGGCTGCTGGATGTACGACTGCATCTCGACCGTCAGGCGGCCACCGGAGCCGGCGACGTAGCTCTGCAACTGCTGGTGGATCCAGTCCCGGGCGGCGCCGATGCCCCGCTCCGGATCATCCTGGCTGGACAGCGTGTGCCGGGTGCCGAAGGCGGCCAGCCGTCGCACGGTCGCCTCGATCCGCCGCTGGTCGATCTCGTCCAGCAGCCGGCGCAGTTCCCGGTCGGGAGCCTGCGGGCGGGTCGGCCGGCCGGGGCCGTCGGTGCCGTGACCGGTGGCCGAGGCGGGCTCCGCGACCAGCGGCACCGCGACCGCGGCGGCCGCGGTCACGGTGGCGGCGGAGAGGAGGGTCCGGCGGGTCGGCTTCGTGGGCAGTGGGCCGCGGTACTCGTCAGATGACATGAGATCATCGTCATCAATCGACGTGATCAGTGTCAATGCCCTTGATCGCGGTGGGCGGGGCGTCCGAACCGGCCCCGTGGCCGAGGTTTGTCCCGCTTGTGCCCGGGAACGGCAGCGGACATGACCACACCGCGTGTCGTGATCGTCGGGGCCGGGTTCGCCGGGTACCACGCGGCGAAACGGCTCTCCCGGCTCTCCCGTGGCCGGGCCGACATCACCTTGATCAACTCGACCGACTACTTCCTGTACCTGCCCCTGCTGCCCGAGGTCGCGGCCGGCGTGCTGGAACCGACCCGGATCACCGTCCCGCTGACCGGCACGCTGCCCGGCGTACGGGTGGTCGTCGGCGAGGTGGACCGGGTCGACCTGCGCGGCCGGCGGGTCGGCTTCACCCCGCCCGAGGGCGACCACCGGGAGCTGCCCTACGACCGGCTCGTCCTCTCCGTCGGGAGCGTCAACAAGCTGCTGCCCATTCCGGGCGTGACCGAGCACGCGCACGGCTTCCGGGGCATGCCCGAGGCGGTGTTCCTGCACGACCACGTGGTCCGCCAGATCGAGCTCGCCGACGCCACCGACGACACCCGGGAGCGGGTCGCCCGCAGCACGTTCGTGGTGGTGGGTGCCGGCTACACCGGTACCGAGGTCGCCGCGCACGGACAGCTGTTCACCGACCGGCTCACCGCCCAGCGCCCCGGGTTCGACGTCCGCCCCCGGTGGATGCTGCTCGACGTCGCCGACCGGGTGCTGCCCGAACTGGCCGAGCGGATGTCGGTGACCGCGCAGCGGGTGCTCGACAGGCGGGGGGTCGACGTACGGATGGGCACCTCGGTCAAGGAGGCGACCGCGGACGGGGTACGGCTCAGCGACGGCGAGTACGTACCGACCCGTTCGCTGATCTGGTGCGTCGGCGTACGCCCGGATCCGCTCGTCGCCGACCTCGGGCTCGGCACCGAACGGGGCCGGCTGACCGTGGACGAGTTTCTCGGCGTACCCGGCTTCCCCGAGGTGTACGCCTGCGGCGACGCCGCCGCCGTGCCGGACCTGACCCGCCCCGGCCAGGTCACCCCGATGACCGCCCAGCACGCCGAACGGCAGGGCAAACTCGTCGCGCACAACATCGCCGCCTCGTACGGGCGGGGCCGACGGCGGGCGTACCGGCACCACGACCTGGGTTTCGTGGTGGACCTCGGGGGCCGGGACGCGGCCGCGAACCCGTTGCAGGTGCCGCTGTCCGGGCTGGTGGCCAAGGCGGTCACCCGGGGCTACCACCTGCTGGCGCTGCCGAGCAACCGGGCTCGGGTCGGGGTGGACTGGCTGCTCGACGCGATCCTGTCCCGCCCGGCGGTGCAACTCGGCCTGGTCCCGGCCAACGCCGTGCCGTTGGAGAGCGCCTCACCGGAACTGCCGACCCGGACCGGAAGCCGCTGACCGGGCCGGCTCAGACCGGGCCGGCCGCCCGGTTCGGGGTCGGGTCTGCGGTGTCGGTCAGCGGGCGGGCGTCGGCGACGAACCGGTCCAGTGTCGGGCCGTGCAGCACCCCGCCCGGTACCGGGTCCCGCGCGGCGCGGCTGCGCAGCCGGGCCACCGGCAGCCGGTCCGGTTGACGGGCGGCGGCGAGCACCACGTTTCCGTACCGTCGGCCGCGCAGCATCGCCCGGCTGGCGATGACCGCGACCTCGGCGAACTCGGCCCGCAGGGTCGCCGCCTGGACGCGGGAGAACGCCAGCAGCGGCAGGTCGGTCAGGTTCACCAGGTAGATCCCGTCCGGGCGGAGCACCCGGGCGGCCCGCGCCGCGAACTCGACACTGGCCACGTGCGCGGGCATCTGCGCGGCCTGGTAGACGTCGGTGAGCACCAGGTCGAACCAACCGTCGGGTTCGGCCTCCAGGCCGGCGCGGGCGTCGGCCACCCGTACCCGTAGGTCACCGGCGGGCGGCGGCAGCTCGCGCCGGACCAGCTCGACCAGGGCGGCGTCGCGTTCCACCACCACCTGGACCGAGTCCGGCCGGGTCGCCGCGACGTAACGCGGCAGGGTGAGCCCGCCGCCACCGAGGTGCAGCACCCGCAGCGGGGCACCGCCGGTCGCCGCCGCGTCGATGACCGAGGCCATCCGGCGTACGTAGTCGAAGTGCAGGTACGTCGGGTCGACCAGGTCGACGTAGGACTGCGGTACGCCGTCGACGAGCAGGATGCGGCCGTTCGGCCGAACCCGGTCGACCAGGAGTTCCGTCGTCGCCCGGTCCCCGGCCGGTGCGCGCGGTTCGGTCGTCACCGCGCCACGCTAACCGTCGCCGCCGTGGCCCTCGCCGGCGACGTCGATCTTTCCCTCGGACGGTGGGTTATCGGCAGGTTTCGAAATAGTTAGGAATCCATGACGGTCACCCCTTGATATCGATGCACATCGCATGGTTGGTTGGTCGGACCAACAGACGAATCAGGGGTCGCGATGTCCACTGCACCGCGCTCCGGTCAGGGCCGACCGGCGCACGCGCCCAGCGACCAACTGTCGCTGCGCCGCGCCAACCTGTCCCGGACGCTCGGACATCTGCGGATCCACGGCCCCCGCTCGCGTGCCGCCATCGCGGCCGGCACCGGCCTGCACAAGGCGACCGTGTCCAGCCTGGTCGACGAACTGCTGGCCCGGCGACTGGTCCGGGAGACCGGGCTGGAGTACTCCGGCACCGCCGGTCGACCGGGGCGGGCGGTCGCCCTCGACGGCGCCGGTGTCGGCGCCCTCGGGATCGCGGTCAACGTGGACTACCTCGGCGTACACGGCACCGACCTGGCCGGTCGGGTGCTGGTCGAGCGGCGGATCCCGTTCGACGCCACCCGGGGCGGCCCCGACCACTGCGTCACCGCGATCACCGAGGTCGTGCGGGACGCGCTGGACGACCTCGAACGGCTCGGAGCCAGTCCGGTCGGCGTCACCGTGGCGGTACCGGGGCTGGTCGACGTCGCGCGCGGCACGGTGGTGCTCGCACCCAACCTCGGCTGGCACGACCTCCCGCTCGCCGCCCGGCTGATCGCCGCCCTCCCACCCGGCCTGCGGGTGGTCGTCGACAACGACGCCAACCTCGCCGCGCTGGCCGAACACACCTACGGCGTGGCGGCCGGCAGCCGCGACCTGGTCTACCTGACCGGCGAGGTGGGCGTGGGCGGCGGCGTGATCTCAGACGGTCGGCTGTTGCGCGGCAACGACGGCTTCTCCGGCGAGGTCGGTCACCTGCCGGTCGACCCGGCCGGTCGCCGCTGCGGCTGCGGCCGGATCGGCTGCTGGGAGACGAAGGTCGGACTCGCCGAGCTGGTCCGCGCGATCACCCCCGACCGGGCGTACGGCCTGGATCCCGGCCCGCTGCGGATCCCCGAGGAACGGGTGGCCGAACTGCACCGGCGGCTGGCCGCCGGCGACCCGGTCGCGCTGGCCGCGGTGGTCGAGGTCGGTCGCTGGCTCGGCCTCGGCGGCGCGATCCTGGTCAACCTGGTCAACCCGCGGGTGCTCGTGCTCGGCGGGTACTTCGCCACGCTGGCCGACTGGCTGATCCCGGCCGCCCGCGCCGAACTCGACCGCCTGGCCGTGGCCGGACCGGCCGCACACTGCCGGTTCGTCGCCTCCGACCTCGGCTTCACCGCCCCCGCACGCGGCGCGGCCGGGGTGGTCGTCGACCGGGTGATTGCCGACCCGACCTCGGTGGGTAAACCCCGTACCGGCGTGGGCCGGGAAACACCCGCAGCAACTCCCTAGTCCGCACCACAGGCCCACCCCCGACGACCACCGCCGGCGGCCATCGGCAGCCGACCGGCCCGACCCCCACCACCCGCGATCCGGCGGTCAGCGCGGCGGCGCGCGCCCCGCCCGGTCGTACCCCACCCGGTCACCAACGTCCAGATCAGAAAGGCCGACCATGAAACTCCCGATCCGTCGCGCGCTGGCGGTCGCCGCCTCCGGCGTGCTGCTCGCCGGTACGGCGGTCGCCGCGACCGCCGGCCCCGCCCAGGCCGCCGACCCGGCGTACCAGGTTCTCGTCTTCTCCAAGACGGCCGGATTCCGGCACGACGCCATCCCCGTCGGCATCCAGGCGATCCGCGATCTCGGCGCGGCGAACAACTTCACCGTCACCGCCACCGAGGACGCCACCCAGTTCACCACGACCAACCTGGCTCGGTTCCGTACCGTGGTCTTCCTCAACACCACCGGTGACGTGCTCAACGGCACCCAGCAGACCGCCTTCGAGTCGTACGTCAACGGCGGCGGCGGTTACGTCGGCGTGCACTCGGCCGCCGACACCGAGTACGACTGGCCGTACTACGGCCAACTGGTCGGCGCCTGGTTCGCCTCCCACCCGGCGATCCAGCAGGCGAACGTGAACGTGGAGGACCGCACCCACGCCGCGACCGCGCACCTACCGGCGACCTGGACCCGCACCGACGAGTGGTACAACTACCGCGCCAACCCGCGCGCCCAGGTGAAGGTCCTGGCCAGCCTGATCGAGTCCAGCTACTCCGGCGGCAGCATGGGCGACCACCCGATCGCCTGGTGCCACCCGCAGGCGAGCGGACGCTCGTTCTACACCGGCTTCGGGCACACCCAGGCCTCGTACGCCGACGCCGCGTTCCGCGCGCACCTGCTCGGCGGCATCCGGTACGCGGCCGGCTGGGCCCCGGCCGCCTGCACACCCGGTGGCGGCGGTGGCGGCGGTTCGGTCACCGTTGAGGCGGAGGCGTTCACCTCGCAGTCCGGCGTGCAGCGGGTCGGCAAGGGCTCGGCCAGCGGTGGCGCGACCGTCGGCTACATCGAGAACGGCGACTGGACCGGTTACGCCTCGGTGAGCACCGCCGGACGTACCGGCTTCTCGGCCCGGGTCTCCTCGGCCGGTGCCGGCGGCACCCTCGAGGTCCGGTCCGGTTCGGCCACCGGAACCCTGCTCGGCTCGGTGGCGGTGCCGAACACCGGCGGCTGGGAAACCTTCCGTACCGTCACCACCACCCTGACCGGGTCGGCCACCGGGCCGCTGTTCCTGCGGTTCACCGGCGGTTCCGGCTCCCTGTTCGACGTCGACACGGTGACCCTCACCGGCGGTAGCTGACGGATCCGGCGTCGGTCGGGCGGGTGCGCACGCCCACCGACCGGCGCCGGCCGGGTCAACTCAGCCCGGCGCCAGCCTCGTCGATCGCGTCGTCCACCTGCCGGGCGAGGTCGACGTCGAGCGCCGTCACCGCACCCACCCGCGAGGTACGGACCACGATCACCGCGGTGGTGGGGCTCTCCCGCCCGATGCGCGGACCCCGACCGTTGCGCGGTCGCAGTGCCGCCAGCCGCCCCAGCACCCGATCGAGGTTCTCCGGCGGAAGTTCGATGGTCCGGGTCAGCGACCGCTGGTCGCCGGACCAGTAGGGCAGGTCCGCGAGGGCGGCGCTCAGCTCGTCGTCGGTGAGCGGGGCGGTGCGCCCGTGCGGGCTGACCACGCCACCCCCGGCCGGCGGTGGTCCGAGGAGGTCGCGCAGGTCGATCGGCAGGTCCAGCGACTCGACCAACTCGCGGTCCCGGTCGGCCAACGCGCTCAACGTCGCCTGGGCCTGGTAACGCGCCTGCTCAGGGGTCCGGCGGCTGATCCGGGCGACCTCGGCCAGGAAGCCACCCAGATCCCGGCGGCGCGCGGCGGTGCCCGACAGGCCGTTGTGCAACTCGTTCGGCACCGCGGCCAGCAACCGTTCCCGGTCGGCGTCACCCAGCGCCTCGGCGAGTGCCAGCACGGTTGCCTCCGCCGCACTGCGGGCCTGCTCGAAGTCGACCCCCGCGCGACGCCCCACATCGGTCACCAGGTCCCGGTACTGCATCACGGCGACCTCCGGCGAACCGGTCGGACTCTCCGGGTCCGGCAGTGGCCAGGCCGGCGGGGCTGCCGTGGGCACCGAAGCCGGTTCGAGCCCGGCCCGGTCCGCGGCCGGCTTACGGGGACCGGCCTCCGGCGGACCGTCGCGGCGGGCCTGGTCGAGGCTTTCGAGCTGCTTCGACGAGCCGAGCGTGAATCCGGCCCCGCTGGGCCGTTGCCCGCGCTGGCGTGCCTGTCGGGCGAGCGCGCGGCGTCGCTGGTTATCGCCCTCCATCTGCTTTCCGCTCATGTCCTGCGCCTTCCCGCCGTACCGAGGGCCGAAACGGAGCGTCGGCACGGGGCGGTCGCCGGTGCGTCGGGGTCATGCCGGCGGGGTGAGGGAGCTTCACCCGCCCCGCCCACACGATCGAGTTGGAACGCCAGACTTCCGAATTGCTCGCGGAAGGAAGGTCGTCATGAAGCGGATCATCGAGATCGTCCCCGCCCGTCCCGGATGGTATTCGCGCTGGCGTCTCGCCCCGGATGCCACGCGTTCGTACCCGGTCACGGTCTGGGCGCTGGTGGAGGATGCCGACGGGGCGGGCCGAGAGGTGATCGGTGTCGACTCCGTGGGGCAGTGGCCGGGTGCGGACGACAACGAACCCGGTGCCGACTTCGTCCGATATCTCTTCCAACCGCCGGACACCGGCCAACCCGACGACGCCGACCGCCCCCGCACCACCTCCGGCAGCGGCGTCCCCGCCACCCTCCTCCACCCCACCCCCTGACACCCACCCCACCCGGTCGTGGCCGCCTGTTGTAGAGAAAGAGTGGCTATTCCGGCTCGGATACCCACTCTTTCTCTACATGTGCCGAGGGGGTGGGAAGGCGAGGTCGAGGTCGTGTAGGTCGTCGGGGGTGAGGGTGAGGTGGGCGGCGGCGCGGTTTTCGCGTACGCGGTCGGGCGTGCTCGCCCGGGCAACGGTGCAGAGCATGTCCTGGCGCAACAGCCAGGCCAGGCCGATCTGGGCCGGGGTGGCCCCGTGGCGGCCGGCGACCCGCGCGAGTGCCGGATGACCGAGCATCCCGCCCCGCTCGAACGGCGCGTACGCCATCACCGGTACGCCCGCCTCGCGGCAGAGTGGGAGCAGGTCCGCCTCGATCCCGCGCCGGCCGAGGGCGTAGGCCACCTGGTTCGTCTCGACCGCCGTACCGCCCGCGATGGAGGTCAGCTCGACCAGGTCCGGCAGGTCGAAGTCGCTGACCCCCCAGTGCCGGATCAGGCCCTGGGTCATCAGCATGGTGAGGGCCGCCACCGTCTCGTCGAGCGGGCCCGCCTCCCGCCCGTGCAGCAGGTACAGGTCGATCCGGTCGGTCTCCAGCCGGCGCAGGCTCTGCTCGCAGGCGGTGAGGGTGTCGTTGCGGTCGTCGGACGGGGTCACCTTGCTGATCAGGAAGACCTCGTCCCGGCGGTTGCCGATCGCCTCGGCGACGAGTTCCTCGGTGCCGCCGTCGGCGTGGATCCCGGCGGCGTCGATCACCGTCAGGCCGAGATCGACACCGGTACGCAGTGCCTCGATCTCCTCGCCGCGCCGGTTCGGGTCCTCGGCCATTCCCCCGGTGCCCTGCCCGAGGGCCACGATCTCCTCGCCGGACGGGAGGGTGATCGTCGGGACTGCCTTGTCGGGCACTGGCGTTCTCCTCCTGATCGGAGCCGGACCTGCCACCCGTGGGGCGTTCCCGCGCACCGGGGACCAAAACCGGGTACGGGGGACGGCGGCATTCGTCCGTTCGACGCGTACCCTGTGGGTAAGGTATTCGTCCGGTGCTCCACCGGCGTCCCATTCGCACCTGTCAGATTTCCCTCCCCGCCCAGCCCGAGGCAGGTACGTATGCACGCCGACACATCGGTTCCGGTCCGCATCCTCGTCGTCGACGACGATCCCGGCGACGTCCTCATGATCGAGGAGGCGCTCGGTGACTCCGATGTGCACAAGGCGATCGACGTGGTCAGCGATGGCCAGGAGGCGATGGAGTTCCTGCGCCGGCAGGGGCGGCACGTCACGGCGGCCCGCCCCGACGTGATCCTGCTGGACCTGAACATGCCGCGGATGGACGGCCGCCAGGTGCTCAGCGCGGTCAAGGGCGACGACGACCTGCGGACGATCCCGGTGGTGGTGCTGACCACCTCGAACGCGGACACCGACATCATCGGCAGCTACACCCTGCAGGCGAACGCGTACGTGGCCAAGCCGATCGACCTGGACGAGTTCAACGACGCGGTGCGCCGGATCGACCAGTTCTTCGGCCGGGTCGCGGTTCTGCCCCGTCGGCACTGACCCGACCGGTTCGGCACCGCGGCGACGGCGTGGGTCGATCTGTTCCGGAGGTTTCGGGCCGGTCATTGTGGCAGGTCGGGCCGTTCGTGGCGGCGGTGACGGAGTCTTGCCGGCGACGCCGGTCGGATGATGAATAATTTTGTGGTTTTGCCCCGACGGGTCGCCCCGCTGGCGAGGATTCAGGTGGGAAGGAAGACACGCTGCCTGGGGGGCAAAGCATGGATTTCTCCATCGCGAAGATGGGCTATGACCAGGATCAGGTTGACTCGTGCCTGGCCGACCTGAGTGAGCGGTTGGCCCGGTTGGCCGCGCCGGCCGACGTCGCCGCCGGTCCCGGCGACGAGCTGATCCGGGTACGGCAGGAAGCAGCCCGGTTGCACGGCATGCTGACCGGGGGATCGGCGGGTGATCGTGGCCCGGCGCGGATGCGCGAACTGCTCGCCGTGGCGGAGCAGGAGGCGGCGCAGCTCCTGGCGCGGGCGCGCGGCGAGTTGACCGCGGCGCAGGAGGAGGCCCGTCAGCTTCGTGACCAGGTGTACGCCGAGGCGGTGCAGGCTCGCCGCGAGTTCGAGGCGGCGCTGCACGCCCGACGTCTGCGCGAGCAGCAGGTGGATCACATCCTGCGGGAGGTGACCGTGGTCAACGCCCCGGCGGATGGTGACGTGACCGTGGCCGACGCCCCGCTCGACGGTCAGGAGACCGGGTCGCCCGCCACCGCCGTACCGGCCACCAGGGCGATGGTGGCCGAGGAGCGGCCGGAGTCCGCGCCGCCGCCGGCCGAGACGCTGAACCGGGCCCAGGTGTGAACCACCGCGCGGGGCGGGTGGTTCCGGCGCCGGTGGCGCCGCCGGTGTTCAGACCAGCGCGCCGACGATCGTGGTGGCCCGCTCCTCGTGCTGGGCGTACGCGTCGGGGAACGCGGAGACCTGGACCGCCTGGGCCGCACCGCTGATGCTCATCTGCTGCCAACCGGGGATCTGCGACAGCGCCTCGAAGAACGCCTGTGCCGCGTACGCCGGACGCATCAGGTCGGCGACGGCACCCCACCCGCTGCTGGTGCGCTGCTGGAACAGGCCGACCGAGTCGTAGTCGTACCCGACGCCCTGGTTGGGGTAGTCCAGCGACTCCGGCAGTGCTGGGTTGGCCAGGTTGTACAGGTTGCTCTCCTGCATCGCGGTGGCGATGGCGACGATCAGGCCCTGGCGGGGGATGCCGAGCCTGATCCCGACCTTGACGATGGCCGCGGCGTTGTCCATCTGTGCCTGGTCGAGTCCGGCGACCGGCTTCGGCTTGGCCGGCTTGGTCGGTTTCGGTTTCGGCTTCGGGGGCTTGGGCGGTGCCTTGCTCGTGACCACGGCGCTGGGTGTCGGTGTGGCGACGGTCGGGGTGGGGGTGACGGCGACCCGCTCGGCTCGGCTCGCCGCCTGTTTCTCGGCCAGCGCGTCGCGGTCGGCCAGTGCGGCGGTGTCGACCAGCGCCGCGTGCAGGGGCTGCGTCGGGGTGGTGGCCGCGCGTGATTCGGTGAACGCGACGAATCCGAGGCAGCAGGTGATTCCGGTGACCAGGCTCAGCCGCACCGGGGTCGAGGTGAGCATGCTCCGGATCCTCGACGGGGGCGTCGCCGGTGCCCGGCCGATGGACCTCCGCAGCGGGTTCCGTCGGGCGGGGGACCGGTGCCGGCCTGTTGTCTGATTGTCCGATGGCGGCTCGGCCGAACGGATGGGTCCGGGGTTGCTGGTCGACTCGGGCTTCATCTCGTCGTTGGGATGCACCCGCCGAGGCTAGGTAATGCCGGTGCCCCGTGGGCCGTGCCCTGCCGTGGCGTACGCCACAGTTTTGCCTGGTCAGCCGGTCATCGGACCGCAGCCGAGGCAGGCCGGGCGCGAATGCCGCAAGACCGGCATATCCGTCGTGTCCGATCTGGTGATGCGACCGGACGCACCCGTGGACCACCGTCGGGGCGACGAGCCCCGGTGTCGCCGGGTCACCCGATCGGTGGAGGTGTGTAGGCCGTCCGGACCTGCCGCACCGACTCGAACGGGTGACGCAGGCCGCGCCCGGGGCCACCCGGGTCGGGCCCGGTACACGGTCAACCGGCGCCGCCCCCGGCCGCCACGAGGCCGCCGGCCGGCGAGCGCTCCGGCCGTGACCGGCGGATCGGCGTACGCAGTGCGCTGGTGACCACCACGAGGCAACCGCCGCCGGTCAACAGGAGCACCCACGCCGTGCCCCAGCGGGCCGTCGCCGCCGTGAGCAGCGCCGCGCCGAGCGGGCCGGCGGCGTAACTGGCGAAGAGCCGGCCGTTCGCCTGGGTGATCCGGGCCGGCGGCACCAGGCTCGGCACCGCGCTGACGTACCCGACCTGGAAGACCATCGCCACCGCGCCGCCCAGCGGCATCACCACGTACAGCAGCCAGAGCTGGGGCGAGAACGCCCACACCAGCGGGATCAGTCCGTAGGGCAGTGCGCGTGCGGCATCGCACCAGATCAGCAACGTACGCCGGTCGACCCGGTCGACCAGCGTTCCGGCGCCCGATCCCGGCGAGGATCGACGCCGCCCCGGCCACACCGGTGAGCAACCCCATCCAGGTGACCGAGCCGGTGGCGTGCAGCACCAGCAGCGGGATGGCGACGAACGAGAACGAGTGCCCGCCGACGGAGAGGGTCTGTACCAGCCAGAAGATGGTGAAGTCGCGGTCACGCCACAGCGACCGGTCCCGCTCCGGCGCGGCGCTCACCCGTCCGACCCCGCCGCCCGCTCCCGCGCGTACGCCTCGACGACCCATTCCTCCACCCGGTCGCGGGTCACGCCGAGGGCGGCGAGGACCCGTGCACCCGGCTCGTCCGGGTCCCGGAGCAGCCCGAGCAGCAGGTGTTCGGTGCCGACGTAGTTGTGTCCCAGGCGCAGCGCCTCCTGGAAGGTCAGGTCGCGTACCCGCCGGGCGCCGGGGGAGAGCACGGGTGGTTCGGGCCGGCCGGGCGCGGGCGGATCGAGGGTCGCCCTGGTCGCCGCCCCGACGGTTCCGGCCGGCACGCCCAGCCCCACCAGCGCCCGTACGGCCAGGCCGTCCGGTTCGTGCAGCAGCCCCAACAGCAGGTGCGCGCCGGTGATCTCCCCGTGTCCGGCGCGGTGGGCTTCGGCCTCCGCCTGCCGTACGACGTGCTGCGCCCGTTCCGTGAACCGGGCGAAGACACCGGGCGGCAGGAGTTCGCCGCTGTCGGCGCGGCCGACCACGAACCGTTTCTGTGCCGCCTGCTTGCTCACCCCCATCCGCCCGCCGATCTCGGTCCAGGACGCCCCGAAGCGGCGCGCTTCGTCGACGAAGTGACCGATCAGGTGGTCGCCGACCTCGTCGAGGTACTCGGCCACCACGGTCGCGTCGGCGAGTTGGCCCAGCACGGGACCGTCGGGGCGTCGGCTGACGACGTACGCGATCAGTTCGTCTAGTCGCGCGGGCGGTTCGCTCATTGGTCAACCGTAGGTTGACGCGGCCCTGTCGTCAACCACCGGTTGACGCTGGCGACCGGCTCACCCTTCGGTCGCCGGATCCCGGACGGTGGCCTCCGATACGATGCGGACGGTGACCGCGAGCGAGACGAACCCCGCCGAACCGGGCCCGGCCCAGCCGCTGCGACGGCGACGCGGCCGGTTCGTCGCGGCGGCGGCCGTCGTGCTGGCGGCCCTGATCGCCGGGCACCGGCTGATCCCGAACATCGCCGGCCTGGGCAGCCTGGTCGACAGCGGCCTGCCCTTCCTCGGCCTGGGCATCCCGGTGCTGGCGCTCGCCGCCCTGCTGCGCCGATCCCGGCTCGCCCTGCTCGCGCTGCTGCTGCCGATCCTGGTCTGGACCCTCATGTTCGGCACCGCCTGGCTGCCCTCCGGCGCCGGTGGGACGGTCGCGTTGCGGGTCGCCAGCCAGAACCTCCGGGTCGGCAACCCGGACCCGGTCGCGACGGTCACCGCACTGGCCACCACCGAGCCCGACCTGATCGGGTTGCAGGAGTTGGCCGGCACCATCGAGGGGTCGGGCGCCGGCGCGCTCCGGGACCGCTACCCGCACCGGGCCGCCGAATCCACCGTCGCCCTCTGGAGCCGGTTCCCGATCCGCGACAGCGCGGGCGTCGACACCGGAATGGGCTGGAACCGGGCCCTGCGGGCGGTGGTCGAGACACCGCAGGGCGACGTCGTGGTCTACGTCGTCCACCTCGGCTCCGCCCGCGCGGGGGACACCGCGACCCGCGACCACACCCTCGGCATGCTGGCCACCGCCCTGCGGCAGGATCCCGCCCAACGGCTGATCGTGCTGGGCGACTTCAACACGGCCAGCACGGACCGGGCCATCTCGCCCCTGACCGACCTGCTCGCCGACGCCCAGGCCGACGCGGGCCGGGGCCTGGGCTTCACCTGGCCGGCCGCGCTGCCGGTCACCCGGCCCGACCACGTCCTCTACCGGGGCCTCACCGCCGCCTCGGCGGGCGTGGTCCGGACCCCGGCCAGCGACCACCGCGCGGTCACCGCCGGTTTCCGCTGATCCCGCGTCTCGCGCCGGCAATCGGTCCTCGACGGCTACCCGTTCACCCGACCGGGCGGATCCCTCCCGTTCTGTCGGGCCGGGCGGATCAGCGCTCGCCGGAGGTCGCCGGGCTGACGGTGAACGTGTGCCGGCCACCGCCGTTGCCGGAGAACGGCCAGAGCCGGTCGGCGGAATCGGCCAGCCGGGCCAACTGCTGCCGGGTGAGCCCGACCGCGGCGATGCTCGCCCGTACGTCGGCTCGGTAGCACCCGTCGGGGTCGCGGCCCAGCCGCGCCTGTGCCCGTACCTGGACCGTGTGCGCCTCGTCGGTGACCGACGTCGCCGCCTCGACCGCGGCATGGTGCAGGCAGGCGGCAAAGGCGGCGGCCAGCAGCTCCTCCGGCGCCAGCCCGTTGCAGTACGGCGCGAGGGGGGAGGCGAGCGCGGTCGACAGCTTTCCGTCCCCGGTACGCAACCGTCCGCCCTCCGCTGTCGCCGTGGCCTCGCGGACCCACGAATCCGACATCGCGTACCCCCTGTCGCTCCTCGCCGGGCTACCCGGCCGACCCGCCGTAAAACACCCCGCGACCGTTCGGCCGGTCGGAATCGAACCGCCCGGCGGCCCCGGCCATCTCGACGGTGGCCCCGGCATCGGCCGATGACTATGGTGTGACGCATGCGTAGCGCCGCCGGCCGAGTCCTCGCCACCCTGGCCGTGATCCTGTCCGGGCTGACCCTGCCGCTGCTGTGGGCCCCGCCCGCCGGGGCCGCGCAGGCGACCCTGCGGCAGAGCGATCCGGCGGCGGACCAGACCGTCGCGCGGCTGCCCGAGGTGATCACGCTGGTGTTCGACGAGGCGCCGTCCTCGGCGAAGATCACCGTCACCGGGCCGGACGGGCGGGACGCCGTGTCGTCACCACCGAACATCCGGGGCGTCGGGGTACGCCAACCGGTCCGGCCGGGCGCCGCCGGTCGCTACACCGTCCGCTACGAGATGTCGCCGGTCACCGGCCCGGCGGCGGCCGGCACCTTCAGTTTCACCGTCACCGAGGCCGGTACGGCACCCGCGCCCGCCGGTGCCGTACCGCCGCCCGCTGCCGTACCGCCGCCCGCCGGCGACCCGACGACCCAGCCGGCGGCTCCCGCCACGACGACCGGCACCGCGCCGGTGCCCGCGACCAGCGGTGCCGCTCCGGGTGCCGTGTCCATCGTCCCCGGCACCGGTACGCCACCGCCCGCGGCCGAGGCCCGCGACGCCGACGGGACCTCCCGTCCGCTGCTGTTCGTGCTCGGCCTGCTGGGTGCCGCCGTCCTCGCCGGCGCGGTCGTGCTCGCCCTGCGGCTGCGCGCCCGCCGCGCCGGCTGACCCTCCGGCCGCTGACCGCCCCGGCCGTCTGCCGATCAGGCCCGGGCGGGTCCGTGCCGGCCCGTGTCGTGTCTCCCGGGGCGCTCCTGTGTGCCGGGATCCGCCGCCGACGTCAAGGGATCGTCAAGAAGGGTCGGCCCGCCGTAGCGGGACCGTCAGGACCGGTCACCGGGGGCGGCCGGCCGCGTTTCCATGGTTCGGTGCGGTCACTCACGGCCGCGATGAACCCGCGATTGAGGAGACGTTCGGTGATCGACGTCGTGTTCGTGCTGCTGACAGTAGGACTGTTCGCGGCCCTCGCCCTCGTGGTCCGGGCGGTGGAGCGGCTGTGAACGTGGTCAACCTCGTCGGTCTGATCGTGTCGGCCGCGCTGGCTGTCTTCCTGGTGGTTGCCCTCCTGTTCCCGGAGCGTTTCTAGATGAGTACGACAACCGCGGGCGTGATCTTCATCGTCGTGCTCGCCGCCGCGCTGGTCGCGGCGTACCGCCCGTTCGGCGACCACATGTACGAGGTGGTCGCCGGCACCAGGCACTCGCGGGTGGAGCGGGGCATCTACCGGCTGATCGGCGTCGACCGGCGGGGTGAGCAGTCCTGGGGCGTGTACGCCCGCAGCGTGCTCGCCTTCTCGCTGGTCTCGATCCTGTTCCTGTACGCGTTCCTGCGTCTGCAGGACAGGCTCTGGCTCTCCCTCGGCCTCGACCCGGTGACCAACCACGTCGCCTGGAACACCGCGGTCTCGTTCGTCACCAACACCAACTGGCAGGCGTACTCGGGTGAGTCGACCATGGGGCACCTGGTGCAGATGGCCGGCCTCGCGGTGCAGAACTTCGTCTCCGCCTCGGTGGGTGTCGCGGTGGCGGTTGCCCTGGTCCGCGGCTTCGCCCGGAGCCGGACCGACCGGCTGGGCAACTTCTGGGTCGACCTGACCCGGATCACGCTGCGGATCCTGCTCCCGATCGCGGTGGTCGGCACGGTCGTGTTCATCGCCGCCGGCATGGTGCAGAACCTGCACGGCGGCACCGACGTGACCACCCTGACCGGCGGCACGCAGACGATCACCGGCGGTCCGGTGGCCAGCCAGGAGGTGATCAAGGAACTCGGCACCAACGGCGGCGGCTTCTACAACACCAACAGCGCCCACCCGTTCGAGAACCCGACCACCTGGACCAACTGGCTCCAGCTCTTCCTGATCTTCCTGATCCCGTTCAGCCTGCCCCGCGTCTTCGGTCGCCTGGTCGGGCAGAACCGGCAGGGCTACGCGATCGTGGCGGTGATGGCGATCCTGGCCATCGCCAGCATCGCCCTGACCAACGCGTTCGAACTGGCCGGCGACGGCACGGTGCCGCACGCGGTCGGGGCCGCGATGGAGGGCAAGGACGTCCGCTTCGGGGTGTCGAACTCGGCCACCTTCGCGGCGGCGACCACGCTCACCTCGACCGGGGCGGTGAACTCGTTCCACGACTCGTACACCGCGCTCGGTGGCATGATGCCGATGGTCAACATGATGCTCGGCGAGGTCGCCCCCGGCGGTGTCGGCGCGGGCCTGTACGGCCTGCTGATCCTCGCCGTGGTCACGGTCTTCGTGGCCGGGCTGATGGTCGGCCGGACCCCGGAGTACCTGGGTAAGAAGATCGGCGCCCGCGAGATCAAGTTCGCCTCGCTCTACTTCCTGATCACACCGACCCTGGTGCTGGCCGGTACGGCGTTGGCGTTCGGCACCGGCAACAACGCCACCGCGCTCAACGTCGGCCCGCACGCCCTCTCCGAGGTCCTGTACGCGTTCACCTCGGCCAGCAACAACAACGGGTCGGCGTTCGGCGGGATCACCGTCAACACCGGTTGGTGGGACACCACGCTCGGGTTGGCGATGCTGCTCGGCCGTTTCCTGCCGATCATCTTCGTGCTCGGCCTGGCCGGGTCGTTGGCCCGGCAGAAACCCGTACCCGCCTCGGAGGGGACGCTGCCGACCCACCGCCCGCTCTTCGTCGGCATGGTCGTCGGCGTGACGGTGATCCTCGTGGCGCTGACCTTCCTGCCCGCGCTCGCGCTCGGCCCGCTGGCCGAGGGCCTGTGACCGACATGTTGAGGAAAGAGAAGATGACTACCACTGCGCTGGCCCCCGCCCCGTCGGGCGGGCCCGGCGATCCGAGCAGTCGGATCGGCGGTGGCCTGCTGGACCCGAAGCAGATGCTGCGCTCCCTGCCGGACGCGGCGCGCAAGCTCGACCCGCGCACGCTCTGGCGCAACCCGGTGATGCTGATCGTCGAGGTCGGCGCCGTGTTCACCACGGTGCTGGCGATCGCCGACCCGACCGTCTTCGCCTGGCTGATCACCGTCTGGCTCTGGCTGACCGTGCTCTTCGCCAACCTGGCCGAGGCGGTCGCCGAGGGGCGCGGCAAGGCGCAGGCGGCCACCCTGCGGCAGGCCAAGAAGGACACCGTCGCGACCCGGCTGACCGGCTGGTCGCCGCACGCCCCGGCCAGCCGGTACTCCGAGGTGGCGGTCGCCGCCACCGAACTGCGTCTCGGTGACATCGTGCTGGTCGACGCCGGGCAGATCATTCCCGGCGACGGCGACGTGGTCGAGGGGATCGCCAGCGTCGACGAGTCGGCCATCACCGGCGAGTCCGCGCCGGTGATCCGCGAGTCCGGCGGCGACCGCAGCGCGGTCACCGGCGGTACGAGGGTGCTCTCCGACCGGATCGTCGTCCGGATCACCCAGAAGCCGGGGCAGAGCTTCATCGACCGGATGATCGCTCTGGTCGAGGGGGCGAACCGGCAGAAGACGCCGAACGAGATCGCGCTCAACATCCTGCTCGCCGCGCTGACCGTCATCTTCCTGCTGTCGGTGGTCACCCTCCAGCCGTTGGCGATCTTCTCCAAGGCGTTCCAGGCCGCCGCGCCGGACACCGCCGCCGTCGATGCCCACGGGGTCACCGGCATCGTGCTGGTGTCACTGCTGGTCTGCCTCATCCCGACCACCATCGGCGCCCTGCTGTCGGCGATCGGCATCGCCGGCATGGACCGCCTGGTGCAGCGCAACGTGCTCGCGATGAGCGGCCGCGCGGTCGAGGCGGCCGGCGACGTCGACACGCTGCTGCTCGACAAGACCGGCACGATCACTCTCGGCAACCGGCAGGCCGCCGAGTTCCTGCCGGTCGAGGGGGTGTCGGCGGACGAGGTCGCGGACGCCGCCCAACTGTCCAGCCTGGCCGACGAGACCCCGGAGGGGCGGTCGGTGGTCGTCCTGGCGAAGAACCGGTACGGCCTGCGGGAGTGGGAGGCCGGCGTGGTGCCGCACGCCACCTTCGTACCGTTCACCGCGCAGACCCGGATGAGCGGCGTCGACCTCGGGGTCGAGGGCGGTGCCGACGGGGTGCGGCAGATCCGCAAGGGCGCCGCCGCGGCGGTCATGAAATGGGTACGCGACAACGGCGGCCACCCGACCGAGCAGGTCGGCGACATCGTCGACGGGATCAGTGGCACCGGCGGTACGCCGCTCGTCGTCGCCGAGCGCGTCGAGGGTCGGCCGGCCCGTGCCCTGGGGGTGATCCATCTCAAGGACGTGGTCAAGAGCGGGATGCGGGAGCGCTTCGACGAGATGCGTCGGATGGGCATCCGTACGGTGATGATCACGGGCGACAACCCGCGTACGGCGAAGGCGATCGCGGACGAGGCCGGGGTGGACAACTTCCTGGCCGAGGCGACGCCGGAGGACAAGCTCGCCCTGATCAGGAAGGAGCAGGAGGGTGGCCGGCTGGTCGCGATGACCGGTGACGGCACCAACGACGCCCCGGCGCTGGCCCAGGCGGACGTCGGCGTGGCGATGAACACCGGCACGTCGGCCGCGAAGGAGGCCGGCAACATGGTCGACCTCGACTCGGACCCGACCAAGCTGATCGAGATCGTCGAGATCGGCAAGCAGTTGCTGATCACCCGTGGCGCCCTGACCACGTTCTCCATCGCCAACGACATCGCGAAGTACTTCGCGATCATCCCGGCCATGTTCGCCGGCATCTACCCCAGCCTGGACACCCTCAACATCATGCGGCTGTCCAGCCCGAACTCGGCGATCCTGTCCGCGGTCATCTTCAACGCGATCGTCATCGTCGCCCTGGTGCCGCTGGCCCTGCGCGGCGTGCGGTACCGGCCGAGCAGCGCCTCGGCCCTGCTCGCCCGCAACCTGTGGCTGTACGGCCTCGGTGGGATCGTGGCCCCGTTCGTCGGCATCAAGATCATCGACCTCATCATCCAGTTCGTCCCGGGGATTTCGTGATGCGTCTACCTTCCTGGCTCGCCCAGCACCTCGCCGCGTTCCGCGCGGTGCTGGTCTTCACCGCCCTGCTCGGTCTGGCCTACCCACTGGCCATGGTCGCGGTCGGGCAGCTACCCGGGCTGAACAGCCGGGCCGAGGGCTCCCTGGTCCGGACCGCCGACGGCACCCCGGTCGGCAGCCGGCTGATCGGCCAGCTCTTCACCGACGCCGACGGCAACCCGGTCCCGCGCTACTTCCAGAGCCGCCCGTCGGCCGCCGGTGACGGCTACGACCCCACCTCGACCAGCGCCAGCAACCTCGGCCCGGAGAGCGTGGTCGACACCCTCGCCGCCAACCCGGACGACGCGACGCAGAGCCTGCTCACCCAGGTCTGCGAGCGCAGCCGGGCGATCGGCGAACTGGAGGGGGTCAGTGGCGCCCGGCCGTACTGCACCCCGGACGGGATCGGCGCCGTGCTGTCGGTGTTCCACCGCGACGGCCTCACCGGACCGGTGACCCGGGCGGTCAGCATCAACCAGGCCTGCCCGGCCACCCCGTTCGTCACCACCTACCAGGGGGTGGCGGTGGAGTGCGCCGAGATCGGCCAGGACTACAGCCACGGGATCGTCACCCCGATCCGGGGCACCGCCCCGGCCGAGCCGGCGGTGCCGGCCGACGCGGTCACCGCCAGCGGCAGCGGCCTCGACCCGAACATCAGCCAGGCGTACGCCCGGCTCCAGGCGCCGAGGGTGGCGCGGCAACGGGGCACCGACGTGGCGACCGTACGGGCGCTGGTGGACCGGTACACCACCGACCGGGCGCTGGGCTTCATGGGCGAGCCGGCGGTGAACGTACTGGAGCTCAACCTCGCCCTGGACCGACAGTTCCCCGGTAACAGCTGACCCCGACCCGGGGCGGCTCCGAGTAAGGATGCGGCAGGATCAACTGGTGGCACGTGGACAACTGCGCATCCATCTCGGGGCCGCCCCCGGCGTGGGCAAGACGTACGCGATGTTGGAGGAGGCGCACCGCCGCGCCGAGCGGGGCACCGACGTGGTGGTCGGATTCGCCGAGACCCACGGCCGCAAGCACACCGCGGCGATGATCGGTGACCTGGAGATCGTGCCGCGCGCGACGATCACCTACCGGGGTGCCGAGTTCACCGAGATGGACCTCGACGCGGTGCTCGCCCGGCGGCCCGAGATCGCGGTGGTGGACGAACTCGCCCACACCAACGTGCCCGGCTCCCGCAACGCCAAGCGCTGGCAGGACGTGCAGGAGCTGCTCGACGCCGGCATCGACGTGCTCTCCACGGTGAACATCCAGCACCTGGAGTCGCTCAACGACGTGGTGGAGCAGATCACCGGCATCACCCAGCGGGAGACCCTGCCCGACGACGTGGTCCGCTCCGCCGAGCAGGTCGAACTGGTCGACATGACCCCGGAGGCGCTGCGCCGACGGATGGCGCACGGCAACATCTACCGGGCCGACAAGATCGATGCCGCGCTCGGCAACTACTTCCGGGTCGGCAACCTCACCGCGCTGCGCGAACTCGCCCTGCTCTGGCTCGCCGACAAGGTCGACGACCAGCTCGACCGTTACCGGGCCGAGCACGACATCGGCGCCACATGGGAGGCGCGGGAGCGGGTAGTGGTGGCCCTGACCGGTGGACCCGAGGGGGAGACCCTGATCCGCCGGGCGGCCCGGGTCGCCGCCCGTACGCCGACCGGTGCCGACCTGCTCGCCGTACACGTCGGTCGCAGCGACGGGCTGACCGGCGTGGACCCGACCCAGTTGGCCCGGCAGCGGGTGCTGGTGGAGAGCCTCGGCGGCACGTACCACCAGGTGGTGGGCGGCGACATCGCCACCGCGTTGCTCGACTTCGCCCGTGGGGTGAACGCCAGTCAGATCGTGCTCGGCGCCAGCCGACGCGGCCGGCTGGCGCAGATCCTCTCCCGTGGCGTCGGGGTCACCACGGTGGCGCTGTCCGGGTCGATCGACGTCCACCTGGTGACCCACGAGCAGATCGGGCACGGCCGCCGCCCACCATCGGTGACCAGTGCGCTGTCCCGGCGCCGCCGGCTGACCGGGTTCGGGTTGGCCGCGATCGGCATCCCGGTGCTGACCGTGCTGCTCCGGCTGCTCGCCGACGACCTCTCCCTGGCCAGCGACATCCTGCTCTTCCTCGGCATGGTGATCGCCGTGGCCCTGGTCGGCGGGCTCTGGCCGGCACTGCTGGCCGCGGTGGTCGCCTCACTGGTGATCAACTACTTCTTCACCGCGCCGCTGCACGCGTTCACCATCGCGCAGCGGGAGAACCTACTCGCCCTGGTCGTGTTCCTACTCGTCGCGGCGGCGGTCAGCGCGGTGGTCGACCTGGCGGCGAGGCGTACCCGGGAGGCGGCGCGGGCCAGCGCTGACGCCCAGACGCTCGCCACGGTCGCCGGCAGCGTGTTGCGTGGCGCCCGACCGCTGACCGCCCTGCTGGAACAGCTCCGGGAGACCTTCGGGCTCACCTCGGTCACCCTGCTGGAGCGGGCCTCCGAGGTGGCGGACGGACCGGACCGCCAGCGCGACCCCAGGGCTTGGCGGGTCGCCGGCAGCGTCGGGCCGGCGCCGTGTCTCACCCCGGCCGGCGGGGACGTCGAGGTACGCGCCGCCGAGAACCTTTCCCTGGTGCTCTGCGGCCGGGTGCTCGCCGCGGCCGACCGGCGGGTGGTGGAGGCGTTCGCCGCCCAGGCCGCGCTCGCCCTGCGGCAGGAGCGGCTGGCCGAGGAGGCGGCGACCGCCCGGCCGCTGGCCGAGGCCGACCGGATGCGTACGGCACTGCTCGCCGCCGTCAGCCACGACCTGCGTACGCCGCTGGCGTCGGCGAAGGCGGCGGTGACCAGCCTGCGCAGCCACGAGGTCGAGTTCGACGAGTCCGACCGCGAGGAACTCCTCGCCACCGCCGACGAGTCGCTCGACCGGCTGACCCGGCTGGTGACGAACCTGCTGGACATGAGCCGGTTGCAGGCCGGCGTGCTCGGGTTGTCGCTGGCGCCGATCGGGCTGGAGGACGCGGTCCCGCCGGTGCTGGACGAGATGGGCGAGCCGGCCCGGCGGGTACGGGTGAGCCTCCCCGCCCACCTGCGGGCGGTGCTGGCCGACCCCGGCCTGCTGGAGCGGGTGCTGGTGAACCTGGTCGCGAACGCGCTGCGGTTCAGCCCGCCGGACCGGCCGCCGTCGGTCTCGGCCAGCGAACACGGCGGGCTGGTCGAGCTGCGGGTCACCGACCACGGTCCCGGCCTGCCGCACGACCAGTGGGAACGGGCCTTCCTGCCGTTCCAGCGGCACGGCGACCGGGACAACCACGCCGGGGTCGGGCTCGGGTTGGCGCTCTCTCGTGGCCTCGCCGAGGCGATGGGCGGCACACTTGTTCCCGAGGACACCCCCGGTGGGGGGCTGACCATGGTGCTCAGCCTGCCGGCGGCCGAAGGAGACAGCACATGAGCGGAGCAGCGGGGGTGCCGGCGTGACCAGGGTGCTGGTGGTCGACGACGAGCCACAGATCCTGCGGGCGTTGCGGATCAACCTGCGGGCCCGACGCTACGAGGTGGCGGTCGCCGCCGACGGGGCCGACGCGCTGCGGCTGGCCGCCAGCCAGCAGCCGGACCTGGTCGTGCTCGACCTCGGCCTGCCGGACATGGACGGGGTGGACGTGATCCGGGGCCTGCGCGGCTGGACCAACGTCCCGATCATCGTGCTCTCCGGCCGGGCCGGCAGTCAGGACAAGGTCCTCGCCCTCGACGCCGGTGCCGACGACTATGTCACCAAGCCGTTCGGGGTGGACGAACTGCTGGCCCGGGTACGGGCGGTGACCCGGCGTACGGCCGGTGCGGGGGAGGCGGTGTCCAGCGCCACCGTCGGTCGCCACACGGTCGACCTGGCGGCCCGGACGGTCCGCTCGGACGACGGACGGGAGGTGCGGCTCACCCCGACCGAGTGGCACCTGCTGGAGATCCTGGTCCGCAATCCGGGCCGACTGGTCAGCCAGCGCCAGTTGCTGCACGACGTGTGGGGGCCGCAGTACCAGTCCGAGACCAACTACCTGCGCCAGTACATGGCCCAGCTGCGCCGGAAGCTGGAGGACGACCCGGCCCGGCCGCGCCACCTGCTGACCGAACCGGGCATGGGTTACCGGTTCCAACCCGAATAGGCGGCGTCGGCGGCGGTGGACCGTGCGGCGGCGGGGCCGTGGGCTCAGTGCACCCGGGCGGCACCGCCCGCGTCGACCCGCGCGGTGATGTCGAGGTGTCTCGGGCGCAGCCCGGAGGTGGCGGCGAACCGGTCCACCGCCGCCTGCACCGATTCGCGCAACGTGGCCAGTGGGGCCTGCGGGGTCACGTACAGCTTGATCCTGATCTCCGGGGCGGGCGGGTCCCCGGTCAGCCAGACCGAGGCCCGGCGGATCTGCGGCTCGCGGACGAGATCGCGTTCGAGTCCGTCGGCCAGGGACGATCCCTGCACGATGGTGACGCCGGGACCGCTACCGTCGTACGACGCCCGGTCGCCGGTGACGGCCCGCAGGTCGTACTCGTCCATCGCCGGGTTGCCAGCCGGACGCAGTTGCCGGCGCAGCAGGGTCCAGCCGAGGTAGGCCAGCAGCAGTCCGAGGGCGATGGTGACGATCGGGCCCCACGGTGAGATGTCCCGGAACACCCCCCGGAACGCCGACCAGATCAGCGGCGCCCGTTCGTCAATTCCCGGCAGGTGGCCGAGGTTCGCCACCGCCGCCGCCGCGCCGAGGGCGGTCAGCAGCAGGCCGATCACCGTCCAGAGCAGCCGGTTGCCGGCGTGGCTCATGTCGTCCTCCGTTCGCGGGCGAGTTCGATGTCGAGCCGGTCGGCCGGTGGCGCGGCCAGCCGGTCGAGTTCCTGGCGGACCGCGTGCTCGACCTGCCCTCGGGCGGACGGGTCACCGACGGCCCGGATTCGGGACGACCACGAGTCGCCGTGCCGGCGTACCCGCGCCTGCGCGTCCCGTACGCCGGGTACCCGGTCGGCGGCGTCGGCGAGCCGGTGCTCCACCGACCGGCGGTGCAGGTGCCACCCGTCGGCGAGCGGTACGGCGAGCCGGTTCGGCGTCCACCGGCGCAGTTGGGTGAGCAGGATCAGCAGGCCCAGTACGCCGACCGCGATCGCGATCGCGAAGATCACCGGGTCGCCGACCGTGGTGGTGGTCAAAGTGTCGAACCAGCCCGTCCGGTCGATCAGCACCGACGGCAGGTCCAGGGCGACCGCCGCCGCCTCGGCCGCGAGCAGCAGGCCGCCGCCGAGCAGGATGACGGCCAGCAGCAGTGACGCCAGCCGGTTGACGATCCGCATGGATCACCTCCGGGGTAACGCGGCGAGTGACGCCAGGTCGACGTCGTCGACGACGACCTCTACCGGCCGGTCCGCGCCGGCCCGTTTCAGCACGTCCCGTACGGCCGCTCCGATCCGTTCACCGAGCGGTCCGATCGGTACCGCCTCGACGGTGACGTGCACCTCGACCAGGTCGTCGGCCAACCGGACCCCGGCGACCTTGCCACCGGCGTACAGGGTGGCCACCTCCACCGGCCCGCCGGTGGCAAGACCGGCCACCCCGTCGACCCCGAGGACGGCGTCGCGTACCGAGGTGGCCAGGGCGATTCGATTGGTACGGTCGCGTTGCTCGGTCATGAGGTCCGCGTACCCGAGCCGCCGCCGCTCGCGCTGCCGCCGCTCTGCTCGCCGTCGACGAACACGTCGTCCACGTTGATGTTCACCTCGATCACGTTCAGGCCGGTCATCGCCTGCACCCGATCGATCACGTTGCGGCGTACCGCGTCGGAGACGTCGACGATGCTCTGGCCGTACCAGGTGACGATGTCCAGGTCCACGGCCGCCTCGCGCTCGCCGACCTCGACTGATACGCCCTGGGTCGACGCCTCCGACCCGCCCGGTACGAGATTGCGCAGTTGTCCGACCCGGCGGGCCATGCCGGAGCCCATCGAGTGCACGCCGGGGATCTCCCGGGCGGCGAAACCGGAGATCTTCGCGACCACGCCCTCGGCGATCCGGGTCTTGCCGGAGTCGGTGGTGAGCTGGGCGCGTGCGGGTTGTCCGGTGCCGGGTTGGATGAGCTGGCTCGGGGATTTGATCTTCTCCCGGCCATCGGTCCGGGTGTCGGTGTCAGCCATCTGCTGCCTCCTGAACTCGTTCCTGGTCCGGGCGTGGCACGACATCCGGGTGCCAACCACGGTCGGGTCCACTGACGCCTCGGCGGCGGGGCGCGCTACGACGTGGGTGCGCTACGACGTGGGCGAACGGCGCCGGTTGGCGTTGGCCCGGTCGGCGAGTCCGGCCACCGACAGGTCGCCGTCGATCACCCGTACGGCGAGCCAGCCGACCAGGCCGGCGAGCACCGCTCCGGCCGCCGCGCCGAAACCGGCGACGGCCCACACCGCCGCGATGAGGAAGCCGATCACGAAACCGAACTGCTGGCGGGACATTGGTTACCTCCCCGGTGGCGGACGGACGGTTCGCCCGTTGCATACACCGGTGACGCCGTTCCGAACCCGGCCGACTCCGTCATTTGAGTGAGCCGGATCACAGGCATTTCCGGGATCGGCAGGTTTAGCGGCTCGCCGAGCCCGCGTTGCCGCCGGGCCGGCTCCCGCCCCCCGGTGCCGCCGCGCCCGACCGTCCCGCCGCGCGCCGACTGGCCACGATGTCGCCCATCGCCGCGACGAGGGCGATGAGGACAAAACCGAGCGCGATGAGCAGCGCGTCCCGGAACGCCCGTGCCCAGCCGTTGTGGGTGGAGGCGAGGGCGTTGAAGAACACCGTGCCGACGCCGGCGATCCCGGCCGCCGAGCCGATCCGCTGACCGGTCTGCAACATGCCCGCCGCCGCACCGCCGCGTTCCACCGGCACCTCGGCCAGGGTGAGGGTCTGGTTCGGGGTGATCACCAGTCCGCTGCCCAGACCGGCGACGAGCAGCGGGGCGGCGGTCGCGTACGGGGCGCCCCGGCCGGGCACGAAGTGCAGCGCCACCATGATGCCGATCAGCCCGATCGCGACCAGGGTCAGCCCGATCGCGACCAGCGGCCGGCCGAACCGGTTGACCAGCCGGCCGCCGAGGATCGCCGAGCTGGCCGAGCCGAGGGCGAACGGGGTCACCGCGAACCCGGCGGCGAGCGCGCTGTAGCGCAGCCCGTTCTGCAGGAACAGGGTGAAGATGAAGAACAGCGCGGTGAAGCCGGCGAAGTAGAGCAGCGCGATCAGGCTCCCCAGGCTGTACGACCGGTGCCCGAACAGGGCGAGGTCGAACAACGGCTCCCCCCGGCGCCGGTAGCGGCGTTCCCAGTAGACGAACCCGGTCAGCACCAGTCCCGCCGCGGGTATCAGCAGCCACTTCAGGAAGCCCTGCCACTGCCGCTCCTCGATCAGCGGCAGCAGCAGCAGCGTCACGCCGAAGCCGAGCAGCAGCACCGCGACCGGGTCGAGGCTCTTCTCCGGGCCGGGGTGGTGCGGTGGCAGCACCCGCCAGCCGAAGATGATGGTGGCGATGCCGACCGGTACGTTCACGAAGAAGACCAGCCGCCAGCCCTCGTGCGTACCCTCCAGCGCGATCAGCAGCCCGCCCAGCAGTGGCCCGATCGCGGTCGAGATGCCGATGACCGAGCCGAGCAGACCGAATGGGCGGCCCCGCTCCGACCCCTGGAACATCTGCTGGATCATGCCGACGACCTGTGGGTTGACGATGCCGGCGGCGGCACCCTGGATCAGTCGCGCGATGATCAGCCATTCCGGTGAGGTGGCCAGACCGGCCGCCGCGCTGGAGAGGGTGAACAGGGCCAAGCCGGCGATGAACACGTTGCGCCGGCCCCGGATGTCGCCGAACCGACCGGCCGCGACGAGGACCAGGCCGAAGGTGAGCGCGTACCCGGAGAGCACCCACTGCAGCTCGCTCGGTGACGCCTTCAGAGCCCGCTCGATCGACGGTACGGCGACGTTGACGATGCTCACGTCGAGCAGCGTCATGAACGCCGCGATCAGACCTACCGCCAGCGCGAGATTGCGCTGGCGGTCCGTCCCGCCCCGGCCGCTACGCGGCTTGATGCGCGCACCACCGGGGGCCGAAGTCGAGGCCGGCCAGCGGGGAGTCCTCCCGGTGCAGCAGGTTCTTCACCGAGAGGTTGTGCAGCGGGGCGGTCAACTGCTCCTCGGCCAGCCCGGATTCGTCGGCGATGGCCGCCGGGTAGGGCACCTGCCCCTTTGCCTCAAGGGCGGTGACCGCCGCGTACACCCGCTCCTCGACGTCCGATAGTTGTACTTGTCGCATGGAAAGCTCCTCCGCTCGACCACACTGTCGGGCACCTCACGACCGGGCGGATACCCCGCCCCCAGCCGATGATTCCCGACCGGCGGGGCGTACATGAGAGGTTTGCCGTCCTTGGCCGGCGGGCCCCCGGGGCCGGGCGGACCTTACCCGGACGGGCCGGAGCCCCGGCATGGTGCCGGGGCTCCGGGTGAACCTGCGACCGGGTGGGACGAAGGCGTCAGAGCGCCAGGGTCCAGGTGTTGATGTACCCGGTGTCGATGGTCGCCGCGTCCTGGACCCGCAGGCGCCAGGTGCCGTTGGCGGGCTCGGTGGAGAGGTTGACCGTGTAGGTCGTGTTGATGTTGTCGGTGCTGCCGCCGGTCCGGTTGTGCAGGACGTAGGCGCTGTTGTCCGGCGCGATCAGGGAGACGACCAGGTCACCCTGGTACGTGTGCACGATGTTGACCGCGACCGTGGCGTTGGTCCGGCCGTTGCGGGCACACCCGGAGATGGTGATCGTGCTCTCCACCGTGGTGTTGTCCGGGATCGCCACGTCGTTGCCGTTGGTCTGGGTGCAACCCGGTGCCCCGTTGATCGTCAGCGAGTACGTGGTCGCCTGGGTGGTGACCGGACCCGTGCCGGTGACGGTCACCGTGTAGGTGCCCGACGGGGTGGCGCTGGTGGTGGCGATGGTCAGGGTGGACGAGCCGCCCGAGGTGACCGTCGCCGGGCTGAACGTCGCGGTCGCCCCGCTGGGCAGGCCGCTCGCGCTCAGCGCCACCGACTGCGCGCTGCCGACGGTGGTGGCGGTGCTGACCGTGGCGGTCACCGACTGGCCCGGGTTGACCGTGCCGGCGGCCGGGGCCACCGCGATCGAGAAGTCCTGGGTCGGCGGGACCACGTTGCCGATGTAGAGCAGCTTGTTCGGCGAACCGGTACCCGGGCTGGTCACCACGCCGTTGGTGGCGTCGTTGACCAGCTTGTCCCGTACCTGCTGCGGTGTGTAGGAGGGGCTGGCCGAGAGCACCAGGGCGGCGGCGCCGACCACGTGCGGGGTGGCCATCGAGGTGCCGCTGATGGTGTTGGTCGCACTGTCGCCGGTGTTCCAGGCCGAGGTGATGGCGCTACCCGGGGCGAAGATGTCCAGGCAGGTGCCGATGTTGGAGTAGGTCGCCTTGGCGTCGTTCGACTCCGTCGCCCCGACCGTGATCCCGTTCGGGGTGCTGGCGGGGGAGACGTTGCAGGCGTTGGAGTTGTACTCGTTACCGGCCGCGAGACCGTAGACCACGCCGTCCGCGATCGACCGGGTCACCGCGTCGTTCACGCCCTGGTCGAAACCGCCGCCGAGGCTCATGTTGGCGACCGCCCGCTCACCCGGGTCGTGGTCCGCGGTCACCCAGTCGATGCCCTGGATGACACCGGCGTAGGTGCCGCTGCCGCCGTTGTCGAGCACCCGGACGCCGACCAGGGTCACGCCCTTGGCCACGCCGTACGCGGTTCCGCCGACGGTGCCGGCGACGTGCGTACCGTGCCCGTTGCCGTCGTCGGCGGAGCCGCCGTCGACCGCGTCGAAGCCGGTGACCGCGCGCCCGCCGAAGTCACTGTGCGAGAACCGGATGCCGGTGTCGATGATGTACGCCCGCACGCCCGCGCCGTTGTTCGGGTAGGTGTAGGAGTTGTTCAGCGGCAGGGCCCGCTGGTCGATCCGGTCCAGGCCCCAGGAGGGGGTCGGGGTCTGGGTGGCGGCGATGCGCACGGTGTGGTTCTGCTGGACGTACTTCACCGACGGGTCGGCGGCGAGCCGCTTGGCGGCGGCCTCGGACAGCTGCACCTCGAAGCCGCGCAGGGCGTGCTGGTAGGTGCGGGCGACGTTGCCGCCGTGTCGCTTGGCCAGGCTCTTGGCGGTGTCGGTGACCTCGGTCTGGGCGACCGAGGCGTCCTTGAACACCACGACGTACGAGCCGGCAACCGCCGTGGCGCCGCCGGCCCGCAGGATCTGCCCTTCGGCGGGTGCGGCGGCGACGGGACTGGCGAACGCGACCGCGGCGGTCGCGGCGGCCGTGACGGCTGCTCCGATGCGCCAGCGGCGCCCGGGTGACCCTGAGGTTGTCATCCCTCGTGCTCCCCTTCCGATGCTCGGTCGGTGGACTCGTGGTCCACCGATCGATGGTTCCGGGTAACTGATTGGGGGAAATGCTAGGGGGAATTCATCGAAATGTAGAGATGTATGATTTGTTTGCCGCGTCGCGTATTCTGAGCTGTTCCGGCCGCGTCGGTCATGCGCGTGTGTCGCCTATGCCGAGGTCAGGCTGCGTGTTTTGTCCTCAAGGGACGAACCTGAGTGGACTAGCTTAATGTCTCACGTTTCAGGGTGAGTAAATGCATTGTCGTGACACATCGGGCGCAGGATCCGAAACAGGGATCGGTGCAAACATAGGCCACCGGCAATCACCATGAAACATCAATGTGCCTCCGGTCGGCGCCGTGGGCCGTTCCTCTAGGCTGCTTCCGTGACCGCATGTGACGTCGCCGTCGTCGGCGCCGGCCCGGCCGGCCTCTCCGCCGCCCACGCCGCCGCTTCGGCCGGAGCCCGTACGATCGTGCTGGAGCGGGCCGAACACCCCCGCTACAAGACCTGCGGAGGCGGGCTGATCGGCACCTCGCTCGCCGCCCTCGGCGGACGGATCGAGGTCCCCGCCGACGACCGCGTGCACAGCGTGACGTTCACCCATGACGGCCGGCGCGAATTCAGCCGCGACCACGGCTCACCACTGGTGCTGATGGTGCGCCGCCCGGAGTTCGACGACCGGCTGCGCCGGGCCGCCGCCGACGCGGGCGCCGAGATCCGGGAACGGGTAGCGGTCCGCGCCATCGACCAGCAGCCGACCGGCGTACGGATCCGCCTCGCCGACGGCACCGAGGTCACCGCGGGGGTGGTGGTCGGCGCGGACGGATCCTCCGGCATCACCGCCCGGCACGTCGGCGTCGAGTACGACCAGGTCGACCTCGGGCTAGAGGTGGAACTGCCGGTCCCGGCGGCGCTGCGGGACCACTGGAAGGGCCGGCTCCTGCTCGACTGGGGCCCGATCCCCGGCTCGTACGCGTGGGTCTTCCCCAAGGGCGACGTGCTCACCGTCGGCGTCATCGCCGAACGCGGCCGGGGCGAGGCAACCCGGCGCTACCTGCGCGACTTCGTCGACCGGCTCGGCCTCGCCGGGATCGAACCGATCCACGACTCCGGACACCTGACCCGCTGCCGCACCGAAACCTCGCCACTGCGCCGGGACCGGGTGCTGGTCGCCGGTGACGCGGCCGGCCTGCTGGAACCGTGGACCCGCGAGGGGATCAGCTTCGCGCTGCGCTCCGGCGCGCTGGCCGGAGCCGCCGCCGCCAGCGGTGACCTCGACGGGTACGTCTCCGCCGTACACGAACAGCTCGGGCCGCCGATGGCCGCCGGCCGTCGGCTGCTCGGGGCGTTCACCCGACACCCCGGCTTCTTCCACGCCCTGGTTGCCACCCGACCCGGTTGGCGGATGTTCGCCCGGTTCTGCCAGGGCGAGGCGTCGTTCCAGCGCACCCTGACCCGGATGCCGGTGCGCGCGGCACTGGCCCTGCTCCGCTCCTGACCGGCGCCCGGACCGGGCGGGACGTCCGGGTTCGGCGGCGACTAGTTCAGCCGGGGCAGCATCGCCGCGACCCGGGTCAGCGGCTCGGCCAGCGCCGGGATCCGGTCCACCCGGTCCAGCCGACCCGGCAGGTGGGTCATCAGCTCGTCCCCGTGCAGGGTCCACGGCGGCACCGACCCGGACACGTGCGCGGCGACGAGGGCGGGGGTGAGCACCCACCGCACCGCCACCGGGTCGCCGACCACCCGGAAGGCCCGGTCGAAGTCCGGGTCGCCGGTCACCGCCGTACCGCCGCCGAGCACCGCGCGCCCGACCGCCGCCGCCGGGCCGCGCGGCGACACCTCGACCGACGGGTACGGGTGCCCCAGGTGCACCACCACGACCACGTACGGGTGGCTGTGGCTGGACGTCGTGCCGACGGTCCCGCCCATGCCGTCGGATCCGGTGCCGGTGTGGGTCTCGGTGTGGTCGTACTCGGCGACGCTCACCCGGTGACCGGCGACCACCCCGGACACGACAACCGTGACACCGGTCCGGTTGCCACCGGGCAGCCTCGCCGCCCAGTCCACCGTCGGCAGCGGCACGTACACCCAGCCGTTGCGGGCGGCCCAGCGCCGCAGCGTGTCCCGGTGTTGTCGTCCCCGCCGTTTGGACAGCACGACGAGGACGACCAGCAGGGCCAGCAGCGCGACCACGACCGCGCAGCCGACCCCGAGCAGGCCCACCCAGAGCCCGTCGGACTCGGCCGGGCTCATCGGCGCCCCGCCGCCGCGAACGACGGCGCCGCCGGGACCAGCGGGCCGAGCACCAGCACGACCGAGCCGCTCGCGATCGTCCCGACCACCGCGTCACCCCGGACCAGTTCGACCATGCCCACCACGAACAGCCCGGCGACCGCGAGCCCGGTCAGCCCGAACGTGCACCAGAGCAGCCACCGCGCACCGTCGGTCACCCCGGCGGCCAGGCGGAGGTTCGCGACCAGCACCGGTCCACAGCCCAGCACCCCGACCCCGAGCGCCACCGCGACCGGGACCAGCACCTCCGCCGGCTCGACGGCGAGCAGGTACCCGACCCCGCCGAGCAGCACCGCGTACGCGATGAGCAGCGCGCCGGTCCCGGTGGCCCGCAGCCGGGCGGCGCGCCGCAACCGGTCACCCTCGGCCGGTCCGGTCATGGCTCCAGGCGCCAGTCCGTGCCGTCGGCGACCGCCGGTGCCGGGTCCCGCAGGGTGCCGTCGGAGATCCTGTCGGCGGCCGAGACCGGCCAGCGGTGACCGTCGAACGCCAGCCACTCGTTGACCCGGTCCCGGAGATTGCCCTCCTGGACCGCGGTCACCCCGAGCAGGGTGCCGGTCCCCGCCGCCAGCGCGGTCAGGAACACCAGACACGCGGCGATCGCGATGAACGGCCCGGCCGGGGCGCCGAACACCGTCGCGGTCGACGCGGCGGCACCGATCAGACCGCCCACCAGCGCGGTGATCGCCACCAGGATCGAGCCCCACCAGACCACGATCGCCGCCGCGGTCGCGGTCAGCGCACCGTGGATGGCGTCGGCGAAGTCCTTCTTGATCGAGGTGATCGCCTTGAGCTGCGCACCCAGCATCCGCTTGTACGCGTCCGCCGCCGGCCCCTTCCACTCGTCCAGGATCGCCGACTTGTCCGGGTCGGCCGCCCCGGCGAGCGCGCTGACCGGCGACCCCACGTCGTCCGCCCAGGCGTTGCCGACCCGCAGCAGCGCCGGTGGCCACCCCGGCTTCGCGACGTACCTGTCCAACTCCGCGTAGATCTTGTTGATCAGCGCGACGAACCGCTCGGTCGAGTCACGGATCCCGTCGCCGACGAAACCGGGCACCTTCGACAGCACCCGGTTGACATTGTCGACGATCTCCCCGGTCTTCTGCTGTACGCGTCTCAGGGCGGCCTCGAACTCCTCGATCAGTTCGCGGAACTCCTGCTCACCGGGGCTCGGCGTCACCGCACACCGTCCTTGTCTGCTGTTCGTGCCTGGCTCGTCGTCAGTAGATTCCGCGCATCCGGTGCACCGCGTCCCGCTCGTCGGCGGCGTACCCGTCGGCGGCGGTGCGCAGCGCCGACCCGATCGCGTCGAAGTTGGCGGCACCCTCCCGCAGCAGCCGCGCCAGCTTCTCCTGCAACTCGCCGTACGTCTCCACCAGACCGGTGAGCGACGCCACGCCGGACAGCTCGAACGGGCCCAGGCTCTGCGCCGAGGCCGACTTCGACGCGGCGTCCATCGTGTCGGCGTGCCGACCCCACGACTGGGCACCGTCGTACAGCGCGGCGATCGACGCCTCGATCTGCTCTTTGCTCGGTGGCACGGTCTTACCTCACAATCGCTGGCCGGGCCGGCTCGCCGGGGTCGTCGGCGAGGGCCGACCGCCGGACGGACGAACTGGTGGGATCGGTCACGACGGGTGCAGCCCGAGTCGCCGGGCGAGTTCGAGCGGGTCCCCGGACAGTCGACCCAACGACCCGATCCGACTGTCGGCGACCAGAGCCTGCACGCTGTGCCGGCCGGCGACCGCGTACGCCGCCTCGAACGCCGCCAGGGTCGCCCGGCCGATGTTGACCTCGTGCGTGGCGTGGAGCCACCGGGCGTCGTACTCGACGGCGACCGGGGCGCCGGCACCGGTGACCCGTACGGTCACCTGCCGGGCCGGGTCCTGCCCGTCGTACGAGCGGTTCTGCTGGTCGGCGACCTGCCGGGACAGGACGTCGAGATCGGCGTCAAGATCCCGCAGCATCCGCACCATCTGCCGCATCGCCTCGATGGTCGCCTCCTGGTCCGGTCGTGCCGACAACGACGCCACCAGTTCGTCGACCGACCGGCGACCCGCCGACGGTGCCGGCGACGGGTCCGGGATCGCCTCGGCGGCCTCGTCCGGCGCCGTGAGCCCTTCGCTGAGCCGCGCGTCGAGGTCCCGCAGCCGCTCCAGCGCCGCCGCGTCGACCGCGGCCCGTACGGCCTCGCCGAGTCCGACGGCACCGCCGATCCGGCGCCAGCCCTGGGCCACCCGGACGTGTCGTACCCGGCCGTCGCCGTCGAGTTGGACGCTCACCACGTCGGCCGGGTCGCTGCCCGGGTAGCGGGCCGACGGGTCAGCCGCCGCGCCCACCCGCCGGGCGAGGTCGTCGGCCTCGGCCCACAGTCGTCCGAAGTCCGGATCGGTGTCCCCGTTCACCCCGCGCACCTTCCGCTTCCTCCCCCTGGCACCAGTGCACCCTAGCGGCAGACCAGCTCCGGGCACCGCCCGTCACGGGGTGCGTTTTCGACTCCGCCGACCGGAGGTGGACATCCGGACGGGGTCGGCGAGAAAGCCGGTGAGTGCGGCCCGCCACTGATCCGGGCTGTCCAGGCGCAGATCGTGGCCGGCGCCCGGCACCTCGACCGGGGTGACCAGCGGATGTCGTCGGATGCGGTCGTACTCCTCATCGGACATGAAGCCCAGCTCACGTGGTGGGTGCCGGTCAGCCAGGCGACGGTCGCCGACCACTCGCCGGCGTAGCCGCAGAGGCCGGGCAGGAGCAGGACCGGCGGGCCGGCACCGCCGAGGTCGTGCAGCGCCAGCCGGGTGCCGTCCGCGGCACGAAACTCACCCATGGGTACGGAACCCTACCGACCGGCCACCCCGCTTCGGTACGCGCGACGTCCGGTGGGGCAGCGGTGTCCGACACCCGCCGCCCCACCCGACGTGTACGCCGACCGGCGCGCACGCTCGGGGCACGCCCAGCCTGGGTCAGCTCGGGAACTCCACCGGCACGCCCTCGCGCACCAGGCGCCAGTTCGGTACGAAGAAGTCGGCCGGGTCGATCGTGCCCTTCGCCTGCGCCCAGTCGATCAGCAGCTGGCGGATCTCCTGCTGCTGGTTGTAGATCTGGGTCTTCACGATGCCGGGGAAGTTGCCGCCGCCGCTGCGCCGGTAGTTGTTCACCGCGATCACGAACTGGTCGCCGTCGGCGACCGGGGTGCCCGTACCGGGGTGGACCAGGCGGGTGATCCGCTGACCGACCGGGCGGCTGATGTCGATGTCGTAGTCGACGCCGGAGATGGTGTCGTAGTTGTAGTCCGGCACCGACGGGTCGCTGATCGTCGCCGGGTCGACCGGGGCACCCGGACCCAGCGTCCGGAAGTACTTCGCCGAGAACTCCAGGTACGCCTTCACCTCGGCGCCGCTGATCAGCACGGCTTCGAGGGTGTTGTCGTAGATGTAGAGCCCGGCCACGTCCTTGATCTTCACGTCACCGGCCGGGAACACCGCCGTACGACTGAACGGGGCGGCGATCGACAGCACCGGCAGACTCGCGTACGCGGTGCCGACCAGGGCGGCGCCGACCACGTCGGTCTGCACCTTGTTGATGTAGTCGAGGATCGGGGTGTCCTTGTACCGGGACTCGGTCGCCGGCAGGGCGACGGCGGAGGTGGCCACCACCTGGTTCACGTACGCGACCGTCTTGTTGTGCTGCGCGCGTACCGCTGCCAGCACCTTCGGGTCCTCGACCACGGTGTTGGTGTTCAGCATGGTGGCGTGCTTGCTGGTGATCTTCCAGTGGTTGCGTTCCCGGGTGAGCGTGAAGTCCATCCGGGTCAGCCGCTGACCCCACCGTGACGGCTCCGACGTCAACACCTGCACACCGGTGGCGGTGTTGGTGACGAACCGCTCCACCACCTCGTTGTGCGCGTGGCCGAACAGGATCGCGTCGATGCCGGGGACCTGCTGGGCGATCAGCGCGACCGGGTTCTCGTTCGGCAGTTCCGGGCCGTAGCTCGACGTACCGTTGTCGCCACCGTGCGCGGAGATCAGCACGATGTCGGCGCCGCGCTGGCGCATGATCGGCACGTACTTCGCGGCGGTCGCGATCATGTCCTCGAACCGGAGCTTGCCCTCGACGTTGCCCTTGTCCCAGATGGCCGTGCCGGGGTTGGTCAGACCGAGGATGCCGACCCGCAGCGCCGGTGCGCCCGCGCCGAGGTCGACCTTCTTGATGACGTACGGCGTGTACGCCGGCTTGCCGGTACGCGCGTTGACCGCGTTGGCGGCCAGGGCCGGGAAGCCGAGCTGCCGGATCCAGAGGTCGAGCAGGGGCAGACCATAGTTGAACTCGTGGTTGCCCAGGGTCACGGCGTCGTAGTCGAGGATGTTCATCGCCCGCGCCATCGGGTGCTTCTCACCGGTCGACGTGATCGGCTCCTGCTTGGCGTAGTACGTCGCCAGTGAGGTGCCCTGGATCGTGTCCCCGGCGTCCAGCACCAGAGTCGCCTTGCCCCGGCGCTCCCTGCGGATCTGGTTGACCAGGGTGGTCAGCTTCGCCACCCCGATGTCGTTGTGCGCGCTGTCGTCGTACTCGGCGTCCTTGTAGTAGTCCCAGTTGTAGACGTTACCGTGAGTGTCCGAAGTACCCAGGACGGTGAGGTCCCAGCTCTTCGGCTTCGTGGGCCGGTGCGCCTGCGCCGGGGTGGCGGCGACCAGCGGCGCGGCTGCGGCGGCAGCCGCGGCGGCAACCAGAAGCTGGCGGCGGGACGGGCCGGAGGGAGAGGTCATTACGCGCCTTTCCAATGACAGTGGGTGTCGCCTCGTGGGCGTCGTCGGCACGATAACCACCCGCCCGGAACCGCGCCAGTCCAGCGGCGAAGTCGACACGTTCCGGCCATCGGCCGCACACTCCGGCGAAACCGGGGCGGTTCGATCGGGATCGGTCGGAGGTTGACGTGACGGCCTACCTTTCGGTCGTGTCGGATGTCGTCGCTCCCGTCCTGGCCGCGATCCTCGCGGCAACCGTCGCGTTCGGCACACCCCTCCGGCTCCGGCGACCGGATCCTCCCGCGATCCGGGCCGAGGTCCGCAGGCGGTGGTGGCTCTACCCCCGGCCCGGCGACACCGTACGCAGCCGGTGAGCCTTTCTGTACGGTGTCCACCGACAAGGTCGATACGGAGATCCCCTCGGACGTTTCCGGCATTGTTACCGCGGTCCTCGTCACGCCGCCATGCGATCTCGCCGTTGGCGAGCCGATAATCCTGGTCGCCACGGATTCGTCACAATAACGCCGAGCCGGCCATCGGCAGTGCTGCGATTGGTTGCCGCGGCCGCGACGTATGCGAGGTTTGCAAGCTTGATCAACTCGGGTCGGGTGGCCGTCGGCGGAATGTTGGCGGGGCCGGGGCGGTTATACATCGCGTACGACCGGAGCAGCGCCGGGGTTGAGTTCTCGCCCCGTGCCGGCTGTGGCCTCGTACTTCTTTCACCCGAGTGAGTCGCTTCGCCTACCCCCATGGGCGTGCGCGTCGGGTACCCCCGATTGAAAGGTGAGCCATCGTGAAGACGACGACTTTCACCACCTTCGTAGAGACTTCGTTTGTTCGTAAGACCGCTCTGGGTATTGCCGGCCTCGCGTTTGTCGGTGGTGCGGTTGCCGGGCCCGCGTCGCACGTGTTCGCGTCTCCGGCCGAGCACACCGCCGCCGCCCCGGCGATGACCACGGTCGCGCAGGTGACCAGTGACAAGCCGGGCATGGACAAGCTCGTCCCGCACGGCACTCAGGGTGCTCAGTCGAGCATCGACCTGAGTAAGGAGCAGACCGACAACGCCAAGGCGATTGTCGAGACCGCCAAGAAGCTCGGTATGGGTGAGCGTGGTGCGGTGATCGCGGTTGCTACCTCCATGCAGGAGTCGAAGTTGGAGAACCTGGGTCATCTGGGTGACATGAACGACCACGACTCGCTGGGTCTGTTCCAGCAGCGGCCGAGTTCGGGTTGGGGTACTCCGGAGCAGATCACGGACCCGACCTACGCCTCGACCGCGTTCCTGAAGTCGTTGAAGCAGGTTGATGGTTGGCAGGACATGCCGTTGACGGATGCGGCGCAGAAGGTTCAGGTGTCGGCGTTCCCGGATGCGTACGCGCAGTGGGAGAAC
The DNA here is from genome assembly GCF_055586685.1 of Micromonospora sp. NPDC049529. Taxonomy (NCBI): domain Bacteria; kingdom Bacillati; phylum Actinomycetota; class Actinomycetes; order Micromonosporales; family Micromonosporaceae; genus Micromonospora; species Micromonospora sp. NPDC049529. Next base: position 60,903 of record NZ_JBVJHT010000012.1, read on the forward strand.
CAGGCCGCGCACATCGTGCAGGACGTCTGGACCAAGTAAGCAACAAGCTGAAAACGCGGCCCGGTCCGGGTCCCGGCAACGGGACCCGGACCGGGCCTAACGTGTCGGCGGCTCAGCCGTCCTTCTTCGCCTTCTCCTTCTCTTCGCGCTCCTTCTCGGCGCGGGACTGCGCGAGATCCAGGGCGAGGACGCCGGCCAGGATGAGCAGGTGATTGTCCTCTCCGAGGATCTTCACCGCGTAGGTGTCACGGAACGTGAACCACTTCTTGGACACCGAGGCGACCTCACGGCCGTCCTGCTCCACCGTGTACTCGTGGTCGAGCAGGTCGCCACGCATCTCCAGGTCGTGCGGTCCCGGTATGTCGATCGTGTACTTGTCCCGGAACGGAGTGAAGAGGTTCTTGCGTACCTCGGCCGCCTTCTCGCCACCGATTTTGATCGTGTACGTACGTCGGAGTGCGATGAGCTGCCGATGCACCGAGGCGACCTCCTCGCCGGTGGTGTCCTCGATGACGAGCTTGTCGCGGAGGGTCAGCACCTTGCCGTCGACCCGGTAGACCTTCCGGCCGGAGTCGTCGGTGATGTCGAAGTCGTCGCCGATGTCGAAGAGGCGCTCACGGATCAGGTACATGGGTGCATCCTTGCATCGGCCCGCACCCTGGGCATCCCGAGGACATGCCGGACGACGACCCCGTGTGCTCCCCGAACCTCGCGACCGTGACCCGGCTCCCACCGGTGACAGGCGTGCCCTCGCGGAGTAGGGCCCCGCCCCAACGCGCGGTAGGCGCTTCCTCGTCATACGTGACTGCGCCCCGCCGCGACGTATGCGAGGTTTGCTGGCTTGATCGACTTGGCTCGGGGGCCGGTGGGCGGAATGTTGGCGGGCCCGGCACGGTTATACATCGCGTACGACCGGAGCAGCGCCGGGGTTGAGTTCTCGCCTCGTGCCGGCTGTGGCCTCGTACTTCTTACCCCGTACGCGAGCGCCTTTCCCCCTTGTGGGCGCGCGTCGGGTACCCCCGATTGAAAGGTGAGCCATCGTGAAGACGACGACTTTCACCACCTTTGCTGAGACTTCGTTTGTTCGTAAGACCGCTCTGGGTATTGCCGGCCTCGCGTTTATCGGTGGTGCGGTTGCCGGGCCCGCGTCGCACGTGTTCGCGTCTCCGGCCGAGCACACGGCCGCCGCCCCGGCGATGACCACGGTCGCGCAGGTGACCAGTGACAAGCCGGGCATGGACAAGCTCGTCCCGCACGGTACGCAGGGTGCTCAGTCGAGCATCGACCTGAGTAAGGAACAGCGTGACAACGCCAAGGTCATTACGGATACGGCGAAGAAGCTGGGTATGGGTGAGCGTGGTGCGGTGATCGCGGTTGCTACTTCGATGCAGGAGTCGAAGTTGGAGAACCTGGGTCATCTGGGTGACATGAACGACCACGACTCGCTGGGTCTGTTCCAGCAGCGGCCGAGTTCGGGTTGGGGTACTCCGGAGCAGATCACGGACCCGACCTACGCGTCGACCGCGTTCCTGAAGAGCCTGAAGCAGGTTGATGGTTGGCAGGACATGCCGTTGACGGATGCGGCGCAGAAGGTTCAGGTGTCGGCGTTCCCGGATGCGTACGCGCAGTGGGAGAACCAGGCCGCGCACATCGTGCAGGACGTCTGGACCAAGTAAGTAGTTACGGGTGCAGCCCGTTGGCCGGGTCTCCGAAGCCGGGGACCCGGCCAACGGCGTACCACCCGGGGTTTCGCTCCGGGTCAGCGTGGCCAGTCGGCCAGGCGCTGGTGGACGATCCGTACCTCGTCCGGGGTGAGGCCGTAGCGGGCGAACCGTCGGTCGGGTAGCCGGTCCAGGTAGTGACCGGCGGCCCGGATGTCCTCCGGGTCGAGGGCCGGATCGTAACTGTGCGCCAGCGCCAGCAACTCGTCCAGGCGGTACACGTCCAGGGCGGCGGCGATGTCGATGTAGTCGCGGACCTCGCGGCGGGTGATCAGGGCGACGGTCTTGCTCGCGACCAGGTCCTGCACGTGCATGACCGGGCCCAGGTCCATCACCACCGGGCTTCGGTGCCGGTCGAGCCGGCCCAGGGTCAACCGGAGCTGGCGGCCGCCCCGGCTCACGACAAAGTCCTTCATGTCCTGGTCGAAGCCGTCGAAGAGACTGGCCAGGTCACCGGTGGGGTCCTCGTCGCGTACGTCGAAGCCGGCCGCTTGCAGCACGTTGCGAACCTCGGTGGCCGCCGCCCCGGCGGCGCCGTCGACGTCCGCGAACAGATCGAGATCTTCGGTCGGCCGGTTGACCAGTCCGTGTGCGGCCCAGGCGACGCCGCCGCCGAGGACGAAGCCGTAGCGGTCGGCGACGGAGAGTGCGACCCGGGCCACCTCCCGGTAGAAGTCGCCCAGATGTGCGGTGCTCACGCTGCCCGGCGGAGCATCCGGTGCCGGGCCTCCCAGGCCCGCCGGACACCGTGCGGCAGGTTCAGGTCCGGCCAGACTCGCCGCAGCAGGGTCCCGTTGACCAGGCGGCGCAGGTCGTCGGCGCGGGTGGCCTCGCGCAGGACATTCTCGTACATCCAGAGCAGCTGGTCGGGGTCGGCCAGATCGAAGGTGCGGTCGGTGCACCACATCAGCCGCAACGGCAGCTCCACCACGCCGCCGGCCGGTCCGGTCAGCTCGGCGACCGTGCGGGTCACCACGGCGGGGCGTCCCGGACGGGCCATGAAGGCGACGCCGGCCGTGGTCGTGTGGGTGCCGAGCATGGGGAGAGCGTAGCCCGTACTCGGCTCGGCTCGGCCCAGGCATGTCCTTCCTGTCCGTTATGTCGAAATCGGTGCCGGGTGGGTGGAGGGCGGTGTCGGCGTCGCCGACCACGGGACACGGCTGCCCCGGGCCGCCCGATCGGTCACCACCAGCCAGTCATTTCTGGAATGTCGGACAAGCCCGGCCCGTTACACCATGCGTACGCCCGAGCAGCCTCTGCCGGGCGTGTTGTTTTACCCCGGACTGCTCCTCCCGGAGTGCGTCATCCCCCTCGGGATGCTCCCGCCGGAGCGTCACCCCCAACGGAAGGGCACCCATCGTGAAGAACCGCTTCACTCGATGGCTCCCGGCCATCGCGCAGACCGACCTGCGCCAGTACGCCCGGACCAGAATCGAGCAGGCCGACCTCGGCCGGCGGCTCGAACAGGCCAAGGTGCTCCAAGGCGACCTGCGCGGTCTGACCCGGTACCAGATCCGCCGCCTCGACCTCGGTCGGCTGGCGGAGGGCAACCGCCGCAAGGCCGTACTCACCCTCGCCGGTGTCGCGGTCGTGGGCGGACTCGCCGCCGGTCCCGCACTGGCGGCCGACAACTCGACCTCGCCGAACGTGAACCCGGCCGCGGCGGCGCAACTGCGCCAGGCCGTCGAGGCGAGCAAGACCGACGCGAAGCCGCTCGTCGGCCCGCCGGCCGCCGCGGGCGCGCAGGCCGGTCAACCGCCGGCCGACGCGCAGGCGTCCACCTCGGCGCCGCAGGCCTCGGAGAAGCCCGCGGACTCGACGTCGCCGAAGCTCGCCGACCGGAAGGCGGACGACAAGCCGAACCTGTCGGACCTGATCCCGTTCGGCACCCAGGGTCAGCAGGTCTCCACGCCCCTCTCGGGCGACCAGTGGAACAACGCCAAGGCGATCGTGCAGACCGCCAAGCGGGAGGGCGTCGGCGAGCGGGGCGCCGTCATCGGCGTCGCGACCTCGTTGCAGGAGTCGAAGCTCAACAACTACGGCCACCTCGGCTACCTCAACGACCACGACTCGCTGGGCCTGTTCCAGCAGCGTCCGTCGTCGGGCTGGGGCACGCCGGAGCAGGTGACCGACCCCGACTACGCCGCCTCGGCCTTCTTCAACGGGCTCAAGCGGGTGGACGGGTGGCAGCATCTGCCGCTGACCGACGCGGCGCAGACCGTGCAGGTCTCGGCCTACCCGTTCGCGTACGCGCAGTGGGAGAACCAGGCCGCGCACATCGTGCAGGACCTCTGGAACAACAGGTAGGTCGGCACCGGACGGTTGCCCACCGGCCGGGTCCCCGAGCGGGGGCCCGGCCGGTGGCGTCTCCGGGGTCCCGGCGGGTCGTCAGATCCACCGGCGGCGCTTGAACTCCGCGAACAACCCGACCGCGATGCCGATCGTCACGATCGTCGACACGATGAACTCGGTCAGCGTGTGCTCCCACGGGAACGCCACGTTCTGGCCGAAGAACCCGGTGATCGCCGTCGGTACGGCGATGATCGCCGCCCAACTCGTCACCTGCTTGACGATCTGGTTCATCGTGTTGTTCTGCAACATCAGGTTCGTTTCGAGCATCGCGTTGTTCAGGTCCCGCAGCGACTCGGTCCACTCGATCACCCGCAGCACGTGGTCGTAGACGTCCTGGAAGTACGGCAGCATCGGGGCGCTGACCAGGTGCATCGTCGGACGCATCATCGAGTTCACCACCTCCCGCATCGGCAGCGCGACCTGGCGCAGCCGGACCAGGTTGCGGCGAGCGAGGAAGGTGCGCTCCTGCAACTCGGCGTACGACTCCCGGTGCGGGCGGAACATCGTGTTCTGCAACTCCACCAGCGCCTGGTCGAGCTGCTGCACCGACTCGAAGTGCCCGTCCACCAGCGCGTCCACCAGGCCGTAGAGCAGGAACGCGATGCCGTACTTGGCCATCTCGACGTTCTCGTCCCAGCGGATGAGCAACTGGTCGATGTTGAGCCGTTCGTCGTAACGGACGGTGATCAGTACCCGCTGGTTGATGAAGGCGGCCACCTCCGCCGTGCTCAACCCGCCGTCCGGCGTCAGTTCCGCCATGTACGTGTTCAGGAACAGGTGCGAGTCATACCGGTCCAGTTTGGCCCGCTGCGCCTGCTGGATGGCGTCCTCGACGGCGAGCGGATGCATGCCGAACTCCTCGGTCAGCAGGGCGATTTGCTGCGGGGTCGGCCGGCACAGGTCCAGCCAGGCGAAGGACCGTTCGGTCTCGTTGAGCCGGCTGGCGACCTCGGTCGCCGGGAAGTCCTGCGCGATCAGTTCCCCGTCGCGGTAGAGCCGGCTGCGCACACTCATCGCCCGTCCACCCGTCGCCGTCGCAGCCGGGTCACGCCGGTGTAGCCGGCGGTGGCGCCGAGCAGCAGCACCCAGAGCACCGCCAGGTAGAGCAGCAGGCCGGGCAGGTAGTCCCGGTCGTCCAGGCCCGGATTCGGGGCCGCCGGCATCGGCCGGGTCAGCAGCGGGATCCCGACCAGCAGCAGCACCCCGGTGCTGACCAGCCCGGCGACCACCGTGGTCCGCCACGGCCGGGGCAGCCTGCGGGCGAGCAGCGCACCGGCGAACGCCGTCACCGGGGTCAGCACCCAGTCGTGCAGGATCGGCCCGCCGACCAGCCAACCACCGAGCGGGAACACGAAACCGGGCTCCCAGGTGACCTGGGCCCAGAGCAGCCAGGCGCCGTACCCGAGCACACCCGTGCCGACCACCCCGAACAGCACCCGGATCGGCAGCATCACGGCCGCACCCGCAGTGAAGCGACCCACTTGGTCTGCAACACGCCCGGCCGGGTCGGCGCGATGATCCGGCACGGGTACCCGTGGTCCAAGGTCAGCTCCTCGCCGTTGATCCGCAGCGCCAGCAGGGTGAGCGGGTCCCGCACGTGGTCCGGCAGCAGCACACTGCTGCGGTACGCCCCCGACCGTTCCAGCGACTCGACCTCGACCCGGCCGGTCGGTGCGCCGACGGCGCGGAGCAGGTCCGCCAGCACGACCCCGGTCCAGGTCGCGCTCGCGCTCCAGCCCTCGACGCAGGCGATCGGCAGCCGGGCGGTGTGGTGCGGCAGGGCGGCCAGTTCGGCCCGGTCCAGCATCCTCGTCCCGCCCGGCCAGCTGACCGTCAGCCGCCAGTCCGCGCCGACCCGGTCCACCCGGGCGGCACTCGCGGTCCGGTTGATCGGCAGTCCCTGCGGTCCCCGCCCGGCCCGCCAGCTCAGCGGGGAGACCCGGTACAGCCACGGCACCGTCGCTCCCGCCGTCGCCACCAGGGCGGCGACGGCGGCGAGCCCGGTGGTGGCCAGGAAACCGCGCCGGCTCAGCCCGGTCCGGCCCGGTTGCGCCGGCCCGACCGGGCGGCGCAACCCGTCGTGGATCAGCGGCAGCTTGGTGGCGACGTGGATGCCGAGCGCGCCGACGGCCACCCAGGCGACCGCGTAGTGGGTGGGCACGAACTGGAACGGCCACGGGTACGACTGGGCGCTGTTGAACAGGCCGGTGGCGAGTTCGAAGAACGCGGCGGAGAGCAGCACGAGCAGCGCCGCGCGTTCCAGCGCGTGCGGCACCGAGCGGACCACCGGCCGGGCGAACAGCCGAGGGTAGACGCTCCACAGCTTCGCCAGCAGCAGCGGCACGGCGACGATCCCGGACAGCACGTGCACGCCCTGCGTGATCCGGTAGAAGTTCACCGGCCGGGTCGGCCACCACGACCCGTGCTGGCCGGCGTGGGAGAGCAGACCGGTGGCGAAGCAGAGCCCGAAGGCCACCCCGAGCGCCAGTCCCAGTCGGGCGGCGACCCGTACGTCGTGCGCGGGGGCGGTGAAGTCCGACTCGCGGGGTACCCGGAGTCTCACGGCCGGCCCGCCCCGACCGCGCTCATCGCTGTTCCCGGACCGGCACCAGCCACGAGTCGCGCAGGTCGAACACGGCGGCGGCGAACCGCCCACCGGGCACCGTGGCGGCGACGGTGACCGCGTCGGCCATGGTGTCGACGTCCGACATCGTCGGCAGCGCCTCGACCAGCAGCCCGCGCTCACGCAACGCCCGCCGGGTACGCGCCCCGGTGTCCGGACGGGAGGTCGGCACCGTACGCAGTGCCTGCGCGTCGGCCGGGTCGTGCAGTCCCAGCGCCCACCAGCCGCCGTCGAGGGCGGCGCCGAGCAGTGCCCGCGCGCCCCCGTCGAGCCGGCGGGCGGCGGCGTCGAGCAGGGTCCAGTGCAGGTGCGGGGTGTCCATCCCGATCTGCAGCACCGGCTGTCCCGGAAACCGGGCGGCGACGTCCAGGTGGGCGTTGCACAGCCGGTCGGCGAACGTCGGTCCGTGCTGGTCGAGCACCGTCCAACCGGCCAACGCCCGGCGGATCTCCTCGCCCCGGCCGGCCTCGGACAGGTCACCGGCCAGGGCGACGACCGGGGTCACCGCCGGGGTCGCCGCCACGGCGTCGAGCGTGTCGAGCAGGGCGGCGGCGGCGATCTCGGCCGCCTGTGCGGGACTGGCCGGGGGCGAGAGCCGGGTCTTCACCGCCCCGGCGACCGGTGCCTTGGCCAGCACCAGCAGCACCGGTCGTGCGGGGGTCACGCCAGCACCCGGGCCATGTCGCGGGCGGCCCGCAGGCTGCCGCGTACGGAGCCGGAGACCTTGGAGGTGGTGCCGGCGGTACGCGGTCGGTAGGCCACCGGACGTTCCACGATCCGCCACCCGGCCGCCGCCGCCCGGGTCAGCAACTCCAACGGGTAGCCGAACGCCCGGTCGCGTACGTCGAGGCGGAGCAGGTCCTCGCGGCGTACCGCCCGGACCGGGGCGATGTCGTGCACCGGTGCGCCCCGCCGTCGGATCATCGCTGCCAGGGCCAGGTTCCCGGCCCGCGCGTGCCACGGCCAGGCACCCCGCCCGACCGGGATCCGCCGGCCGACGGCGAGGTCCGCCGCGTCCCGCCGCACCAGCGCGACCAGCATCGGCAGGTCGGCCGGGTCGAGGGAGCCGTCGGCGTCGAGCACGCACACGATGTCGGCGGTGGCGGCCCGCAGCCCGGTGTCGACGGCGGCACCGTAGCCGCGCCGGGGCTCGGGCACCACCAGGGCGCCGTGCCGGGCGGCCACCTCCGGTGAGCCGTCGCGGGACCCGTTGTCCACCACGATCGCCCGGTAACCGGTCGGTAGCCGGCGCAGCAGTCCGGGCAGGGCCGCCGCCTCGTCGAGGCAGGGCAGCACCACGTCCACCCGTGGTGAGTCGGTCACGGCCACTCCTCGCGCTCCGTAGGTCGAGCCGCAGTTAGCCATTGTCGGGAGGTTTAAACGCCGGCCCGATGGGTTCACCCGACCGGACCGGCGCGGCGCACCCCGTACGACCTGCTGTGACGTTTCGGCCCGGCCGCCGGCCGGCGTCGGTAGCGTGACCGCGTGCAGCAGGCGCCGGCCCGGACCCGCGTCGGGCGCCGCCGCCGCGCGGACGCCGCGTCGGCCCTGGCCGCGCTCGCCCTGGTCGGCCTCGCCGTCGCGGTCGGCTGGCGGCTCAACCGGGACGGGGTGCCGCTGCACGCCGGCAGCGCGCCGCTCTTCGCCACCTGGGGCCCGCACGTCGGCCCCGGCACGCCCGCCGCGCTGCTCGTCGCGGCGGCCACCATCGGGTACGGGCCCCGGCTCGCCCTCCGGCTGCGCTGGCCGGCACTGCTCGCGGCCGGGTACGTGACCGCGTTCGCCTGGATCGTCTCGCTGGCCCTGGTCGACGGCTGGCGGGTCGGCCTGGCCACCCGGCTCACCCTCGACGCCGAGTACCTCAGCGAGGTGCCCGGCGTGACCGACGTCCCCGCGATGGTGCGGGGGTTCGCCGGTCGGATCCTCGACTTCCAGCCGGACGCCTGGGCCACCCACGTCTCCGGCCACCCACCCGGCGCGCTGCTGGTCTTCGTCTGGCTCGACCGGATCGGGCTGGCCGGCGGCGGCTGGGCCGCACTGGTCTGCGTGGCGGCCGCGGCGGCCACGGCGGTCGCGGTGCCGGTGACCGTACGCGTCCTCGGCGACGAGCGGGCCGCCCGGCGGGTGCTGCCGTTCGTGGTGATCTTCCCGGGGGCGGTCTGGTGGGGTGTCTCCGCCGACGCGATCTTCGCCGGGGTGACCGCCGGTGGGATCGCGCTGCTCGCCGTCGCCGCCGGCCGACCGGGGCAGCCGACACCGTCCGGGGCGCACCGGCGCCGGATCGGGCGACGGTACGGTGGCTCCGGCCCGGCGACCCTGGTCGCGGCGGCCGGTGGTCTGCTGCTCGGCTTCGGTGTCTTCCTCTCCTACGGGCTGGTGCTGATCGGTCCGCTGGTGCTGGCGGTGGTGCTGGTCAGCCGCCGGGGCTGGATACTGCTGCCGGCGGCGGTCGGGGTGGCGGCCGTCGTCGTCGGGTTCGCCCGCGCCGGGTTCTGGTGGTACGACGGCTACCACCTCGTGGTGGAGCGCTACTACCAGGGCATCGCGCGGGAGCGCCCGTACGCGTACTGGGTCTGGGCGAACCTGGCCGCCCTGGTGCTCGCCGCCGGGCCGGCGTGCGCGCCCGCGCTGCGCCGCGCCGTGCTCGCGCTTCGGTCGCCCGGTGACGGGTCGCCGATGGACGGCGGTCGGTTCGGGGCGGTTCTCCGTCGGATGTCGACCGGACCGGTGGCGCTGACCCTGGCCGCCGCGTTCGCGATCGTGGTCGCCGACCTGTCCGGCATGAGCAAGGCCGAGGTGGAGCGGATCTGGCTGCCGTTCGCGGTCTGGTTGCCCGCCGCCACCGCGCTCCTACCCGACGCCCACCGGCGCCGGTGGCTCGCCGTCCAGGCGGTGACCGCGCTCGCCGTCAACCACCTGGTCTGGACCGTGTGGTGAACGCTGGTCCGGATCGTCCGGTGGGCGCTGCCCTCGACCGCCGGGTGAGCGGTTGTGCCGACGCCGCCACCCGTACTGACCTATCGTCGGAATTGTCAGGCTTTCCCGACCGGCCAGGGGAGTGGTGCCGCGGTGGGCGTCCGTACCTGGATCGAGGGCTGGCCGGTCTACCGGCAGCTCACCGGCGACGACCCGCTCGGCCGGGGCGCCGCGGCGCAGTCGGCGCTGTCCGCCGCGCTCACCCCCAGGACCGAGACCGCCGACACGATGGCCCGCTCGATCTGCCCCTACTGCGCGGTCGGCTGCGGGCAGCGGGTCTACGTGCGCGACGGGAAGGTCACCCAGATCGAGGGCGACCCGGACAGCCCGATCTCGCGGGGCCGGCTCTGCCCGAAGGGCGCGGCCAGCAGGAGCCTGGTCACCAGCGAGCTACGACAGCAGCGGGTCCGTTACCGGCGGCCGTACGGCACCGAGTGGGAGGACCTCGACCTCGACACCGCGATGGACATGATCGCCGATCGGCTGCTCGCCGCCCGCGACGCGACCTGGGAGGACGTCGACGACGCCGGACGCCCGCTGCACCGGACCCTCGGCATCGCCAGCCTCGGCGGCGCGACCCTCGACAACGAGGAGAACTACCTGATCAAGAAGTTGTTCACCGCCGCGGGCGCGTTGCAGATCGAGAACCAGGCCCGGATTTGACACTCCTCCACCGTCCCCGGTCTGGGGATCAGCTTCGGGCGCGGCGGCGCCACCGGGTTCCAGCAGGACCTGGCCAACTCGGACTGCATCATCATCCAGGGCTCCAACATGGCCGAGTGCCACCCGGTCGGCTTCCAGTGGGTGATGGCGGCCAAGGAGCGCGGCGCCACCGTGATCCACGTTGACCCGAGGTTCACCCGGACCAGTGCCATGGCCGACACCTACGTCCCCATCCGCGCCGGCACCGACATCGCCTTCCTCGGCGGCATCATCCGGCACATCCTGGAGAGCGAACTCGACTTCCGGGAGTACGTGCTGGCGTACACGAACGCGGCCACTATCGTCAGCGACGACTACCGGGACACCGAGGACCTCGACGGGCTGTTCTCCGGCTACGACCCGCAGACCAGCACCTACGACCAGACGGGCTGGCAGTACCGGGGACAGGAAGCCGACGGCGGGAGCCACGACAGCGCCACCGAACGGGACACCGCCAGCGGACTGCGGCACGAGTCGCACGGCGTACCGGTCGGCCGGCTCACCGACCGGGACGAGACGCTGCAACACCCCCGCTGCGTCTACCAGATCCTCAAACGGCACTACGCCCGCTACACCCCGGAGATGGTCGAACGCGTCTGCGGCATCCCCCGGGAGAAGTTCGACCGGGTGGCGCGGGCCTGGACCGCCAACTCCGGTCGGGAACGCACCAGCGCGCTGGTCTACTCGGTCGGCTGGACCCAGCACAGCGTCGGCGTGCAGTACATCCGTACCGGGGCGATCATCCAACTGCTGCTCGGCAACGTCGGCCGCCCTGGCGGCGGGGTGATCGCCCTGCGCGGGCACGCCAGCATCCAGGGCTCCACCGATATCCCCACCCTGTTCAACCTGCTGCCCGGTTACCTGCCGATGCCGCACCACGCCCAGCACCCCACCTTCGACGAGTGGATCGACAGCATCAAGCACCCCGGTCAGAAAGGGTTCTGGGGCAGCGCCCGCGCGTACGGGGCGAGCCTGCTCAAGGCGTACTGGGGGGACGCGGCGACCCCGGAGAACGACTTCTGCTACGACCACCTGCCCCGGATGACCGGCGACCACGGCACGTACCGGACGGTGCTCGACATGATCGACGGGAAGGTCAAGGGGTACTTCCTGCTCGGCCAGAACCCGGCCGTCGGCTCCGCGCACGGCCGCGCCCAGCGCCTCGGGATGGCGAACCTCGACTGGCTGGTGGTCCGAGACCTGTTCATGGTCGAAAGCGCCACCTTCTGGCGCAACGGCCCCGAGGTCGCCACCGGTGAGATGCCGCCGCAGGAGTGCCGGACCGAGGTGTTCTTCCTGCCGGCCGCGTCGCACGTGGAGAAGGAGGGCACCTTCACCCAGACCCAGCGGCTGCTCCAGTGGCGGGAGAAGGCCGTCGAACCCGTCGGCGACTGCCGCTCCGAGCTGTGGTTCTTCTACCACCTCGGCCGCATCCTGCGGCAGAAGCTGGCCGGCTCCACCCGCCCCCGCGACCGGGCCCTGCTCGACCTCAACTGGGACTACCCGACCGCCGGCCCGCACCACGAGCCGAGCGCCGAGGCGGTGCTGCGCGAGATCAGCGGGTACGACGTCGGCACCGGCCGCCCCCTCGGCTCGTACACCGAACTGACCGACGACGGTCGCACCGCCTGCGGCTGCTGGATCTACTCCGGGGTGTTCGCCGACGGGATCAACCAGGCCGCCCGGCGCCGCCCGTGGACCGAGCAGACCTGGGTGGCGCCCGAATGGGGCTGGGCCTGGCCTGCCAACCGGCGGATCCTCTACAACCGGGCGTCGGCGGATCCGCAGGGCCGGCCGTGGAGCGAACGCAAGGCGTACGTCCGGTGGGACCCCGAGGCCGGAGCCTGGACCGGCCCGGACGTGCCGGACTTCGAGAAGACCAAACCACCGTCGTACCGGCCACCCGACGGCGCGGTCGGCATCGAGGCGCTCGCCGGTGACGACCCGTTCATCATGCAGGGCGACGGAAAGGGCTGGCTGTACGCGCCCGCCGGGGCCCTCGACGGGCCGCTGCCGACCCACTACGAACCCGGCGAGTCGCCGATCCGCAACCCGCTCTACGGGCAGCAGGCCAACCCCGTACGCAAGCTCTACCCACGGCCGGACAACCCGGTCAACCCGAGCCCGCCGGACGCGCACAGCGGCGTCTTCCCGTACGTCTTCACGGTCGTCCGGCTCACCGAGCACCACACCGCCGGCGGGATGAGCCGCAACGTCGGCTACCTCAGCGAACTGCAACCGGAGATGTTCGTCGAAGTCTCCCCGGAACTGGCCCGCGAACGCGGACTGACCCACCTGGGCTGGGCGCACCTGGTCACCAGCCGGGCGGCGATCGAGGCCCGGGTGCTGGTCACCGACCGGCTCGCCCCGCTGCGCGTCGACGGCCGCACGCTGCACCAGGTCGGGCTGCCGTACCACTGGGGCGGTGAGGGGATCGTCCGTGGCGACTCGGCCAACGACCTGGTCGGCATCGTCCTGGACCCGAACGTCCTGATCCAGGAGAGCAAGGTCGGCACCTGTGACGTACGGCCCGGCCGCCGCCCCACCGGCGCCCCGCTGCTCGCCCTGGTCGCCGAGTACCGCCGCCGCGCCGGCCTGGACAACGGAAAGGCCTGAACATGCCCGACACCGCGCACTGGTCCGCCGCCACCGACCCCGCCCCGGACGCCGGCTTTCCCGACGCCCCGCCCCGGATGGGCTTCTTCACCGACACCAGCGTCTGCATCGGCTGCAAGGCCTGCGAGGTCGCCTGCAAGGAGTGGAACGCGGTGCCGCAGCAGGGCCTGGACCTGCTCGGCATGTCCTACGACAACACCGGCGCGCTGACCGCCAACTCGTGGCGGCACGTCGCCTTCGTCGAGCAGGCCCGCCCCGCCGGGGGACACCGGCCCGCCCTCGCCGGCACGCTGGCCGGACCACCGGGCAGCCCCACCTCCGCGGCGGTCGCCGCCCGCAGCCCGGTCGACACCGGTACCCGACCGGGTACGCCGCCGGCCCCCGACCCGTCCGCCGCTGCCCGGATGACGCTCGGTGAGCCGGAGTTCCTCGGCATGCCCGGTTCCGTGCCACCCGGTCGGCAGCGCGGCGGCGACCGGTCCGACCTGCGCTGGCTGATGCTGTCCGACGTCTGCAAGCACTGCACCCACGCCGCCTGCCTGGACGTCTGCCCGACCGGCTCGCTGTTCCGGACCGAGTTCGGCACGGTCGTGGTGCAGCAGGACATCTGCAACGGCTGCGGCTACTGCATCCCGGCCTGCCCGTACGGGGTGATCGACCAGCGGCACGACGACGGTCGGGCGTGGAAGTGCACCCTGTGCTACGACCGCATCGGCGCCAACCTCACCCCGGCCTGCGCCCAGGCCTGCCCGACCGAGTCCATCCAGTACGGCCCCCTCGACGAACTGCGCCAACGGGCCCGGTCCCGGGTCGAGCGGCTGCACCTCGACGGCACCCCCGAAGCCCGCCTGTACGGGCACGACCCGGCCGACGGTGTCGGCGGCGACGGCGCCTTCTTCCTCCTCCTCGACGAACCCGAGGTGTACGGCCTCCCACCCGACCCCGTGGTCACCACCCGTGACCTGCCGCTGATGTGGCGGCACGCCGCCCTCGCCGGACTGACCATGATCGCCGCGGTCGCCGCCTCGTTCGTCGGGCACCGGCGATGACCGCCCCGGCCGGGACCGCCCGGTTCGACGGCCCGGTCGGGCCCGGTGACCGCGACCGGGCCGGCATGCCCGACCACCGGGAACGGTTCACCTCGTACTACGGCCGGCCGATCATCAAGGCCCCGGTGTGGAAGTGGGACATCCCGGCGTACCTGTTCACCGGTGGTTTGGCCGCCGGCACCGCCATGGTCGCCGTGGCCAGCCAGCTGACCGACCGGCCCCGGCTGCGCCGGGTCTCCCGGACCGGTGCGCTGGCCGCGATCGGCGCCAGCACCTACTTCCTGATCCACGACCTGGGGCGTCCGGAACGGTTCCACCACATGCTCCGGGTGGCCAAACCGACCTCGCCGATGTCGATGGGCACCTGGATCCTGGCCGCGTTCGGGCCGGCGGCCGGGATCGCCGCCGTTGCCGAACTCGCCCCGTTGCTGCCCCGCCGGGGGCCCCTCGGACTGATCGGCCGAACGCTGCCGGCGGTCGGCGACGCCGCCGGACTCGCCGCCGGGGCGATCGCCCCGGCACTGGCCACCTACACCGGTGTGCTGCTCGCCGACACCGCCGTGCCGGCCTGGCACGACGCCCACCCGCAGCTGCCGTTCGTCTTCGCCGCCGGTGCGCTGGCCAGCGCCGCCGGGATCACCCTGCTGGCGGCACCGCCGGGCGAGCACCCGCCGGCCCGCCGGCTGGTCCTCGCCGCCGCCCTGACCGAACTGACCGCCATCCGCAAGCTGGTCCGGATGGGGCTCACCGGCGAGCCGTACCGGCACGGGCCCGCCGGCCGGTTGATCCGTGCCGGCCGGTTGGCGCTCGCCGTCGGGGTGGCCGGCAGCCTGCTCGGTCAGCGCAGCCGTCCGCTCTCCGTCGTCGCCGGTGTCGCCTGCATGGCCTCCTCGGCACTGATCCGGTTCGGTGTGTTCCAGGCCGGGCTCGCCTCCGCCCGCGACCCCCGCTACACCGTCGTGCCGCAACGCGAGCGGCGGGAGCGACGCGTCGCCGGCGATCCCACCGTCGACTGATCCGCCCCGATTCGGCTCCGGCCCGGCCGCGCCTGTGCTGTAGTTCGCGAATGGACCTGCTGCCCGGTGGACGTACCGGTCCGCCCGCCGGTGTGCCGGGTGACGCCCCGGTCGATCCGCGTCGGCGGGTACCGCGTACCGATCTGGTGCTGGCCGATCCCCGGCTGGCGACCGCCGTCGCCACCCTCGGCCGGGCCCGGGTCAAGGTCTCGATCGGCCACGCCCAGGACCGCGCCCGGCGCGGCGAGATCGGTCCCGAGGACGTTCCCACGGTCGTCGCAGCCACCCTGTCCGGGGCCGCGACGGGGCCCCGACCGGTGGTCAACGCCACCGGGGTCGTGCTGCACACCAACCTCGGCCGGGCCCGGCTCTCCCCGGAGGCGGTCGCCGCGGTGGTCGCGGCCGCCGGCCACACCGACGTCGAACTCGACCTCGACACCGGACGGCGAGCCCGGCGCGGCCGGGGGGCGCTGGCCGCGCTCGCCACGGCGGTCCCGGACGCGGCGGCGGTGCACGTGGTCAACAACGGCGCGGCGGCGCTACTGCTCGCCGCCACGGCCCTCGCCGCCGGTCGGGAGATCGTGGTCAGCCGGGGCGAACTCGTCGAGATCGGCGACGGCTTCCGCCTGCCCGACCTGCTCGCCTCGACCGGGGCCCGGCTGCGCGAGGTGGGCACCACCAACCGCACCACCCGGGCCGACTACGCGGCGGCACTCGGGCCCCGGACCGGCTTCGTGCTCAAGGTGCACCCGTCCAACTTCGTCGTACGCGGCTTCACCGCCGCCGTACCCGTCGCCGACCTCACCGGTCTCGGTGTTCCCGTGGTGGTCGACATCGGCTCGGGTCTGCTGGCGCCGCAGCCGCTGCTGCCGGACGAACCCGACGCCGCCACCGCCCTGCGCGCCGGGGCGGCACTCGTGACCGCCAGCGGCGACAAGCTGCTCGGCGGGCCGCAGGCCGGGCTGCTGCTCGGCCGGACCGACCTGGTCGAACGGCTGCGCCGCCACCCGCTGGCCCGGGCGGTACGCGTCGACAAGCTCACCCTCGCCGCCTTGGAAGCCACCCTGCGCGGCGGCGGGACACCCACCTGGCAGGCACTGCTCGCCCGCCCTGAGGATCTGCGGGTACGCGCCGAGGCGCTCTGCGCGGCGGTCGCGCCCACCGGCGTACCGGTCGGGGTCGTCGACTGCGCCGCCGTCGTCGGCGGCGGTGGCGCCCCCGGGGTGGAACTGCCGTCGTGGGCCGTCGCCCTGCCCGCCGGGTACGCCGCCGCCCTGCGCCGAGGTGATCCGCCGGTGCTCGGCCGGGTGGAACGGGGACGACTCCTGCTCGACCTGCGCTGCGTGCCGCCCGAACTCGACCCGACGCTGCGCGCCGCGCTGCACGGGCTGGCCGCGAGCGGACCCCGGCCGACGCCACCGTCGCGCCCCGGTGGCTGACCGTGCAGGTCATCGCCACCGCCGGACACGTCGACCACGGCAAGTCGAGCCTGGTCCGGGCGCTCACCGGGATGGAACCCGACCGGTGGGCGGAGGAACGCCGCCGGGGCATGACGATCGACCTCGGGTTCGCCTGGACCAGCCTGCCGTCCGGTGCCGGGGTCGCCTTCGTCGACGTACCCGGACACGAGCGGTTCGTGCCGAACATGCTCGCCGGTGTCGGTCCGGTGCCGGCCGCCCTGATCGTGGTCGCCGCCGACGAGGGCTGGATGCCGCAGTCCGCCGAGCACCTGGCCGCCCTGCACGCCCTCGACGTCCGGTACGGGCTGCTCGCCGTCACCCGTACCGACCTGGCCGATCCCGGTCCGGCCATGGCGCAGGCCCTCGAACTGATCGGGGCGACCTGCCTCGGACCGGTCGACGCGGTCGCGGTGAGCGCGGTCACCGGCGCCGGCCTGCCCGAGCTGCGGACCGCGTTGGACCGGCTGGTCGCGCGGATGCCGGTGCCGGCACCGAACGCCCCGGTCCGGTTCTGGGTGGACCGGTCGTTCACCGTGCACGGCAGCGGCACGGTGGTCACCGGCACCCTCGGCGGGGGAGAGCTGCGCACCGGCGACGAGGTGGAGCTAGGGGCCGGCGGACAACGGGTCCGGGTCCGTGGGTTGCAGTCGCGGGGAATGGCCCTGGACCGGGTCACCGGGGTGGCCCGGGTCGCGGTGAACCTGCGCGGGGTCCCACGTGACCTGGTCGGACGCGGCGACGCGCTGCTCACCCCCGGACGGTTCCAGCCGACCGACGTCGTCGACGTGCGCCTGCACGGCGAACCGACGGGGCGGCTGCCGGCCACCGTCGGGCTGCATCTCGGCTCGGCCGCGGTGCAGGTCCGGGTCCGGCCGCTGGGCCCCGACACCGCCCGGCTCCGGCTGGCCCGCCCGCTCCCGATCCGGCTCGGCGACCGGGCCCTGCTGCGGGATCCGGGGCGGCGGCGGGTGCTCGGTGGGGTGACGGTGCTCGACGTCGTACCGCCGCCGTTGCGTCGCCGGGGCGCGGCGGCGAGCCGGGCGACGCAGCTGGCGGCGATGGACGGCCGGCCCGACGAGCGGGCCGAGTTGCGGCGTCGGGGCCTGGTCCGGCGGTCCGGGCTGGAGCGGATGGGCGTGACCGTGACCGGCCGCCCGACCGTCGCCGACTGGCACGCCGATCCGGACCACTGGCGTGAGCTGGCCGCCCGCCTGACCGACGAGGTCGGCCGTTACCTGCGGGACCATCCGCTGGAGCCCGGCGCCCCACTGCCGGTGCTGGCGCACCGCCTCGACCTGCCCGACCGCGCGCTGGTCGAGGCCCTGGTCCGGCCGCCGCTGGTGGTCCGGGCCGGCCGGATCACGATCGGCCCGGCCGGGGGCACCCTGCCACCGGCGGTCAGCCGGGCGGTCGACCGGGTCGGCGCGGATCTCGCCGGGGCGCCGTTCCGGGCCCCGGAGGCGGCCCGGCTGGCCGAGATCGGCCTCGGTCACCGCGAACTGGCGGCGGCGGTACGGGCCGGCGCGCTGCTGCGCCTCGGCGGCGCGGTGGTCCTGCTGCCGGGCGCGGTCGACGAGGCGGTCCGGGTGCTCGCCCGGCTGCCGCAGCCGTTCACCCTCAGCGGGGCACGACGCGCTCTCGACACCACCCGGCGGGTGGCGGTCCCCCTGCTCGAACTGCTCGACGCGCGGGGCGCCACCCGACGGCTGCCCGACGACACGCGGGTGGTGTTGCGCCCGCCACCCTGACCGCTCACCTCCGCCGGTTCGGGCCCGCCGCCGAGTACGGTGTGCGGGACGAATCCGGCCGGTCACCCGCGCCCGGCGGGGCAACCGGTAACCCGGTTTGGCGGTGGGAGTGACGGATGTTGGAGACGGGTCTGAAGTGGCCGGCGACCCCGGCGGCGGCGTTGGAACTGCTGCTGGAGGGCAACAAACGGTTCATCAGCGGGAACCGTCTCCATCCGCACCAGGACGCCGACCGCAGGGCGGCGCTCGCCCCGGCGCAGCGGCCGTTCGCGGTGCTGTTCGGGTGCTCCGACTCCCGGCTGGCCGCCGAGATCATCTTCGATCGCGGCCTGGGCGACCTGTTCGTCGTGCGTACCGCCGGACACGTCGTCGGGCCGGAGGTGCTGGGCAGCATCGAATACGCCATCGCCGTACTGGACACGCCGCTGATCGCGGTCCTCGGACACGACTCCTGCGGCGCGGTCGCCGCGACGTTGGCGGCGATCGAACGCGGCATCACCCCGGCCGGGTTCATGCGGGACGTGGTCGAGCGGGTGATGCTGAGCGTGCTTCCCGTACGTGAGCAGGCCGCCACCCATCCCGACATCGCGGTCGAGGAGCACGTCAAGTACACCGTCGACATGCTGGCGCACCGGTCGGGGGTGATCGCCGAGCGGTTGGCCGACGGCAGGTGCGGGGTGGTGGGCCTGACGTACCGGCTGGCCGAGGGCAGCGTGCGCCGAGTGGGCGGCGTCGGGGTGTAGCCCGGTGGACCCGGTGACGACCTGGCGGGACCGCAACCACCGGTGGCGGATCGAGGCGATCCGCGCACCGGACCTCAGGTTCGCGATCTACGCGACCAACGGGACCACCGAGTCCGCGCCGCTCTGGTTGTTCGGCCTGGCCGGCCTGGCCCGCTGGCTGATGATCCAGGGCCTCGAACTCGACGACCTGGAGGAGATGTGACCGTCGGGCCGGCACCGGCCGGTGTCACAGCCCGGCACAGGCGCGGTCACCCACCCGGCAGCTCTCCGGCTGCCGCTCGCTGAGCGCCGCGTTGACCTGGAACGTGAACCGGGCCGAGCCGTTCGCGGGCACGGCGGACCCGGTGAAGGTGACCGTCCGCCCCTTCTGCTCGCGGTTCGCCCCGGACACACCGGTCACCGTGGCGCCGCCGTGCAGGACGACGGTGACGGTCCAGCCGGCGGCCTCGGCGGTGCCCGAGTTGGTGAGCACGATCTCGCCGGTGTAGCCGAGCAGTTCGTTGGAGGCGCGGGCGTACCGGGCGTCCAGGTTCGGCTGGCCAGGCGGTGGCGGGTTGCCGGCGGCCGGTAGGCCGGCCGTGGGCGCGGCCGGGGGAGTCGGAGTGGGCGGGCTTGCCGACGGGCTCGCGGGCGCCGAGCCGGTCGCGCTCGCCTGCGGTGTGCCGGCCCGCGACGGTACGGCACCCGCCGCCGGGCTTGCCGGGCCGCTGACCGCTACGCCGGACGGGGCGGGGGAGCCCGCCTGCGGGGCGGCGGTGGGGGTGGTCGCGCCGGGCGGCCGGAGGACGGCGATCACCACCAGCGCGCCACCGACCACGATCGCGGCGGCGATCAGCCCGGCGACCAGCGGCCGTCGGCGACGACGCGCGGCGTCCCCGTCCCACGCACCGCCGAAGCCGTACGCGTCGACGCTCGGGTCGTCCGGTCCGACGGCGACGGCCGTCTCGGAGGTGAAGTCGAGTTCCCGGAACGCGAGCCAGTCCAGTACGGCCGGCAGCGGTCCGGTGAGCAGTTGGTCGAGGTCGTGCCGGCGTCGCTCCTCCTGCTCGGTCGTCCAGTGCCCGTCGGTGCCGGACTGCCGCACGACCAGCCGGCAGCCGTCCTCGGTCTCGGTCAGCTCGAACGTGACCAGCATCCGCACGCCGTGCTCCCGCCACCGCAGGACCAGTCGCCGGGCCTGCTCGACCTCGACCACCGCGCCGTTGACCTCACCGTCGAGGCCGGGCAGGCCGATCGGCCGCAGTTCGAACGGTGCGCCGTCCTCGGGCACCAGGTCAGTGGCGCCGAGCCACTTCTCGAGCAGCTGTTGGTCGGTGAGCGCACGCCACACCCGGTCCACCGGGTGGCGCAGTTCAACCTCTGTCCGGATATCGGTCACCGCGTGACTGTACCGACCCACTTGTCCGGCCAAACCGGCCCGCCGGCCCGTACGGCTGCGGTTAGGTGGCCTCAGGGGCGAACGGGGGGGCGGCGGGGGTCGTGGGAGGACACGGCGCGGAGTTGGGACTGGTGCTGCTGCTGGTCCTGATCAACGCGGCCTTCGCCGGCAGTGAGATGGCGTTGGTCTCGTTGCGCGAGGGCCAACTGCGTGGACTGTCGCGCGGGTCGCGTACCGGGCGGGTCCTGGCCCGGCTGGCCCGTGACCCGAACCGGTTCCTGGCCACCACCCAGATCGGTATCACGCTGGCCGGGTTCCTCGCCTCGGCCGCGGCGGCGGTCTCGTTGGCCCAGCCGCTGATCGGCCCGCTCGGTTTCCTCGGCGGAGCCGCCCGACCGGTCGCGGTGGTGGTGGTGACCGCCATCCTGACCTTCGTCACGCTCGTCCTCGGTGAACTGGCACCCAAGCGCATCGCCATGCAGCGGGCCGAGCGGTGGGGCCTGCTGGTCGCCCGGCCCCTTGATCTGTTCGCGACCCTGGTGCGCCCGGTCGTCTGGCTGCTCAGCGCGGCCACGAACCTGGTGGTACGGGTATTCGGCGCCGACCCGCACGCCACCCGTGAGGACATCAACCCGGACGAGCTGCGGGAACTGGTGGTCAGTCAACGGGGTGTGTCACCGCAGCAGCGGGAGATTCTCACCGGGGCGTTCGAGATCGCCGATCGTACCCTGCGGGAGATCCTGGTGCCCCGGGGTGAGGTCACCAGCCTGCCCGCGGCGATGCCGATCGAACAGGCGTTGCTCCGGATGGCCGAGACGGGCCGGTCCCGCGCGCCGGTGACCGGACCGACCGGGCTGGACGACGTGGTCGGCGTGGTGCACATCCGTGACCTGGTCGGCGGCGGGTGCCGGGTCGGCGAGCGGACCCGGCCGGCGGTGTTCCTGCCCGAGATGCTCCGGGTGGCCGACGCGATGCGGCAACTGCGCCAGCAGCGCCACCAACTCGCGCTCGTGGTGGACGAACGCGGCGCCACCGACGGGCTGGTCACCATGGAGGACCTGCTGGCCGAGGTGGTCGGCGAGTTGTACGACGAGACCGACCGGGACGTCGAGTCGGTGGTCCGCGAGCCGGACGGGGCGCTGCTGGTGCCGGGCACCTTTCCGCTGCACGACCTGCCCGATCTCGGGATCACCCTGCGGGTCCCGCTGACCGGGGAGTACACCACCTTGGCCGGCCTGATGCTGGCCCGGCTGGGGCACCTGCCCACCGGCCCCGGCGAGATTCTCCGGCTGCCGGGACTGACCGCGCAGGTGGTCGAGGTCGCGGGGCACGCCATCCGCACCGTACGGCTGCGCACCGGCACCGACCACGGCACCGACCACGGCCAGGCCGAACCGGCCCACGGAGCGGACGACCAGCCGTGAGCGGGTTCACGGGGAGCACGTCCGACGCGCCGAGGCGCCGGCGGGTCACCGCGACCCGCCGACCCGTACGGGGACGCTCCACCGGAGCCGGGGACGCAGCCCATTCCCGTCGCTACGGTGAATCGCGTGAAAAACAAGGGATTGCGGACTTTCCTGTCTGTGCTGGCAGGGCTGGCGGTGATCTTCTTCGGCACCAGCGAGGGGCAGGATCTGACCGTCGCCATCCTGGTGCTGGCGGCGGTCGCGGCCCTGATCGTCTGGCACCTCACCAAGCCCGGCAGCACCTCGACGAGCTGACCTCGGCGAGCCCGCCCACCGCCGCGCAGACAGACGGGCCGGCGGCCGGGAGGCTCGGCGGCCGGCCGGGTGACTCAGCGGGCCGCCACGGCGCGGGCCAGGTCGGCCGGAAGTTCACGGTTGTCGACCGGCTGTTCGCCGAGCGAGACCCGCACCAGGGCCGAGGCCAGCCGGGCGAAATCCGCCCCGCCGGTCAGGTCGCCGAGCTTGTCCGCCGACGCGGGCAACCCGAGCCGCTGCGCCCCGGTACCCACCCGCCGATCGGTGTACGGGCGCAGTTCCGGCCAGACCGCCTGCACCTCGCGCAGGAATATCTCCGACCCGGTCGGGCCGATACCGGGGAACTCGACGATCAGCCGGCGCAGCGCCGGTGGGTCGTCACCCGCCTCGGCGTGCAGTTTGCGCAGGTCGCCATGCCACCGGTCCAGGCAGAGCCGGGCACCCTCGGCGAGCATGGTGGCCGTGCGTTCGTCGTACCGCCGGTAGTGACCACGGCCGAGCGCGGCCAGCAGACTCCGCCGGTTCGTCGCCGCCGTCTGCTGTGGTGACCGGCAGCCGGCGGCGAACAGTTCCCGGGCCGCGGCGATCGCCACACTCGCCCGGATCCGGGTGCTCAGCAGTGTGGTGAGCACCAGTAACTGGTACAGCGGCATCGGCCGGTCGGCCAGCTCGATCCCGGCCTGCTCGGCGTACGTCTGCCCGTACCGGTCCAGCAGGGCCCGGACCACCTCGCGATCGTTGCTCATGCCCGTTGCCTACCCGCTGACGCCGCCGCTAGCCCGGCCGGAGCACCCGCATGGCCGACCGGCGGCCGGGTAATCGAGGCGGTGCGGGTCGGTGCGCCACGCACCGGCACCGAGCGCGGAAGGAGACAGCGATGACGAACGTGCAGCAACCGGAGATGCGACGCAACGAGAACAACCCGACCGTGCAGGACAGCAAGGGCCCACGGCCGGGCGACCGGCGCCAGTCCTCCGGTGGCGCCGCCAGACCCGTTCCGCCGGAACAGGTCTCCCCGTACGGGCCGTCGGGCCGACCGGTCGCGCGCAGCGGTGACGCCGAGCGCCGGTCCGAGTGACACCGGCGCCGCAGACGTCGGCGTGCACGGTCATCGGGACCGGCGCGACCGACTCAGCCGGTGCCAGGTGGCCGCGGCCGCGAAGCCGTACGCCAGGTGTGGCAGGGCATCGGACAGCCAGTCCGACCGGCTCCACCGGCGCGGATCGGTGACGCCCAGCCCGGCCATGGTCGCGTCCGAGGCGAACATCGCCCCGGCGCCCAGCACCAGCCCGGCCACCGGCAGCGGCAACCTGCGTCCGGCGGCCAGCACGGTCACGAGAACCGCGGCGCCGACCCCGGTGCCGTAACCGAGCAGGGGCCCGAGGCCCGAGCGGCGGTTCGCCGCCCGATCCCCGGGCCCCAGATCCAGGTGTACGGTCCGGGCGAAATGCCCGGCGGTCTCCTCCGGCGTACTGCTCGCCGGCCTGGCCCGGACGATCATGTCCAGGTAGGTGACCGCGTTCAGCGCCAGCGTGCCGACCGTGCCGGCGATGGCGCCGTCGACCGCCGCACCCGTGCGGTCGACGCCCGAGTGGCCGTACCATCCCATGGTCATCTCCGCTCGCCGCGTCCGCGTTCGCCCTTCGGGCCCCGTCCGCGTTCGCTGCGCAGCACGCCCCGTTGGCCCCGGTCGTCCTGGAGGACCTGGTTGGCGACGGTGTTGGCGCCCTTGTCCACGGCGCGCCCGGAGTCCTCGATGAGCTTTCGCAGTCGGGCCCGCTCGACGTCGTACGCGTTGCTGCCCGGTCGTGGTCCTGGCATTCGCTTGTCCCCGTTCCGTTTGTGTCCGACGGCGTACCCGGGGTGTCTACCCGCCCAGGTGGGGGCCATTCGCGTCACGCGGCTGGAGGTCACCGTCGCGCCCCGCGTCGACCACCGTCCGGGGGCGCGGTTCCGGTTGCGCCGGCTGGGCGTGGTGTACGACCGCCACCGGGCTCTCGCAGTGGTGCAGAACGTGCTGGCTGACCGAGCCGAGCAGCAGGGCGCCGAGGGCACCCCGACCGTGTCCACCGACCACGACGAGTTGGGCGTACCGGGACAGTTCAACCAGCGCCGGGGCGGCGCGTCCGGGTATCAGTTGACGGTTGATCTCCACCTGCGGGTAGCGCTCGCGCCAGCCGGCGACGGACTCGGCCAGCACCCGGCCCTCGTCGTCGCGCAGGGCCTCCTTGTCGTGCACCACCGGCACCACGTCGCCGGGTTGGGTCGAGACGGGGTGCCGGTAGGCGTGCACCGCCACCACGTGGGTGCCGCGCAGCGCGGCCTCGTCGACCGCGAAGGCGAGCGCCTCGTGCGACCGGGACGAACCGTCGATCCCGACGACAACCGGGCCGGTCGGGTCGGGGCGCCCGCGCGCGACCAGGACCGGACAGGTGGCGTGGGAGGTCACCTGGACGGCCACCGAGCCGATCAGCAGGCTGGTGAGGCCGCCGAGGCCGTGGTCGCCGATAACCACCACGGCGGCATTGGTGGACTCACCGACCAGCACGGCGGTGGCGAAACCGGTCACCACCTCACCGGTGACGGCGAGGTTCGGTGCGGCGGCCCGGGCCTGGGCCACCGCCTCGGTCAGGACCTGCTCGGCCTGCCGGCGCAGTCCGCCGTCGGGCGGCCCGGCCGGGGAGGGTTTGCCGGACACCTTCAGCTTCGGCCACACGAAGGCGTGCACGATCCGCAGCGGGCGGGACCGGCGTTGTGCCTCGTCCACCGCCAACCGGACCGCGGCCAGCCCGGTCGGTGAGCCGTCCACGCCGACCACCACCGGCGGCGCGCTGGGTACGTCCACCACTGCCCCTCCTCCCGGTGTCCATGGGGGCGGGGGTCCCTCCCAGTATGGGCGGGTGGGGCGGTCGCCGGGGCGATAGTCACCACCCCCGGCAGGCTCAGGACCGCCGGGGGTGGGCGGCGAAGAACTCCCAGATCAGGTCGGTCGCCACCAGACCCGCGTTGGGAGCGGCGATGATGCCGGTACGGGCACCGGGCCAGGAGTGACCCATGTTCTCCAGCAGGTACACCTCGACCTCGCTGCCGTCGGCGCAACTGGTCCGGGTCCGGGTGATCGCCTCGGCGACCGGTGCCGGTACGGGCGCGGCCGGTGTGCAGCGCAGCCGTTCCCGCCAGGCGGCGATCCCGGCCCGGAACTGCTGGGCGTACCGGTCCTGGCCACCGATGAACGTGATCACCGAGACCGGGCTCCGGGGGACGAAGTCGGTACGGGCGGCCGACGGGCCGACGTATCCGCCGCTGACCGCCCCGATCGCGGCGAACACTCCGGTGGCCTCGACCGCCGCCCGGAAGCTCAGGTCGCCACCGTTGGAGATGCCGGTGAGGTAGACCCGGTCGGGGTCCACCCGCCACCGTTCGACCAGGTGACCGGTGAGCGCGCTGAGGAAGCCGACGTCGTCGGCGTTGCCGCAGCAGACCAGGGCGTTGAACCCACCGTTGATCCCGTCCGGGTACGCGACCAGGAAGTTCTCCCGTTCGGCCTTCTCGTCCAGGCCGACCATCTCGCTCATCCCCAGGCCCTCGCCGGGGAACGGGTGCAGCGCGATCACCAGCGGCACGGCGGTGGCCGGGTCGTAGCCGGCCGGGGCGTGGAGCCGGTACGCACGGGTGACGCCACCGTGGTCGAGCGTCAACCTGTGTTTGCCGGGCGCCGGTTGCACGGCGGCCGGGGTCGGGGTCGGGGTCGTGGGGGGCTCGGTCGCGTCGCAGGCCGCGAGGCCGAGCAGCATGCCCACCGCCGTCACCCCCAGTACGAGTTGTCGCACGACGGTCCTCCCTCCCCGTTCCCGTTGGCACATACCTTCGCTGATCGCCCGGTGGCGGGGTCAACCCTTTCGGCGTACGCCGAAACCCGGTTCGTCTCCGGCGCTGCCGATAATCTGCGTGTGTGTTCGCGACCCGACCGGCGCGATCACCATGGGGGGCGACGATGGTTACCGTAGAACTGACCCGGTTCCGGGTGGCGTCGCAGCGGGCCGAGGAGTTGCTCGCCGCGCGACCGGCGATGTTGCGCGACTTCGAGGCCGACCGGGCCGGTTTCCTCGATGCCCGGTTGGTGCAGTTGCCCGACGACGAGTGGGTCGACATCGTGTTCTGGCGGTCACCGGAGGATCTGGCGGCATCCCGGGCCAAGGGCGGGAACCTGCCCTACATCCGGGCGTTCTTCGAACTGATCGACGAACTGGTCAGCTCCGAGGAGGGCCGGGTGCTCGACGGCCGGCTCATCTGATCGGCCGGTCCGGGTCCGGCGGCTCAGCGCAGGTCGGTGGCGGGGTCGATCACCCAGTGGTGGGACCGGAGCAGCCGGTCGGCGAAGGTGACGTCCTGGGTGCCGACCAGGGTGAAGCCGAGCGAGCGGCAGATGCCGTTGGACGGGCCGTTGGTGATCGCGGGGAAGGCGTGCACCGGCCCCCAGCGCCGCTGGT
Source organism: Micromonospora sp. NPDC049529 (assembly GCF_055586685.1). Taxonomy (NCBI): domain Bacteria; kingdom Bacillati; phylum Actinomycetota; class Actinomycetes; order Micromonosporales; family Micromonosporaceae; genus Micromonospora; species Micromonospora sp. NPDC049529. The sequence continues at coordinate 87,498 of NZ_JBVJHT010000012.1, forward strand.
CGCGGGCTTGTTCGAGCAGCCTCCGGGTGGCCCGTTTGGCGAGCCCCCGGCCCTGGAACTCGGGCAGCACCATCCATCCGATCTCGGACAGGACCTCGCCGTCGTCCTCGTGCGACCAGAGCGCGACCGTGCCGGCGACCAACTCCGGGTGATCGGGGTCCGGCACGATCATCCGGATCCAGTCGGCGTCCGCCGCCGCCCGCTCGGCGTCCCGGGCGACCTTCGCCTCGATGCCCGTACGCGGTAGGGGGCCGCCGAGGTCCGCCATCATGACCGGATCGCAGCGCATCCGGACGTAGGCCTCGACGTCACTCGACTGCACATCCCGCAGCAGCACCGTTTCCTCCACCGTCCGACGTCCCGCTTCCACCCGGAGTCCACCACACCGCTGTGACAATCGCCCCGGCCGTACGTCGCGTCGCCGGCCGGCCGGGCCACCGGCTGGGTACGCTGGCGAGCCCACCCGGTCCAGCGCAGCAGAGGACTCCGTCGATGACCGAGACGCCCGTCGCCCCGAGCACCGCCCGCATGATCGACTACTGGCTCGGCGGCCGGCACCACTTCCCGGTGGACGTCGCCGCCGCGACCGCGTTCGAGGGCGCGTACGGGCCCTGCGCGGCGATCTTCCGGTCGCTGCGCGCCTTTCTCGGCCGCTCGGTGGCGTACCTGGCGCAGCAGGGGATCGAGAACTTCCTCGTCTTCGGGGCGGGGGTGCCGACCTGCGGCAACGTGCACGAGGTGGCCGGCGGCGCGCACGTGCTCTACACCGACATCGATCCGGTCACCATCGCCCTCGGCCGGGAGGTCCTCACCGGACACGACCGCGCCGGGTACGCCTTCGGCGACGCGACCGACCCCGCGACCATCGACCCGGAGGCGCTGGCGAGGTTCCTGCCGGGCTGGGGGCGGGAGCCGATCGGGGTGGTCTTCCTCGGGCTCGCCGCCTTCCTCGACGACCCGACCCTGGCCCGCACGCTCGACCAGCTCCACCGGGTCGTCCCGCCGGGCAGCATGCTGGCGTTCGACTTCGACGGCAAGGAACTGACCGGCTATCCGGCGGCGCTGGCGTTGATGGGGGAGGGCTTCCACATGCGTGACCCGGCAGCCTTCCCGGACCTGCTCGGGAACTGGCGGCTGACCGCCGACGGCATCCTCCCGGTGGCCCGGTGGCGTCCGGACGGTCCGCCGGCCGAGGTGCCGGACGCCTTCCACGGCGGGGTCGCGCTGCGCTGACCGCGCCGGAGCCCGGCGGCGGCGTCGACGAGCAGCAACGGCGTCGGGGATCCGGGGGCAGACAGCACTCAGCCGGCGGTGACGAGGGTGACCAGGCCGGCGGCGACCAGCACACCGGCCCAGAGCCGGTCCACGTTGAACCAGGCCCGGCGCAGCACCCCCAGCCCGACCACCTCGTACACCAGCACGGCCAGCACGGCGGCGGTGCCGAACATGGCGACGGTGTGGATGCCGGCGGCGGCCAGGCCGGTGAGCGCACCGACGGGTGCGGCCAGCGTCGTACCGTGTCCGGCGTGTCCGGTCGGCACCGGCGCGGCGAGCAGCACCGGCAGCAGCATCAGCCCGGCGCCGTGCGCGGACGACATGAGGAACGACCAGCCGGCGAGCTGCGGCAGGGACAGTCGCATGCCGGCCCAGCGGAAGTGCCGCCGGGACAGGAGCCGCCAGAGTCCGAAGCCGACCAGTGCCAGCCCGGTGGTCACCGGCACCACCGTGCCGGTGACCACCGAACGGGTGGCGCTGACCAGGCTGGCCACGATCGCCACCGAGGCGAGGTGCCCGGCGGCGATCGCCGGCAGGGCCGCGAAGAGGGCGGTGCGGCGCCGTTCCTGCATCGCCCTGGCGACCGCGAAGAGCCAGCCCATGGCCGGGTTCAGACCGTGGAACGCGCCGAGCGCGGCCAGCGCGCCCCACTGCGCCCAGGTCACGGAAAGCAGTACGAGTCGGACGAGGCGTCGCCGCCCTGTAGCCGGGTCTGGTGCACCCGCCGCCCCCGGAAGTCGTCGCCGTGCGGGAAGAAGCGCTGGTCCAGGGTGAGTCCACCGGCCTCGCCGTCGACGTCGAGTTTCGCCTGCCAGGCGCCGACCCCGTCGGGGTAGAACTGGTCGTCCCAGGCACCGTAGAGCGAGTTGGTGACGTACACCCGGCGGCCGTCCCGGCTGACCTCGACCATCTGCGGGCCGCCGGAGAGGGCCAGGTCGGGGCGGGCCGGGTGCGGGCTGCGTTGCACGATGCCGCCGAGCCGGACCGAGCCGGTCTGCACCGGGTGGAACGGGTCGCTGACGTCGTACTGCTGGAGTTCGCCGGTGCCCCAGCAGGAGACGTACAGGAACCTGTCGTCGACCGAGAGGTCGATGTCGGTGACCAGTGGTGGCACCGCCCCGAATGGTTTGAGCAGGTCGGGCAGGAGTTCGGGGTCGGCCGGCTCGGCCGGGATGTCGATCACGCGGGTGGCCGCCCACCGGTCGCCGTCGCGGTGCCAGAGCCAGATCGAGGCGGAGAGGTCCTCGACGCTGATCACCACCCCGACGAAGCCGTACGTCTGGGTCGGGTCGTGCGCGGGGCGCAGTTCCAGCGGCATCTGGTACTGGTCACCCAGGTCGACGGTCTGCACGTGGGTACGCCGGCGCAGGTCCCAGAAGTGCAGCGCGTGCCCGTACCTGCGGCCGAGCAGCAGTTCGCCGACGATGCCGTCCTCGATCATCGACGGCGTGCCCCACTCCGAGGTGACCACCACGTCGTGGTTGAGGTGCCACCAGGCGTCGTACGCGAGGACCTGCGGGCCCCGGTCGACCTCCCACGCTCCGCGTACCTCGAACGTGTCGTGGTCGAGGACGGCCAGCCCGCCCGGACCGTCCTCGCCGTTCGCTCCGCCGAGGGCGGTGAGGTAGATGCCGTCGGGTCCACAGTGCACGGTGTGTGGTCGGGAGTAGCCGGCCCGGTCGGCCAGTTCCTCGGGGCCGAGCACCTTGACGATCGTCGGCTGGGTCGGGTCCGTCCCGGTGTCCAGCACGTAGATCCGGGACGAGCGCAGACCGGGCACGATCAGGTAGCGCCGTTCGACGTGCGGGTGCGGGCTGGTCGGGCAGAGCGCGCTGCTGCACGCGTTCCAGCCGAAGTGGTGCAGTTCGTCGCCGGTGTGCGGCAGTTCGGTCCAGCCGATCACACTGCCGTAGCGGTCCGAGTCCGGGTCGACGTCGACCACCGCGATCGCGTCCGGCTGCCGGGCGGTGCGGTCGAACGCCGCGACGTAGGCGAGCTTCTCCGGTGGCGCGTTGACCGCGTCGCGCGGTGAGGCGTAGAAGGTGGGGTCCGGGGTCCATCGGGTCACGGGCTGCTCCCTGGTCGGACGGCTCTCCGCTCGGCGTGTTCCGTGGCAAGGTAACCCGTCGATCCCGGTTCGCAGATGGGGCGCGGGTATTCCCTATTAAAGCGGTAGAACATACCGGGAAAATAGGTGAGCCAGGTCACATTGATCTAGACCCTGTGCTCGTCCGGCGGCTACCTTCGGCGCCATGAATCGGAGCACCCGCCTGGTGCGGCGCCGCTTCGTCGACTACCAGCGGGTTTGCAGCAGCAGCTGTTGACGCCGCTGGCGACGCGGCCGGCGCACCGGCCCCCGTCGCATCCCGGCTGACCGGCCGGCCGTCCCGTTCGGACGCCGTCGCGGTCACCCCGCTCCCGACCTTCCCCCCGCCCTGCCGTGCGGGTGTGCCGCAGCGTCGCGCACGCACTCCACAGACCCGGCCCGGTGTGCCGCGACGACGTGTCCACCGGATCCGGCAGATCCCCACCGAGCCGCCGGGCGCGACCGGCGGTTGCCGCCCGCGCGGAAGCCGTACCGCCCGCCGCGATCGATCCTCGGAAGGACCGACCGTGCCCAGGCCGACGGCGTACTCCTGACCGCCGAAACCCCGATGAACAACCAAGGAGCCACCGTGCGCGTACGACACAAGTTGCGAAGCCTGGCCGGTGTGGCCGCACTCGCCCTGCTCGCCGGGTGCGGGGCCGGCGGAGGTGCCGCCGCCGGCCCCGGACCGGGGAACGAGCCGGCCCGTGGGGCGGCGCTGAACGCCGAGGGGACCCCGGTCTCCGGCGGCACACTGCGCCTGTCGATGAACACCGACCCGCTCTGCCTCGACCCGCACGCCATCTCCTCCGACGTGGAGCAGATCTTCGGCCACATCCTCACCGACAACCTGATCTACCTCGACGAGCAGGGGCAGCCCGGCCCGTACCTGGCCGAGTCGTGGCAGATCTCGCCGGACGGGCGGACCTACACCTTCAAGCTCCGTCAGGGGGTGACGTTCAGCGACGGGACCCCGTTCGACGCCGAGGCGGTCCGGGTGAACTTCGAGCACATGCTCGACCCGACCACCCGGTCACCGCTGGCCGGGCCGTACATCGCCCCGTACCAGGACAGCAAGATCATCGATCCGTACACGATCGAGGTACACCTGGGCGTTCCGTACAGCCCGTTCCTGGACGTGCTCGCCCAGGGCTGGCTCGGCCTGCTCTCACCGAAGGCGATCAACGAGACCACCCCGGCACAGCTCTGCGAGAAGCCGATCGGCTCCGGCCCCTTCGTCCTGACGAGCTACACCAAGAACCAGGGCGTCACGTTCGCCAGGCGCCCCGGCTACAACTGGGCGCCGCCGCAGCTCAAGCAGACCGGCGAGGCGCACCTCGACGGCATCGAGGTCTCCTGGGTCGGCCAGGACGCGGTCCGGTTCAACTCCCTCACCGGCGGGCAGTACCAGGCCACCGGCTACGTCCCGGCGCAGAACGCCGCCGCCCTGAAGAACAACCCCGACTTCGTGTACGCCAACGTCAACCGGATCGGGCTGCCGTACACGGTGGAGTTCAACACCTCCCGCGCCCCGTTCGACAACCTCGACGTACGGCGGGCGTTCGCGGCGGCGGTCAACGTACCGGCGATCGTGCAGACCCTGGGCTTCGGTGAGCGGCAGCAGTCGACCAGCTACGTCGACCGGGTGACGAAGTACTACGACCCGGCCGTGAAGCTGCCCGGCTTCGACCCGAAGCTCGCCAACCAACTCCTCGACCAGGCCGGCTGGACCTCCCGCAACGGCGACGGCTACCGGACCAGGGACGGGAAGGAACTCGCCGTGCAGTGGCCGGTCAGCCAGGCCGGCACGGTCAGCCCGATCTTCGACCTGATCCAGGCCCAGGTGAAGTCGGTCGGCATCCGGGTCAACATCCAACTGGTGCCGTCGACCCAGTTCACCACCCTGCGCTACGCCGGTGACTACGACCTCACCTACGGCGTGTGGCACACCAACACCCCGGACGTGCTCTACATCAAGTACGCCAGCTTCAGCATCCCGAACGCCAAGCGGCTGGGCCAGAACACCTCGCACCTGTCCGACCCCCAGGTCGACCAGTGGCTGGAGCAGGCCCGGCAGACCACCGACCAGGCGACCCAGCAGCAGCTCTACGGCCGGGTGCAGGCCCGGCTGGCCGAACTCGTACCCGGCATTCCGGTCTACGACAACTCGGTGCTCTGGGCCTTCAGCCGCAAACTGCACAACGTCTCGGTCGACACCTCGCACGGCACCCCGCTGTTCACCTACGCCTGGCTGGAGAAGTAGTGGCGGGCCGGGCGGACCGGGTCCGCGCGCAGGCGACCCGGATCGGCGGCCGGGTGCTCGCCGGGGTCGGGGTGCTCTGGGGAGCGGCGACGCTCTCCTTCCTCGCCCTGCACGCGACCGCCGGCGACGCCGCGCTCGCGACCGTCGCCGGTGACGGCGCCAACCCCACCCAGGCCGTGCTCGAACGCGTACGCCAGGACTACGGCCTGGACCTGCCGCTGCATCGGCAGTACCTGAACTACCTCGGCAACCTGCTCACCGGCGACCTCGGCGAGTCCTACCAACAGCGGATCTCGGTTACCCGGGCGATCGGGGAGCAACTCGGCCCCACCGTCGCCCTGGCGCTCGGCGCCGCGCTGCTGGCCCTGGTGCTGGCGGTCACCGTCGCCGTGTTCACCGCCGGGCGCCGTCGCTGGATCCGCTCCACCGCCTCCGGTGTCGAGGTGGTGCTCGCCTCCTTCCCGACGTTCGTCCTCGGCCTGCTGCTCCTGATCGTCTTCTCGTTCCGTACCGGGTGGTTCCCGGTCTCCGGCAACGACGGCTTCGCCTCCCTGGTGCTGCCCGCGGTCACCCTGGCCCTGCCGATCGCCGCGGTGCTCGGCCAGGTGCTGCGCGCCGAACTTGAGGACGTGCTGGAGCAGCCGTTCATCCTCACCGCCCGCGCCCGGGGCATGCGCGACACGGCGGTACGGATCCGGCACGCGCTGCGGCACGCGCTGATCCAGATCGTCACCATGTCCGGCTACATGATCGGCACTCTGCTCGGCGGTGCGGTGATCACCGAGACCCTCTTCGTCCGCCGGGGCGTCGGGCAACTCATGCTGACCGCCGTCACCACCAAGGACATTCCGCTGGTGCTCGGCGTGGTGCTCTTCGCCGCCGCCGTCTACGTGGTGGTGAACCTGGTCGTCGACATCGTCTACGGCCTGGTCGACCCGAGGGTGGTGACGGCGTGACCGCGCTCGACGTACCCGTGGCCGCCGTACCGTCGGCGGCGACCTCGACCGCCCCGGCGCGGCGGGCCCGGCGCCGGACGATCCGGCCGGGCGTCGCTCTCGCCGCGCTCTTCCTCACCCTGCTGGTGGTCGCGGCCCTGGTGCCGGACTGGCTGGCGCCGCAGGACCCGTTGGCGCTCAGCCCGGACGGCGCATTCCTGCCACCCGGTCCGGGGCACCTGCTCGGCACCGACCAGACCGGCCGGGACGTGCTCAGCCGGATCATCCACGGGGCCCGCCCCACGCTGATCCTGGGCCTCGGCGCGACCGCGCTCGCGGTCACCGGCGGCACCCTGATCGGCCTGGTCGCCGGCATCGGTGGCCGGTTCGTCGAGGGCGCCCTGATGCGGCTGGTCGACGTCGCCCTCGCCGTGCCGGACCTGCTGCTCGCCCTGGTCGTGATCACCCTGGTCGGTACCGGCACGACCAACGTGCTGTTCGCGGTGGCGTTCGCCAGCGTCCCGTACTACGCCCGGATCGTCCGGGCCCAGGTGCACGTGGTCCGCCGGGCCACGTACGTCGAGGCGTCCACCGCCCTGGGCCTGAGCCGCTCGGCGGTGATCGCCCGACACGTCCTGCCGAACGCGCTCAAGCCGCTGGTGGTGCTGGCCACCATCAGGATCGGTGACGCGATCGCCAACGGGGCGTCGCTGAGCTTCCTCGGCCTCGGCACCCCGCCACCGGCGGCCGAGTGGGGCAGCATGCTCTCCACCGGCATCCAGTACATCTCCAACGACTGGTTCATGCTCGCCGTACCCGGCCTGGCGATCACCCTGACCGTGCTCGCGGTGACGGTGGTCGGCCGGGACCTGCGGCGCCGCTCCGAGGGGAGGGTGTCCTGATGGCCGACCCACTGCTCACGGTGGAGAACCTGCGGGTCGACTTCGACGGCGTGACCGTGGTCGACGGGATCTCGTTCACCATCGGCCGGGGCGAGTGCCTGGCCCTGGTGGGGGAGTCCGGCTCCGGTAAGAGCGTCACCTCGCGCAGCCTGGTCGGCCTCACCGGGTCCGGCGCCCGGGTACGCGTCGACCGGCTCACCTTCGAGGGCGAGGACCTGACCCGGCTGTCGTTACGGCGGTGGCGCCGGATCCGGGGAGCGCGGATCGGCTTCGTGCTCCAGGACGCGCTCTCCTCGCTGGACGGGCTGCGCCCGGTCGGCCGGGAGGTCGCCGAGCCGCTGGCCCTGCACACCGAGCTGACCCGTACGGCACGGCAGCGGCGGGTGGTCGAGTTGCTCGACTCGGTGGGCGTCCCGGAGCCGCAGGTGCGGGCGCGGCAGTATCCGTACCAGCTCTCCGGTGGGCTGCGGCAGCGGGCCCTGATCGCCTCCGCGATCGCCTGCGCGCCGCGCCTGCTGATCGCCGACGAGCCGACCACCGCCCTGGACGCCACCGTCCAGGCCCAGGTGCTGGCCCTGCTGGAGACGCTCAAGACCAGCGAGGGCGGGATGCTGGTGGTCAGCCACGACCTGGCGGTGGTGGCCCGGCTGGCCGACCGGATAGCGGTCATGCGCGACGGCGTGATCGTCGAGCAGGGTCCGACCGCGCAGGTGCTCGGCGACCCCCGGCACGACTACACCAAGGCGCTGCTGGCGGCGGTCCCCGGCAGCCGTCCGAAGGGCACCCGGCTCTCCGCCGTACCGGTCCCGACCGGTGCCCCGACCGCGACCCGGCCCGCCGCCGCGCCACCGGCCGCCGGTGGCGACGTGGTCGAGGTGCGGGGGCTGACCAAGTCGTTCCCCGGCCCGGACGGGATCCGCCGCACCGTGGTCGCCGACGTCTCCTTCACCCTCGGCCCGGGGCAGACGCTCGGCATCGTCGGCGAGTCCGGCTCCGGCAAGACCACCACCGCCCGGCTGGTCCTCGGGGTGGAACGGCCCGACGCCGGTGAGGTACGGCTGCACGGCCGTGACTGGGCCACCCTCGACCCGGCGCAGCGGCGGCGGGAACGGCGCCGGCTACAGGTCGTCTACCAGGACCCGCTCAGCTCCTTCGACCCGCGCTACACGGTCGAGCGGGTGATCGGCGAGGCGCTCGGGGTGATCGGCGTCCGGCGTGGTGCCGGCCGCCGGGACCGGACCGTCGAACTGCTCGAACAGGTGGGTCTGGACGCCGGTTACCTGGGCCGGCGACCGCTGGAGATGTCCGGCGGGCAGCGGCAGCGGGTGGCGATCGCGCGGGCGCTGGCCCCCGAGCCGGAGGTGATCGTCTGCGACGAGCCGGTCTCCGCGCTCGACGTCTCGGTCCAGGCGCAGGTGCTCGACCTCCTTGCCGACCTGCAACGACGTCTCGGCGTGTCGTACCTGTTCATCTCGCACGACCTGGGCGTGATCCACCACGTCAGCGACCGGGTGCTGGTGATGAAGGACGGGCGGGTGGTCGAGGCCGGCGACACCGCGCAGATATTCGAGCATCCGCAGCACGCGTACACCCGTGCCCTCCTGGCGGCGGTGCCCCGGCTGCACCCGACCAACTCCAGCTAGTTATCACCTAGCCTCCTAGGATGCCCTACGGGGCGGGGCACACACCACACCTCACGAAGGACACCGAAGATGACCGCTGACCCGCCCAAGAAGAAGATCCACGTCAACCTGTTCGAGATGAACTGCGTCGGGCACATCTCGCACGGGCTCTGGGTGCACGAGGACAACAACCGGCACCGCTTCAACGACATCGAGTTCTGGACCGACCTGGCCGAACTGCTGGAGTACGGCACCTTCGACGCGGTCTTCCTGGCCGACGTGATCGGCGCGTACGACGGGTTCCGCTCCGGCCCCGAGACGGCGTTGCGCGAGGCGGTGCAGATCCCGAACAACGATCCGCTGCTGGTCATCCCGGCGATGGCGGCGGTGACCCGCAACCTCGGGTTCGCCGCCACCTTCTCCACCACCTACGAACCGCCGTTCGCGTTCGCCCGCCGGATGAGCACCCTGGACCACCTGACCAGGGGACGGGTGGCGTGGAACGTGGTCACCTCGTACCTGCCGAACGCGGCCCGTAACTTCGGCCTGCCCGACGAGGTGGAACACGACCGCCGGTACGCGATCGCCGACGAGTACCTCGACGTGCTCTACAAGCTGTGGGAGGGCTCGTGGGACGATGACGCCGTGATCAGGGACCGCGCCGACCGGGTGTATACCGATCCGGCGAAGGTCCGCTACATCAACCACGTCGGCGAGCACTACCGCGTCGCCGGCCCGCACCTGTCCGAGCCGTCCCGGCAGCGCACCCCGGTGATCTACCAGGCGGGTGCCTCGGACGCGGGCAAGGAGTTCGCCGCCCGGCACGCCGAGGCGGTCTTCACCGGCGGCAGCACCCTGGACGAGGTACGGGCGAACGTCGAGGACACCCGCAGCCGGGCCAAGGCGTACGGGCGTGACCCGGAGCACATCAAGTTCCTCGCCGGGGCGGCGGTGATCGTCGGGCGTACCGACGCCGAGGTGGACCGGAAGGTGGCCGAGTTCCGGCGGCTGCGCAGCGTCGACGGGCACCTCGCGCACGCCGGGGCCGGACTGGACTGGACCCGCTACCCGCGCGCCGAGCGGATCGGCGACATCATCGCCCGGCAGGACCCCGGCTACCAGCGGCTGGGTCGCCGCTACCGGCCGGAGCAGACCGTCGGTGAGGTGCTCGACCAGATCGGGTCGTTCAACCGGGGCCCGTTCTTCGTCGCCGGCACCCCGAAGGTGGTCGCCGACGAGTTGGAGCGCTGGGTCGACGCCGGCGGTATCGACGGGATCAACCTGCGCCAGTTCCTCACCCCGGGTACCGCCGAGGACTTCATCGAGCTGGTCGTACCGGAGCTGCGCCGCCGGGGTCGCTACCGGGAGTCGTACGACGACGGTGAGACCCTGCGCGAGCGGCTGTTCGGGGCCGGGCAGGCCCGGCTGTACGACGTCCACCCGGGCGCCCGCTACCGCGACCCGGCGCAGTTGTCGGTGCCGGCGACCCCGTTGCGACTGAGTACGGCGGGCAGCCCGGCGTGAGCTACCGCGCGCCACGGGCGGTGATCGACCCGGACCCGGCCAAGTCCTGGCTGCGTCGGGCGTTACCGCTGGTGGCGGCGCACAAGCGGCTGCTGCTGACCTCGCTGGTGCTGTCGTTCGTCGGCCTGGTCGTGCAGGTGCAGATCCCCAACGTGATGCGGCTCGGCATCGACCACGCGATCATCGCGCGCGGCGGTGACCTGGGCCGGTACGTCTGGTGGGTGGTGGTGCTGGCGCTGGTCCAGACGGTCGTCGCCTACCTGGCCCGGCGCTACCTGCTGCGCACCGCGTACGAGATCGAGTACGACCTGCGCAACATCATGTTCGCCCACCTGATCCGGATGCCGTTCGGCTTCTACGACCGGGTGCAGACCGGTGAGCTGATGTCGAGGTCGAGCTCGGACATCCGGGCGGTGCAGATGTACCTCGCCTTCGGGCCGTCGATCCTGGTGCAGTGCACGATCGCCGGGATCGCGTTCGTGCTGATGCTGACGATCAACGTGCCGCTGGCCCTGGTCGCGATGGTGACCATGCCGATCATCGGCCTGCTCGGGGTGGCCATGCGCAAGGCGATCTTCCCGGTCTCCTGGCTGATCCAGGCGCGGCTGGCCGGGCTGGCCACGGTGGTCGACGAGAACATCAACGGGGTACGGATCGTGAAGGCGTTCGCGGCCGAGGGGCGGCAGCTCGACACCTTGGCCGTGGCGGCGGACCGGGTGCGGTGGGCGTACCTGACCGATGCCCGGATCCGGTCGCGCTGGTCGCCGGTGATCGAGAACCTGCCCCGGCTGGGGTTGGCCCTGGTGCTGCTGGCCGGCGGCTGGCTGGTGCTCGAAGGGCGGACCACGGTCGGCACGATCGTGGCGTTCAACACGTACGTGCTGATGCTCCAGCCGCCGTTCCGGATGCTCGGCATGATGATCATGATGGGTCAGCGGGCGGCGGCCTCCGCGCAACGGATCTACGAGGTTCTGGACACCCGCTCCGACGTGGTGTCGCCACCGCACCCGGTGCCCGTCGACCTCCGCGGTGACCTGCACCTGGACCACGTGCGGTTCACGTACGCGAACGGCACGGTCGCCCTCGACGGCCTGGACCTGCGGGTACGCGCCGGTGAGACGGTGGCGGTGGTCGGCCGGACCGGGTCCGGCAAGTCGACCCTCGGCAGGTTGCTGGCCCGCTACTACGACGCCGACGGCGGCACCGTACGGATCGACGGGCACGACGTCCGCGACCTGGACCTGGCCCGCCTGCGTGAGCAGGTCGGCATCGTGCCGGACGAGCCGTTCCTGTTCTCGGTGTCGATCCGGGACAACATCGCCTACGGCCGACCCGACGCCACCCTGGACGAGGTGGTCGCGGCGGCGGTCGCGGCCGGCGCGGACGGCTTCGTCCGGGCCCTGCCACACGGCTACGACACGGTGGTCGGGGAGCGCGGGTACACCCTCTCGGGTGGGCAGCGCCAGCGGCTCGCCATCGCCCGCGCGCTGCTGGTCAACCCGCCGGTGCTGGTCCTCGACGACGCGACCAGCGCGATCGACGTGACCGTCGAGCACCGGATCCACGCCGCCCTGCGCGACCTCATGCGCGGCCGGACGACCGTGATCGTCGCGCACCGGCTCTCCACCATCGGCCTCGCCGACCGGGTGGTGCTGATGGAGGCGGGCCGGGTGGTGGCCGAGGGCAGCCACGCCCACCTGCTCGCCACCGAACCCCGCTACCGGGCGGTCCTCGCCGAACGCAACCCGGCAGACTCGGGTGGGTCGGCCGACTCGGCCGACCCCGCTGGACCGGCCGACCCTGCTGGATCGGCCGACGAGTTGACGGCCGAGCCGCTGGACCGGCCCGGCGGTACCGATCGGGGCGCCGGCCCGCCCCGGCAGGGGCCCGGCGCGGCGGTCGAGGCGACCCGATGAGCATGTTCGGTGGGGGCTTCGGCGGCCCCGGTGGCGGTTCGGCCGGCGGCCCGATGGGCGGCCTCGGCGGGATCGGCGCCGGTCGGGGCAGCGGCAAGTCCGGCAACCACGGCAACGGGCTGCCGTTCGCCGGCATCCCGGAGGAACTGCTCGCCGGGGTCGCCCGCCTGGAGGCGAGCGAACCGGAGCCCGAACCGCAGCACCAGACGTTCACCGCCCGAGCGCCCGACGAGCCACCGCTGACCCTGTCGACGATCGTCGCCCGCTACCGGGGGACCCTGCTGGTCGCCTGCCTGCTGGTGGTCCTGGAGACGCTGCTGTTGCAGGCCGGCCCGTACCTGGTGCAGGTCGGCATCGACCACGGCATCGTGGCCGAGGATCCGTCGGTGCTGCTGCTGGCCACCGGCGCGTTCGCGGCCACCGTGCTGGCCGGTGGACTGGCCGCGGCGGCGCGCACCCGGCAGACCGGCCGGCTCGCCGCGTACGCCATGCGGGACCTGCGGGTACGCGTCTTCGCCCAGCTGCAACGCCTGTCCCTGGACTACTTCACCCGGGAGAAGGCCGGGGTCACCATGACCCGGATGACCTCGGACATCGAGTCGCTGCAACAGCTCCTCCAGGACGGCCTGGCCCAGTTCGCCGGCCACGCGCTGACCATGCTGGTGATCGTCGTGGTGCTGGTCGGCTACGACCCGGAACTCGCCCTGATCATGCTGGTGCTGGTCCTGCCGCCGCTGGCCGCCGCCTCGATCTGGTTCCGGGTCGCCTCCGATCGTGGCTACCGCCGGCAACGCGACGCGGTCGCGGCGATGTTCTCCGACCTCGCCGAGGGGCTGCACGGCGTACGCGTGGTGACCGCGCACAACCGGCAGGAACGCAACGTGCTCGCGCACCGGGAGGTGGTCGGCCGCTACCGCGACGCCAACGACTTCACCGGGCACATCAGCGCGATCTACGGTCCGGGCAGTTCGGCGATCGGCCTGCTCGGACTGGCCGCGCTGCTGTTCATCGGTGGCCGAATGGTGCTGCGCGGCGAGCTGAGCATCGGTGAGCTGACCGCGTTCGTGCTCTACCTCAACGCGTTCTTCCAGCCCGTGCAGCAACTCGTCCAGCTCTACACGAGCTACCAGCAGGGCCGGGCGGCCGTGAGCAAGCTGCGGGAACTGCTCCAGAGCGCGCCGAGCGTGGCGCAGGCGCCGGACGCGGTGGCGTTGCCCCCGGTCGACGGGGAGATCGAGTTCGACGACGTGACCTTCGGTTACGACCCGGCCCGCCCGGTGCTGCGCGGGATCAGCCTGCGGCTCGCGGCCGGCGAGACCGTCGCCTGCGTGGGGCCGACCGGCGCGGGCAAGTCGACCCTGGCGAAACTCGTCACCCGGCTCTACGACCCGGATGCCGGCCGGGTCCTGATCGACGGGCACGACCTGCGCGGGGTCACGCTCGACTCGTTGCGCCGACAGATCGGCGTGGTGCCGCAGGAGCCGTTCCTGTTCGCCGGCTCGATCCGGGACAACGTGGCGTTCGCCCGCCCGGAGGCGTCCGACGACGAGGTGTGGGCCGCGGTGGACGCGGTCGGCCTGCGGGATCTGGTCGAACGTTCACCGCAGGGGCTGTCCACCCCGCTGCACGAACGCGGCCAGTCGGTCTCCTCCGGTGAGCGGCAACTGCTGGCGTTGGCCCGTGCCTTCCTGGCCCAGCCCCGGGTGGTGCTGCTCGACGAGGCGACCGCCAACCTGGACCTCCAGTCGGAGTTGCGGGTCGAGGCCGCGTTGGACGTGCTGCTCGACGGGCGGACCGCGATCCTGGTCGCGCACCGGCTCTCCACCGCCGCCCGCGCCGACCGGATCGTCGTGATCGACGACCACGGTATCGCCGAGTCCGGCTCGCACCGGGAACTGCTCGACCGGGACGGCCCGTACGCCCGGATGTTCGCCACCTGGGCCGCCGGGGCCGACCACTCCTGACCCCGGTGGCGCGGTGTCAGCCGACCGGAACGCCGAGCCGGTCCAGCAGGTGCCGGCGCAGACCACCGAAGCCGGGATCGTCGTGGGCACGCGGGTGGGGCAGCGGTACGGGGGCGTCCTCGACGATCCGGCCGTGTTCGAGCACCAGCGTCCGGTCGGCGAGCAGCAGTGCCTCGTCGACGTCGTGGGTGACCAGCAGGGCGGCGAAGCCGTGTTCGGCCCGTAGCCGCCCGAGCAGGCCCTGCATCCGCAGCCGGGTGAGCGCGTCGAGTGCGCCGAACGGCTCGTCCAGCAGCAGCACCTCGGGTTCCCGGACCAGGGCGCGGGCGACCGCGACCCGTTGGGCCTGGCCACCGGAGAGCTGCGCCGGCCAGGCCCGGTCCCGGTCGGCGAGGCCGACCTCGGTCAGTGCCGCCCGGACCCGGTCGCGTACGTCCGGTCCGGTCAGGCCGAGCGCGACGTTGTCGCCGACCCGTTTCCACGGCAGCAGCCGGTGCTCCTGGAACACGACCGCCGGCCGGCCCCGTACGTCGACGGTGCCGCCGGCCTCGGGGTCGAGTCCGGCCAGCGCCCGCAGCAGGGTGCTCTTGCCGGAGCCGGAGCCGCCGAGCAGGGCCACCACCTCGCCGGGCCGGATGCTCAGGTCAACGCCGTCGAGGACGGCGGTGCCGTCGAAGTCGCGCCGGACGCCGGTGGCGGTGACCACCGGCGCCCGGTCCGCACCGGGGCTCAACTCGCCTGGACGTGTACGCCGGTCCGCCATGTCAGCGCCCTCCTCTCCAGCATCCGCAGCGCCACGTCGGACACCAGGCCGAGCAGCGCGTAGATGAGCAGCCCGAGGACCACCACGTCGGTCTGGCTGAACTCCCGGGCCTCCATCATCAGGAAGCCGATGCCGGTCTGGGCGTTGACCTGTTCGCCGACCACCAGGCTCAGCCAGGCGGCGCCGATGGCCAGGCGCAGGCCGAGGAAGAGGGCGGGCAGGGCACCGGGCAGGATCACGTGCCGGATCCGCTGGATCGCGTTCAGCCCGCAGGTGCGGGCCGCCTCGACCAGCCGTACGTCGATGTCGCGGATGCCGGCGTACATGTTGAAGTAGATCGGGAAGAAGGCGCCGAGGCAGACCAGGGTGATCTTCAGTGACTCGCCGATGCCGACCCAGATGATGAGCAGCGGAACCAGGCCGAGGTGGGGGAGCATCCGGGCCATCTGTACCGGCGGGTCGACCAGGTCGTCGCCGATCCGGAGCAGTCCGGCGAGGGCGCCGAGCAGCACTCCGAGGGTGCCGCCGATGGCGAGCCCGATCGCCGCCCGGGTGAGCGAGTCGGTCAGGTGGGTCCAGAGGATCCCGTCGGCGGCGAGCCGCCAGCCGGTGCGCAGCACCTCGCTGGGTGCGGAGAGTTTCTCCGGTGCCAGCAGGCCGGTCCGCGAGGCCAGTTCCCAGCCGAGGATGAGCACGACCGGGCTGACCACCCGTCGCCACCGCGCACCGGTACGGCGGCGGCGCCTCGGCCCGGACGGTCCCGCCCCGCCCGGTACGGGCGCGGCGGTGGAACCGTCCGGCACGGTTGCCGGCGCCGGTGCGGAACGGGTCATCCGAGCACCTCGGCGAACCGGCCGTCCACCCGGTCGCGCATGTCGACCGAGGTCGGGATGAGTTCCAGTTTGGTGAAGCCGTCCGCGATGGCCTGTAGTTCGTCGCCGATCGCCGGGGTGACCGGGGCCAGGGCGCGGGCGCTGCGGGCCAGGGCGCGGGTGGTGACGTCCTCCGGGATCTTCAGCTCGGGTGCCAGGATCCGGGCCCGGTCGGCCGGGTTGGCGATGCCCCAGTCGGTGACCTCGCGGTAGGTCTGGAGGAACGCCCGGATCTGTTCGGGCTTGTTCTTCAACGCCTCGGGGGAGACCAGCAGGTACTCCCGGTTGCCGGCCAGGCCGGTCGCGTTGACCAGGATCTTCACCCCCGGCTGCTCGGCGAGGGCGAAGTACGGGTCCCAGATGATCCAGGCGTCGACCTGCCCGGCGTCGAACGCGGGTCGACCCTCGGCCGGTTTGAGGTACTTGACCTGGATGTCGGCGAGCGTCATGTTGTTCGCCTCCAGCAGTCGTACCAGCAGCCAGTGCACGTTCGAGCCCTTGTTCAGCGCGACCGTACGGCCCTTGAGGTCGGCGAAGCTGTTGATGCCGCTGCCCTCCTTGACCAGCACCGCCTCGCCCTCGGGGATCTCCTGCGAGGTGCCGATGATCTTGAAGGGGATCTTGCCGGCGGCGGCGAAGATCGGTGGCGCCTCGCCGACCTGTCCGATGTCGATCGCGTCGGCCTTGAACGCCTCGGTCAGCGCCGGTCCGCTCTCGAACAGCGACCAGGTGGTGCCGGCCGCCGCGTCCCGTGCCTTGACCAGGCTCAGCCCCCCGAACCGCTGGTAGCCCACCCGCAGTGGTGACTCCGCGCCCGCGGCCTGCTCGGTGTCGCCGCAGCCGGCGACCAGACCGACCGTGGCCAGCAGGCCCGCACTGAGGGCGGCGGCCAGTAACCGCCGCCAGCTTCGGCTGCCGGTACGCGTGGCGATCGACATGAGCAAACTCCCGGAGCGTCGAGGGCGGTGGGCGATCCACAGTGGTGGAAGCGTGGCGGTGGTTGCCGGCGACCATGCTTTGGGCGGTCGCCCGACGGCGTCAATGACCTGTGACGTACGTCACTTCAGCCTCGAACTGCCCTCCCGGTCGCACCTTGTCGCCCGCCCTGAGATCCGACCGGACCGGTCGTGAACTGCCGAAACGCGCTCCTCGCCGGAGGTGGGTGGGGCGTTGCTCGGGGCGGCTTGTCCTATTCGACCGATAGGGAAAATCGATATTGGGCCGGGAGGGGGCGTGCCGCGCATCACCCGAACCGGCTTGATCAACTTAGCCGAGAGGTCTACTCAACCGATAGGAATTATAGATAAGCTGCGTGAAGATCCATCCAGCGCCACCGCCCGGCGTCCCCGTTCCGTCCGGCGTGCCGCACCGACCCGAGGAGAGCGCATGTCCACCATCCTCGCCATCTCCGGCTCGCCATCGTCCACCTCCCGTACCGCGCGGCTGGTCGAACTGCTGGCCGGGCGGCTCGCCGACGGTGGGCACCGGGTGAACGCCCTGTCGATCCGGGACCTGCCGCCGGAGGCGTTGCTCGGCGCCGACCCGGAGCACCCGGCGATCGTCGCGGTGGCCGACGCGCTCGCCGCCGCCGACGGCCTGCTCGTCGCGACCCCGGTATACAAGGCGTCCTACAGCGGCGCCCTGAAGGCACTGCTCGACCTGCTGCCCCAGTACGCGCTGGCCGGCAAGGTGGTGCTGCCGCTGGCCACCGGCGGGACGCTCGCCCACGTACTGGCGATCGACTACGCGATGCGCCCGGTGCTCAACGCGATGGGCGCGGCACACATCGTGCCCGGCTACTTCCTGCTCGACCAGCTGATCCTCACCGGGGCCGACGGCGCGACCGTGGTCGAGGCGACCGCCGCACCGGCGCTGCACGCCGTGGTGGACACCTTCGCCGCGGCCCTGGCGCCGCGCGGACTGCCAATCGCGGCCTGATCCCGGACCGACCCTTCCTCCCGCACGCCCCACCCGGATCGAAAGAGAGCACCATGGCACTGACCTTCCACTGGTTCCTTCCCACCTACGGCGACAGCCGCGACATCGTCGGCGGCGGGCACGGGCTGGCCGCCGGCACGGCGGGCGGCGCCCGACCGGCGACGGTCGCCTACCTGGGCCAGATCGCCCGTACCGCGGAACAACTCGGCTTCGAGGGTGCGCTCACCCCGACCGGTGCCTGGTGCGAGGACGCCTGGCTGGCCACCGCCATGCTGTCGGAGGTCACCGAGCGGCTGAAGTTCCTGGTCGCGTTCCGCCCCGGCATGCTCTCCCCGACGCTCGCCGCCCAGATGGCCTCCACCTTCCAACGGCTGTCCAACGGGCGGCTGCTGCTCAACGTGGTGACCGGCGGAGAGAGCCACGAACAGCGGGCGTACGGCGACTTCCTCGACAAGGACGCCCGGTACGCCCGTACCGACGAGTTCCTGCACGTGGTACGGGCGCTGTGGCGCGGTGAGACGGTGAGCCACGACGGCCCGCACGTCCGTGTCGAGCAGGCGAAGCTCGGCCGGCTGCCGGACCCGGTCCCGCCGATCTACTTCGGTGGCTCGTCGAAGGCGGCCGGCCCGGTCGCGGTGGCGCACTCCGACGTCTACCTCACCTGGGGCGAGCCGCCCGCGCAGGTGGCCGAGAAGCTGGCCTGGATCCGGGGCCTCGCGGCCGAGGCCGGGCGCGAACTCCGGTTCGGTATCCGGCTGCACGTCATCGCCCGGGACACCGCCGAGCAGGCCTGGGCCCAGGCCCAACGGCTGCTCGACGGCATTCCGGAGGCGGACATCAAGGCGGTCCAGGCGGGGCTGGCGCGCAGCGAGTCCGAGGGGCAGCGCCGGATGATCGCCCTGCACGGTGGTTCGCGGGACGGGTTGGAGATCGCACCCAATCTCTGGGCCGGTGTCGGCCTGGTCCGGGGCGGTGCCGGTACGGCGCTGGTCGGCAGCCACACCGAGATCGCCGACCGGATCGCGGAGTACCACGCCCTGGGCATCACCGAGTTCATCCTCTCCGGGCATCCGCACGTGGAGGAGGCGTACTGGTTCGGTGAGGGCGTGCTGCCGATCCTGCGTCAGCGCGGGCTGTGGCGGCACCCGGTGGGCGATCCCGAGCCGGTCGCCGCCGCGGTCCCGTTCGCCGCCCCCGAACCGGCCACCAGCTCGCCGAGCTGATCCGTCGTTGGTGACCCACCGGTGCCGCCGGTGGGTCACCAACGCGCTGCGTTGACCGCCACCCGCTGAGGCGGTCACGGAGTGAAGATCGTCCAGTCCTCCGCGACCCGGAAGCCCATCTCCCGGTAGAGCGCGACCCCCATCGGGCTGGCGTGCAGGTACGCGGTTCGCGCTCCGGCCGCGTACGCCTCGCGGAGTACGGCCGCCGTCGCCGCCCGGCCGTAGCCACGCCGCCGGTGCTCCGGTGGCACCGCGATGTTGAACACCCCCACGTGGTCGTCGATCAGTACGCCGAAGGACGTCGCGACCGGTGTGCCGGCGACCTCGGCGACGTAGGCGCGCATCGCGGAGTGCTCCAGCACGGCGGGGGAGCCGAAGACCGCGAAGATCTCCCGTGGGCCTTCGTAGCCGGCGGCCAGCGCGCTCTGGTAGAGCTCGCCGTCCGTGCCGGCGAGTTCGCGTACCGGTGGCGCGTCGTCCCCCGGTGGCCCCGCGTCCCGCGGGGTGAGGCTCTTGACCATGAAGGGCAGCCTCGACCGCTGCCCCCGTCGGTGTGCGTCGGCGATCCGCTCGATGCGCGGGTCGACCTCGTCGCCGCGGACCTGGATGCTCCAGGCCACCGACGCCAGCTCCGGTGCGGCGGCGAAGGCCTCGATCTCCTCGGCGTCGGGCCCGCGTACGACGCTGATCACACCGTTGAGCATCGGCATCGGCGCACCGGTGACGAGCACGGAGGTGCCGCCCGCGCCCATCCGGTAGGTGCCGGACGGCTGGGCGACCGCGAACATGGCGAGGGCGGCCATCCAGGTCTCGGCCGCGACGTCCACGGGATCCGTTGTCTCCACCCGCGGATCCTACAAATCGAATGACTTGTCCGGGTTCGAAGCTGATCGGGCGCGTGAGCAATTCGACCCCGGGCCCGATTCGCCGCCCGCCGATCCCACTAGCGTCCTAGGACGCACTACGGGTTGTGCCTCTCATCACGTAACGACGACCCGCTCCGGCACCCGTAGCCCGCCAACAGGGGACGGATATAGTGACACCGCAAATCAGCAGCCCCGGACGTCCGTTCACACCCGGACCACGGCGACTGTGCCAGGAGCCGGCTTGATCGCGAGGTCACCCAGGGACCTCGCGGACACCGGCGGAGCGCGCACGGTCCCGGAACGACCCGTGTCAGCGGGCGCCGGACCAGTCGCAGAGGGAGGTTCGGTGTCGCGTCGGCCGGCGCGGGCAGATGATGCCCAGCCAACCGGGGGCACCGCCGCCCAGTCCGAGGACGCGGCGACGACCCGGGTGTTCACCATCCCCAACCTGATCAGCTTCGCCCGGCTGCTCGGCGTACCCCTGTTCCTCTATCTCCTGCTCGGGCCGCGCGCGGACGTCGCCGCCCTGGTGGTCCTCGCGGTCGGCGGGACCACCGACTGGGTCGACGGGTACGTCGCCCGCCGGCTGCGCCAGGTCAGTCGGCTGGGGGAGTTGCTCGACCCGTTCGCCGACCGGCTCTACATCCTGGCCACGCTGGCCGGGTTCACCGCCCGCGAGATCGTGCCGTGGGAGTTCACCGTCGCGCTGCTGGCCCGCGAGGTGGTGCTCTTCGGTTCCCTGCTGGTCCTGCGCCGTCACGGGTACGGTCCGCCGCCGGTGCACTACGTCGGCAAGACCGCCACGTTCATCCTGCTCGCCGCGTTTCCGACGCTGCTGCTCGCCGACGCGGTGCCCGGTGCCGCGGCCGCCGCCGGTGCGATCGGATGGGCGCTGGCCTGGTGGGGGCTGGTCCTCTACTGGGCTGCCGGGGTGCTCTACCTGATCCAGGCCGCCCAGCTGGTCCGTACGACCCGTCGGGAGGCCGGATGAGCACCGGCGGTCGTGGTCCGGAGCGCACCTACGCCCCGGATTTCCTCACCGAGTTGTTCCGTAACCCGCTCGATCCCGGTTACTCGGACGCGGCGGTCAGTCGGCGCGCGGGTCGTGGGCCGACGGGGTGGCGGCGGTCGACGATCCGGGTGGTGAGTGTGATCACCCTGGCGGCGCTCGGTTTCCTGCTGGCGATCGCCTACCGGCAGACGATCGAGGGGGAGCCGGGGCGCAGTCAGGCGCGGGCCGGGCTGGTGGCGCAGATCAAGCAGCGGGAGAGCGAGACCGACCAGTTGACCCGCCGGGCCGACGAGTTGCGCGCGGATGTGAACCGGCAGCGGGACGCGGCGTTGTCGGGCAGTGACGCGGCCCGGTTGCGTGATCTGGAGGCGGCGACCGGTCTGGGGCGGGTTCGGGGTGACGGTGTGGTGGTCCGGGTCGCCGATGGGCCGTCGGAGGCGGATGCGGTGACGGGCGCCGGTGGTACGAATCTCGGCAAGGTGCTCGACCGGGATCTCCAGGACATCGCGAACGCGCTGTGGAGTGCCGGTGCGGAGGCGATCTCGATCAATGGTCAGCGGCTCACGGCGACGTCGACGATCCGGGCCGCCGGTGGTGCGATCCTGGTGGATTTCCGGCCGGTGACGGGCCCGTACGAGGTGTCGGCGATCGGTCCGGGTCAGCTGGAGCGCCGGTTCCGGTCCAGTGAGGCGGCGAATCTGTTGCGTCAGGTCGCGGCGGAGCACGGTATGTCTTTCGGTGTGCGTGGGGCTGATGATCTGACCCTGCCGGCGGCGAGTGAGCCGCAGCTGCGGTACGCGGTTCCGTCCGTGTCGCCGTCACCGTCGCCTTCCGGGGCGGCGCGTTCCACTCCTCCGGCGTCGCCTGGCGCCGGTTCATCCCTCAGCCCGTCCGGAGGCGGCCGATGATCCCCGTACTCGCGTTGCTCGCCGGCGTGGTGCTCGGCGTGGTGCTGGACCCGACGGTGCCGGCGGCGTTGCAGCCGTATCTGCCGATCGCGGTGGTCGCGGCGCTGGACGCGGTGTTCGGTGGGGTACGGGCGAAGCTTGACGGGATTTTCGACGACAAGCAGTTCGTGATCTCGTTCATCTCGAACGTGCTGGTCGCGGGTGTGATCGTTTACCTGGGTGATCAGCTCGGGGTGGGTGGTCAGTTGTCCACCGGTGTGGTGGTGGTGCTCGGTGTCCGGATCTTCGGCAATGTGGCGGCGATCCGCCGGCACCTGTTCCGGGCGTAGGTTTCTGACGATGAGCGACGAGCAGCGACAGGCCGGGGCGGGTTCGGACGCGTCCGGTGCGGCGGGTGGGTCGGGTCCGGTGGAGGAGCCGGTGACGGGCGCCGCGCCGGATCCGGGGGTGTCCGGCGATCGGCCGCGCCGGTCCGGTGACCCTGATCGGGGTGGTCCCGGTCGGTCTCCCGGACCGGAACCGGTGTTGGGGTCGGAGTCGGACGTCGGTGACGGGCCGACGGTGGACCTGGCTGCGGCGCGTCGGTCGGTGGCCGGTGGGGACGCCCGGGTCGAGGTGGATCCGGATGTCGTGGATTCGGATGCCGTGGTCGAGGGTGATCCGGAGCGGGGTCGGCGGGAGCCGGTCGTGGCCGGTGGTGGCTGGGTGCGGGGGCTGTCGCTGCGGTCGCGGTGGAGTGGCGCGAGTGTGATCATCGCGGTGTTGCTGGCGCTGCTGGGTTTCACGTTGGTGGTGCAGTTGAAGACGAATTCGGCTGATCCGGAGCTGGCGGCGACGCGGCAGGAGGATCTGGTGCGGATTCTGTCGGATCTGGAGTCGCAGGAGCAGCGGTTGCGTCAGGATGTCGCGGGTCTGGAGGAGAGTCAGCGGCAGCTCGCCTCGGGCGCGCAGGGGCGGCAGGCGGCGTTGGACGAGGCGACGCGACGGGCCGATGAGCTGGGGATTCTGGCGGGTACGTTGCCGGCCCGGGGGCCGGGGTTGACGGTGACGTTCTCGTCGGGGGCGAAGTCGATCGAGGCGGCGACGGTGCTCGACGCGGTGCAGGAGTTGCGTGGGGCGGGCGCGGAGGCGATGCAGATTTCCGGTGGTGGTGCGACGGTACGGATCGTGGCCAGCACTTTCTTCCTGGACGAGGATGGGGCGATCGTGGTCAGTGGGCGGAAGTTGGTCGGGCCGTACACGATCACGGTGATCGGTGATCCATCGACGATGCGGACCGCGTTGAACATTCCGGGCGGGGTGGTGGCGTCGGTCAGTGGGGACGGCGGTAACGTGACCGTCCAAGAGCGGGAGGTGGTCGACGTGGCGACCCTGAGCGCTCCGCTGGACCTGAAGCACGCGCGCCCGGTCTCCTGACCGGGCGCGGCCGTACCTTGCGGGGTGCGGTACCGATCGGAGCGACGATGAAGGACGCGGCTGGTGATTCCTGAGGACCTGCGTTACACGGCCGAGCACGAGTGGGTGGCGGGCGACGGTAGCGGATCGGTGCGGGTGGGCATCACCCACTTCGCCCAGGACGCTCTGGGTGACATCGTCTATGTTCAGCTTCCGGACGAGGGCGCCACGGTCGAGGCGGGTGAGTCGTTGGGTGAGATCGAGTCGACGAAGAGTGTTTCGGAGATCTACGCCCCGGTGAGTGGCACTGTGGTGGCGCGTAACGCCGATCTCGGCGATACGCCGGAGTTGATCAACAGTGACCCGTACGGTGCGGGTTGGTTGCTGGAGATCGCTCCGGATGGGCCGGCGGCGGTCGACGGTCTGCTGACCGCGGCGGCGTACCGGGAATTGACCGAGAGCTGATGTGGGCGCGCTCGGGTGCGGATTGTGCCCGCGCGTCTGGTTGCCCTGTATTTCGGCGCTGGCTAGGCTCGCTCAGTCGACCGAGAACCCAATAGTTGCGCGTTGCGGAATTGCCTTCCCTGGCACGGGTGAGCCAGCCGCTGGGCTTTACAGCCCGGCGGCCAGACCCGCCACCCCTGACGCCCGACCGAACAGATCCGTGAGGTGGTCCCATGACGCGCCCAGACGACGAGTTCCCCCCACTCGACGTCACATCGACGCTCAACCTCGGTGCACTGGACGAAGTGCTGGAGGGACCGGATGCCGATGTTGTGCCGAGCCGGATGTCGGGGTCGTTGCCTCCGGGCATGGCGTTGCTCGTCGTTCGGCGTGGTCCGAATGCCGGGGCCCGGTTCCTGTTGGACCACGACGTGACCACCAGTGGTCGGCACCCCGACAGTGACATCTTCCTCGACGACGTGACGGTGTCGCGGCGGCACGCCGAGTTCCACCGGGACGGGGGTACGTTCACCGTCCGCGATGTGGGGAGTCTGAACGGCACCTACGTCAATCGTGAGCGGGTCGAGGCGGCCACCTTGAGCAATGGCGACGAGGTGCAGATCGGCAAGTTCCGGTTGGTCTTTATCGCCGGTCCGCGCCCGGAGGAGGAGGCCGGCCGGGGGTGAATGAGCGTGCGGCAGCGGCTGCGCCCACGGCTTCGGCCGGTCGGGCCCAGCCGCTGATGAGCATCGGTGAGGTGCTGGCTCAGCTGCGGGTGGAGTTTCCCGACACGACGATTTCGAAGCTGCGCTTCTTGGAGGCTGAGGGTCTGGTCGAGCCGCAGCGGACGCCGGCCGGCTATCGGAAGTACAGCTTCCAGGATGTGGCGCGGCTGCGGTTCGTGCTGACCGCGCAGCGGGATCAGTATCTGCCGTTGCGGGTGATCCGGGAGCAGTTGGAGGCCTCCGAGCGGGAGCCGGAGAGTCCGGGGCGGCAGCGGCCGGCGTTGGTGGCGGTTGGTCCGGAGGGTGAGGTTCCGGGTCGGGACGGTGTCGTTCCGGGGCCGGTGGAGTCGGCTGATGTGCGGGTGACCCGGTCGGATCTGGTCGCTCGTACGGGGATCGATGATGTGACGTTGACCGAGTTGGAGCGGTTGGGGTTGATCGTGTCCCGGCCGCCGGGGTGGTACGACTCGGATGCGTTGATCATCGCGCAGGCGGTGACGGGGTTGGCGGCGTACGGGTTGGAGCCGCGTCATCTGCGGGCGTTCCGGACGGCCGCGGATCGTGAGGTGGGGTTGTTCGAGCAGTTGATCGCGCCGTTGGCGCGGCAGAATGATCCGGCGGCGCGGGCTCGGGCGGCGGAGGCGGCGCGCGAGTTGGTCGGGTTGTCGCAGCAGTTGCACGCGGCTCTGGTGCGGGTGGGGTTGCGGACGATGCTGGGTCGTTGACCCGGCGTCGGTGAGGTGGGAAAGATCTGCGGTCGCGGGCGTGCCGTAGGCTTCGCGGGGTAACCCCGGTGGGGCGTGCGACGGTGCGGCGACGCGCGTGGGACGACCGTCTCGCGGCCCGTGTACCGTGCAGGTGAAGGGGCCGGTTGCGGTGGCACGGGGGTTTGGTCGCCGGGTCATGGTTGCTGGGGAAGACACGACGACACGGAGGCGGCGGTGCGCGAGCTGAGCGTGGTCGGGGTTCGGGTGGAGCTGCCCAGCAACCAGCCGATCGTCCTGCTCAGGGAGGTCGAGGGTGACCGTTACCTGCCGATCTGGATCGGTGCGGTGGAGGCGACCGCGATCGCGTACGAGCAGCAGGGGGTCAAGCCGGCTCGGCCGTTGACCCATGATCTGTTGCGGGACATCCTGGCGGCGCTGGAGGCGCCGTTGCGCGCGGTGGAGATCACCGAGCTGAAGGAGAACGTCTTCTACGCCGACCTGCTGATCGGGGACGGGTTGCGGGTTTCGGCCCGGCCGAGTGACTCGATCGCGTTGGCGTTGCGGGTGGGTGCGCCGATCAGGTGCGCGGACCAGGTGCTGACCGAGGCCGGGATCGTTATTCCTGATGAGCAGGAGGACGAGGTCGAGAAGTTCCGGGAGTTCCTGGAGCAGGTTCAGCCGGAGGATTTCGCGGGTTGATCGTGCCGGGCCGGTGGGTTCCGGTCGTACGCTGACGGGCCGGGTGCGGCGTGTGGTGCCGTGTGTGCGGCGTGTCGCGCTGGATCCTGCGGCTGTTCGGTGGGGTGTCGCTATAGGGTTGCCTTGTCGAGGGGTGCACGTCCCGGAAACGACGTGTCACCGCACTGGCGGGGAGGTTGTCCGGATGCACGAGCCACAGGACCCTGATCCGGGGACATCAGATCATCGCCACACTGACGGCACCGCGGCGGTCGATCCCTTCGTGGAGGGTGACGGTGCGGTCGGGTATCGCGGCGTGACTGCCTGTTCCGCGGTGGGTATCAGTTACCGGCAGTTGGACTACTGGGCGCGGACGACGCTGGTGGTGCCGAGTATCCGGGATGCGTCGGGGTCGGGTACGCAGCGGTTGTACTCGTTCCGGGATCTGGTGGTGCTCAAGGTCGTCAAGCGGTTGCTGGACGCCGGGGTGTCGTTGCAGAACATCCGGAAGGCGATCGAGGCGTTGCGGTCGCGTGGGGTCGGGGATCTTGCCGGCATCACGTTGATCTCGGATGGTACGACCGTGTATGAGTGCCGGTCCCCGGAAGAGGTCGTCGACCTGTTGCAGGGTGGTCAGGGTGTGTTCGGCATCGCCATCGGTGGTGCGTTCAAGGAGATCCAGGGGTCGTTGTCGCATCTGCCGGCGGAGCCGGCCGGGGGTGTGCAGCCGATCGGGGTGCCGGCGGAGCCGGAGGTTTCCGGTGACGAGTTGGCTGCGCGTCGGGCGCGGCGTCGGGCCGGCTGACCGGTCGTTGGTGTTGCCGGCCACAATGTGCTGATGTCGGCTGTCGCGGGTTGGTCCCGCCGGGTTGTTGGTCCGTTGTCCGTGGTGACGTTGCTGCGTCGGTGGTGGCGCCGGTTGTTGGTGTCCGCCGTGGTGGTGGCGTTGCTGGGGTTGTCGGCGGTGGTCGGCAGCGCGGTCTGGGTGGACCGGTCGTCGCGGGCACACGTGTTCGATTTGGCGGGGGTGCCGGCTGCCCCAGTGGTGTTGGTGCTCGGGGCGCAGGTGGATGCGGATGGGACGCCGGCTCCGTTCCTGGCGGCCCGGTTGCAGTTGGCGAAGGAGTTGTACGACGCGGGTAAGGCTCGGGTGGTGCTGGTGTCGGGGGATCACCGGCGGTGGGAGTACGACGAGCCGGGGGCGATGCGGCGGTGGTTGGTGGATCGGGGTGTGCCGGCGTCGCGGGTGGTGCAGGATCACGCCGGTTTCGATACGTATGACTCGTGTCAGCGGGCGTCGCGGGTTTTCGGGGTCCGGCAGCTGATCGTGGTGACGCAGACTTTCCATGTCGACCGGGCGGTGGCGGTGTGTCGGCAGGTGGGGTTGGACGCGGTCGGGGTCGGGGACGATTCGGTGAGCCGGTTCGGGCGGGCGTGGCGGTGGGGGAGTTTCCGGGAGCGGTTGGCGGCGGTGAAGGCGGTGTACGACGTGGTGAGTCGTCGGGATCCGGTGTTTCTCGGGCCGCGTGAGTCCGGTGTGGACGACGCGTTGCGGGGTTGACGGCTGTGTTGCCGGTCAGCGGGGCGGGACCACCGTCGTCCCGGCCGGTGATGGTCCCGATTCCGGTGTCGATCAGTGATCGGTGCGTGACACTGGGTGTGGGTGTGCGCTATCGTCCGACTGGCCGATCAGTCTGCCGCCGGGAGGACAGCCGTGACGGAAACGGAAGCCAGCGCCTCGTTGTCCACTGGGGACGGTTCCGCCGGGAAGCCGGTTCCGGAGCCGGTCGTGCCCGTCGGGGGCGGTGACGTCGCTTCGGCGTACGAGCGGATCGGTGGGGCGGTGGCGGTCCAGGCCGCGGTGCGGATCTTCTACGAGCGGGTGTTGGCCGAGCCGGACCTCGCCGGGTATTTCGAGTCGGTCGAGATGGCCGACCAGCGACGTCATCTGGCGGCGATGCTGACCGTGTTGCTCGGTGGGCCGGACACGTACACGGGTCGGAGCCTTCAGCGGGCGCACCGGGGGTTGGGGATCCCTTCGGCGCACTACGCCCGGGTGGGTGGACACCTGCTGGCGACGTTGATGTGGCTGGACGTGCCGGCGGACGTGGTGGACCACATCCGGGACACGTTGGGGCAGGTGGAGTCGCAGGTGGTGACGGCGCCGGATCGACCGGCGGGGTGATCGGGCCGGTGCCGTACCCGTCGGGCGGCGGGTACGGCACCGGTGGGGTCGGCTACTCCTCGGTGGCGTACTGCTCGATCTCGGCGAGTTCCTCGGCGCTGAGGTCGGTGTTGCCGAGGGCGGCGATGTTGTCCTCCAGTTGGGTGACGCTGCTGGCGCCGATGATGAGGCTGGTCATCCGTGGGTCGCGCAGCGCCCAGACGAGGGCGAGTTGGGCGAGGGTCTGTCCGCGCCGGGCGGCGATCTCGTTGAGGGCCCGGACCTTGGTCATGGTGGTGTCGCTGAGGTGGCTCTCGTTGAGGAAGACGCTGGTCGCGACGCGGGAGTCGGCGGGTACGCCGTGCAGGTAGCGGTCGGTCAGCAGGCCCTGGGCGAGCGGGCTGAAGGCGATGCATCCGGCGCCGACCTGTTCCAGGGTGTCGAGCAGGTTGTCCCGTTCGATCCACCGGTTCACCATCGAGTACGACGGTTGGTGCAGCACCAGTGGGGTGCCGAGGTCACGCAGGATCGCGGCGGCTTTCGCGGTCTGCTCGGAGTTGTAGTTGGAGATGCCGACGTACTGGGCCTTGCCTGCGCGGACGACGGCGTCGAGGGCGCCCATCGTCTCCTCCAGCGGGGTGTCCGGGTCGGGCCGGTGGCTGTAGAAGATGTCGACGTAGTCCAGGCCGAGGCGGCGCAGTGACTGGTCCAGGGAGGCGACGAGGTACTTGCGGGAGCCCCATTCGCCGTACGGGCCGGGCCACATGTCGTATCCGGCCTTGGTGGAGATGACGAGTTCGTCGCGGTAGGGGGCGAGGTCGGTGGCGAGGAGGCGGCCGAAGTTCTCCTCGGCGGAGCCGGGCGGCGGGCCGTAGTTGTTGGCCAGGTCGAAGTGGATGACGCCGAGGTCGAAGGCACGTCGGACGATGTCGCGTTGACGCTGCCAGGGGCGTTCGTGGCCGAAGTTGTGCCACAGGCCCAGGGAGATCGGGGGCAGGCGCAGGCCGCTGCGGCCGGCGCGGTTGTAGGTTGTCGAGTCGTAGCGGTCGGAGGCTGCGGTGTAGGTGACGGTCACCGGTCCACCCTATTGATCTCACCGGGCCCGGTGGGGTGGGGCCGGTGGGTCAGCAGCCGGTCGGGTCGTCGGGGGTGCCGGCGCGGGGGTGGGTCCGGTCGTAGTCGACCCGGGCGGCGGCGATGGTGGCCCGGTGGCGTTCGGCCCACCGGGTCAGGGCGAGCAGGGTGTCGTGCAGTTCGCGGGCCATGGCGGTGGCGGTGTATTCGACCCTGGGTGGGACGGTGGCGTGGACGGTGCGGATGAGCAGCCCGTCGCGTTCGAGGTTGCGCAGGGTGAGGGTGAGCATGCGGCGGCTGATGCCCTCGATGCCGCGTTCGAGTTCGGTGAACCGGACCGGGCCGCCGGTGGCGGCGACGATGATCCCGATGCTCCATTTGCCGCCTACCCGGTCCAGGACATGGCGGACGGTGCAGTCCGGGGTCGGGGTGACCGGTGCCGACCCGTCGTGGGGTCCGGGTGTCATGCGACGTCCTCCGTTGCGCGGCGCCGATGGTCACCCGTGGTGCGGGGTGACGGGGCATGGCCACTGTGACGAACAGTATCCCGAGCGGTACGACCGCCGCCCGCTGGCCGGTGCCGGGCCGCCGGAGGGTGTCCGGTCGCCGCCCGGCTGGGTGGTTTCGCCGGTTCTGCTGGTGTGGTTCCTGGGGTCGTTGGTGCCTCGGGTGTTGCCCGATACCCGCCCGAAACAGACCCGCTGGTAGCGTTGACCTCGCCGGTAACACCCACGTGGGAGAGACCGCCCGGCTTGTCAGGGCGGCGCCGAAGGGGCAAATCCTCCCCGGAACCTCTCAGGCAAAAGGACCTCGTGGGCAGGCGACTGTGGAGCACCCCCGCCACGCGTGGGTGCGACAGAGGGGGAGGCCGCATCGTCGACCTCGCCCCGGGAGCCGCCATGACCGCAGAGCAGTTCGCCGTACGCCACATCGGCCCGGACGCCGATGGTGAGCGCCGGATGTTGGACACCGTCGGCTACGACTCGATCGACGAGCTGATGGACGCCGCGATTCCCGAGGTGATCCGTTGGCACGGCACGCTCGACCTGCCGGCCCCGGCGACCGAGGCCGAGGTGATCGCCGAGCTGCGGGCGATAGCGGCCCGGAACACCGTCGCGGTGTCGATGATCGGGCTCGGTTACCACGGCACCCACACCCCGGCGGTGATCCGCCGCAACGTGCTGGAGAGCCCGGCCTGGTACACCGCCTACACCCCGTACCAGCCGGAGATCAGCCAGGGCCGGTTGGAGGCGCTGCTGAACTTCCAGACGATGGTGACCGACCTGACCGGGTTGGCGACCGCGAACGCCTCCATGCTCGACGAGGCGACCGCGGCGGCGGAGGCGATGACCCTCGCGCGCCGCGCGTCGAAGAGCAAGAGCCCGGTGTACGTCGTCGACGCCGACACCCTGCCGCAGACGATCTCGGTCATCGTGACCCGGGCGGAGCCGCTCGGCATCGACGTACGCGTGGTGGACCTGGACACCGAGGAGTTGCCGGCGGAGTTCTTCGGTCTGCACCTGCAGTACCCGGGTGCGTCCGGGCTGGTCCGTGACCACGCGTCGCTGGTGGCGGCGGCGCACGGTGTCGGGGCGCTGGTCGCGGTCGCCGCGGACCTGCTCGCCCTGACCCTGCTGCGGCCACCGGGACAGATCGGTGCCGACATCGCCGCCGGGACGACGCAGCGGTTCGGCGTACCGATGGGCTTCGGTGGGCCGCACGCCGGTTACCTGGCGGTCCGCGCCGGTCTGGAGCGGATGCTGCCCGGCCGGCTGGTCGGGGTGTCCCGCGACGCCGACGGCAACCCCGCCTACCGGTTGGCGTTGCAGACCCGTGAGCAGCACATCCGGCGGGAGAAGGCGACCAGCAACATCTGTACGGCGCAGGTGCTGCTCGCGGTGATGGCCAGCATGTACGCCGTCTACCACGGTCCGGACGGGTTGCGGGAGATCGCGTCGCGTACGCACCGGTACGCGGCCCGGCTCGCGGCCGGGTTGCGCGCCGGTGGGGTGGCGACCGAGGGGCCGGCGTTCTTCGACACGGTGACCGCGGTGGTGCCGGGGCGAGCCGCGCGGGTGGTGGCCGCCGCCGCGGCGGCGGGGGTGAACCTGCGGCTGGTCGACGCCGACCGGGTCGGGGTGGCATGCGACGAGACGACGCTGCCGGCGCACCTGGGCGCGGTGTGGGCGGCGTTCGGGGTGGCGGAGTTCACCGGTGAGGTCACCGAGGCGCTGCCGGCGCAGTTGCTGCGCACCAGCGACTACCTGACCCACCCGGTGTTCCACCGGTACCGGTCGGAGACGGCGATGCTGCGTTACCTGCGCCGGTTGTCGGATTCGGACTACGCCCTGGACCGGGGCATGATCCCGCTCGGTTCGTGCACGATGAAGCTGAACGCGACCACCGAGATGGAGCCGGTCAGCTGGCCGGAGTTCGCGAACGTGCACCCGTTCGCCCCGGCGGAGCAGACCGCCGGTTACCGGGAGCTGGTGTCGTCGCTGGAGGGGTGGCTGGCCGAGATCACCGGTTACGACGCGGTGAGTGTGCAGCCGAACGCCGGTTCGCAGGGGGAACTCGCCGGCCTGCTGGCCATCCGGGGTTACCACCGGGAACGCGGCCAGTCGCACCGGGACGTGTGCCTGATCCCGTCGTCGGCGCACGGCACGAACGCCGCCAGCGCGGTGATGGCCGGTATGCGGGTCGTCGTGGTCGCCTGTGACGACAACGGTGACGTGGACCTGGTCGACCTCGACCGGAAGATCGACGCGCACCGGGACGCGCTCGCGGCGATCATGGTGACGTACCCGTCGACGCACGGGGTGTACGAGACCGGGATCGCGTCGCTGTGCGCGAAGGTCCACGACGCCGGTGGTCAGGTGTACGTCGACGGGGCGAACCTCAACGCCCTGGTCGGGTTCGCCCGGCCGGGCCGGTTCGGTGCCGACGTGTCGCACCTGAACCTGCACAAGACGTTCTGCATTCCGCACGGTGGTGGTGGCCCGGGTGTCGGTCCGGTGGCCGTACGGGCGCATCTGGCGCCGTTCCTGCCCGGTGACCCCCTCGACGCTTCGGTCGCCGGTGCGCCGGTGATCTCGGCGGCCCGGCACGGGTCGGCGGGGATCCTGCCGATTCCGTGGGCGTACCTGCGGATGATGGGCGCCGACGGGCTGACCCGGGCGACGGGGACGGCGGTGCTCGCGGCGAACTACGTCGCGGCGCGGCTGCGGGGGCACTACCCGGTGCTGTACGCCGGCAACAAGGGCCTGGTGGCGCACGAGTGCATCCTCGACCTGCGGCCGTTGACGAAGGCGACCGGGGTGAGTGTCGACGACGTCGCGAAGCGGTTGATCGACTACGGGTTCCACGCGCCGACGATGTCGTTCCCGGTCGCCGGGACGCTCATGGTGGAGCCGACCGAGAGTGAGGACCTGGCCGAGCTCGACCGGTTCTGCGCGGCGATGATCGCGATCCGGGAGGAGATCGACCTGGTCGGGTCGGGGCGGTGGCCGGCAGGTGACAATCCGTTGTCGAACGCCCCGCACACGGCGGTGATGGTCAGCGGTGACGAGTGGGAGCACCCGTACCCGCGGTCGGTGGCGGCGTACCCGGCGGGGGTGGATCGGGCGGCGAAGTACTGGCCGCCGGTGCGGCGCATCGACGGTGCGTACGGTGACCGGAACCTGGTCTGCGCCTGCCCGCCGCCGGACGCGTTCGAGGACTGAACGGGTAACGGTGCCGGGTTGATCAAGGAAGTCCGCGCCGATCAAGGACGTGGCGTCCCGCTCCGGGTCGGGTGACCGGGGCGGGGTGGTCGTTGATCGGCGGGGACAGCCTTGATCGGCCGGCCGGTCGGGGCTCGCTCAGGCGACCAGGACGTGACGGGCGGGTCCGCGGTGCGGTTCGATCATCCTGCCGTCGGGCAACAGCTCGCCGGTGTCCTCGAAGACGATCACACCGTTGCAGAGCAGGCTCCAGCCCTGTTCACGAAAGCAGGCGATGACCCGGGCGGCGTCCCGGTCGGTGGCCTCGGCGGACGGGCAGGTGGGTTGGTGCTGGCACATCGGGTTCTCCGGACTGTGGGGGTGCTGTGTCATGGTTCACATGACCAGTGACGCACGGTACCAAGTTAAACGGTGCTATATCGAGCAGGGATTGGCACCAACCCGGGAGAATCCACCCAACGGATGATGGAGATTGGGCCACTCGTCGTGGAAACGCTCCCATACGGGGTCGGGGTAACACCGGCAATGCCATCGGCGTACCTCGATTCCCTCACTGAGCTCGACCGATTTGAATGGTACGTCGGCCAGCCCGGCGACCCGGCCGAGTCGATCGACGGCTTCCTGACCGGTTACGGACTCGGTTCGGGTGCGCTGCGTCCACCGACCGCCGGTCGGGAATCCGACCGCCTCCCGGGCGCCCCGGTCGGTGCCGCCCTGTTCGTCTCCGCCGCCGCCGGCGCGCACATGATCGGCGCCCCGACCGGGCCGCCCAGCCCGGCGCCCGGCGTACCCGACGTGGTCGCGGTCGTCTACCGCCACGCCACCCGACCGGCCCCCGCACCCGGCCACCGCACCCCGCCGTGGTGGCTCGGGCCGTGGCGGCCGAGTTGGACCCCGCAGGCGCACGCCACCGCCGTCGCCCGCGCCCGCGACGCCATCGGCCGCGGCGACATCTACCAGGTCAACGTCGTCGGCCACGCCAGTGCCCGGTACACCGGCGACCCGATCCCGGCCCTGACCCGCCTCGGGCGGCTGCCCGGCGCCCGCTACGGCGGGGTCCTCACCGGCGACGGCTGGGCGATCGGCTGCGCCTCCCCGGAAACCCTGATCGAGGTCACCGGCGCGCGCCTGGTCACCCGCCCGATCAAGGGCACCCGACCGGCCACCGCGACCGGCCGCGCCGAACTGCTCACCTCGGCCAAGGAACGCGCCGAACACATCATGATCGTCGACCTGGAACGCAACGACCTGGCCCGGATCGCGGCCACCGGATCGGTCCGGGTCGACGAGCTCTACGCCATCCGCCGCTGGTGCGACCTGTGGCAGGCCGAGTCGACCGTCACCGCCCGCGCCGCCGACGGCCTCGGCCTGGCCGACCTGCTGCGCGCGGTCTGCCCCGGCGGGTCGGTCACCGGCACCCCGAAGGTGTCCGCGCTCGGCCAGATCGCCGCCCTCGAACCCGTCGGCCGGGGCGCCGGCATGGGCGCGCTCGGCTGGATCGGGCCACACCACATCGACCTCGGGCTGACCATCCGCACCGCCGCCGCCGACGGCGAACGGATGCACGTCTGGGCCGGTGGCGGGATCACCTGGGACAGCGACCCGGACGCCGAGGTCGCCGAGGCGGCGGCGAAGGCCGCACCGGTCCGCGCCGCCCTCGCCGCAGACCAACCCGCCGGGAACCGACCCGAGCGGTCCGCGCCCTGACCGCACCACATAACCGCCCCACGCCGGTCGGGCGCCCCGAACACACCGCGCGCCCGGTCGCGGCGGGCGGCCCCCCGATCCGTCGCCCACCCGCCGCCCCGCTCACCCGGCCCCGGCGCTCAGCCCCGGCCGGCCGGTCCGACCGGTGGGGCGTCCAGGACCGGGATCAGCTGCTCCTCCTCGTACGTCAGGTGCCGTTCCAACTCCGCGACGAGCCGGTCGACCTCGGCCAGCACCAACGCGGGCTCGGCCCGGTCGGCGGCCACCGTCACCCGCAGCTGCTCGACGAGGGCGGCGATCGTCTCGTGTTCGCGGCGCAGCCGGGCCACCGTCGGGGCGAGCGCCGGATCCCGCTCGACCACGGCGGGAAACACCGCCCCGTCCTCACCGACGTGGTGGACCCCCAGCCCCTGACAGACGGTCAGGCAGTTCACCCGCAACTGGGCGCCGAGCCCGGTGCCGGCCCCGGCGACCTCCGCGCGGACGAGGGCGAGCTCCCGCCGGAACGCGTCGTGGACCAGCTTCAGCGCCGTACCCCACGACGGGGGCTGCGCCCCGGCGGCGAACCGGGGCGGCCCCGGCACCCGCGCCAACGCGACCACCGGCAGGACCCGACTGGTCCGGGCCTGGTAGTCGGCCCACCCCGAGTCGGCCTCGACCGCGCGGGCGAAGACCCGGTCACGGTCGGCACCGGTCAGCACGGTCGCGGTGGCGTCCCAGACGAAAACACCGTCCTCGACCGTCGCCCGGGGATCGGCGACCAGGTTGCGGTACCAGTCGGGGTGATCCGGGGCGCCGCCGGCCGAGCCGATCACCAGGATCCGGTCACCACCGTCGGGCAGGTAACCCAGCGGCGTCGTGTGCGCCGCCCCCGACCGGGCCCCGGTGGTCGTCAACAGGATCAACCGGGCCCCCTCGAAATAGCCGCCGACCCGGCCGCCGTTGGCCCGGAACTCGTCGATGACCTGCTGGTTGAAATCATTCGGCATACGGTGTTTTCGACTCCTGTCCGATAATCCCGCGAACCATTCGCGGGCATGGTGACGAACCCGCCCGGCGGACGGGTCGAAATGAACACGAACACGGTGGGAAAAATGCCCGGACAACCGGCCGTTCGGTGTGGTCACCGTCCGCCGGGCAGCAGGGGACACCCGCGTACGGCAGCCGCCAACGGCGGAGGTACGCAGGTGGAAGACGCGCTCAAGCGCGGGATGTACGAGAAACGGCGGGCCTCTCGGCCGCCCGACGATCACGCCTGAGCCGGGAACCTGACTCGCTTGTGGCCCATGGCCGACCCGGCAGTCATGACGTGAATCCTAATCGCGCGCACACCGCCCCGGCAACCACGCGACAGCACCACTGCGGGTCGGCGACAACACCGCACGAAACCGATCGCCGTACCCCTTTTTTCCGGGGCGGCGGTCACCGGTGGTGGGCGAGCGGTGCGTGCGGGTCGCCGGCCCCGTGGTGGTCCGGGTCGGCGTGCACCAGGGCGGCGCTGAGCCGGGGCACGGCATGGATCAGCCGGTGCTCGGCGGCCACCGCGATCACGTGTCCCTGCGCGACGGTGAGGTTCCCGTCGATGGTGATCGCGCACTCGGCGTGCAGGTGGTGACCGATCCACCGCAGCCGCAACGCGCCGACGTCGGTGACACCCGGGGTGGCGAGCAGGGCCGCCTCGGCGGTGTCGACCAGGGCCGGGTCGACGGCGTCCATCAACCGCCGGTACACGGCGCGGCCGGCGTCGACGAGCACGACCACGATCGCGGCGGTGATCAGCAACCCCACCGCGGGATCCGCCCACCACCAGCCGACCGCGACACCACCGGCGCCGAGCAGCACCGCCAACGAGGTGAACCCGTCGGTACGGGCGTGCAGCCCGTCGGCGACCAGCGCGGCGGAACCGATCCGCCGCCCGACCCTGATCCGGTACCGGGCCACGAGTTCGTTGCCGACGAACCCGATCAGGCCGGCGGCCGCCACGTACGGCAGGTGGTCGACCTCGCGCGGATCGAGCAGCCGCGTCACGGCCTGGTATCCGGCGAACGCCGCGGACCCGGCGATGGTCGCGACGATCGCGATCCCGGCAAGGTCCTCGGCCCGCCCGTAACCGTAGGTGTAACGGCGGTTCGCCGCCCGCCGGCCGAGCAGGAACGCCACCCCCAGCGGTACGGCGGTGAGCGCGTCGGCGACGTTGTGCAGGGTGTCGCCGAGCAGGGCCACCGACCCGGACCAGAACACCACCGCGGCCTGCCCGGCGGCGGTGACCCCGAGAACCACCAGGGAGATCCACAGGGCGCGCAGGCCGTCACGGGAACTCGCCAACGCCCGGTCGACCTTGTCGGTGGTGTCGTGCGAGTGCGGGGTCAGCAGGTGACGGACCCGCCGCACCCACCCCGTCCGGTGACTGTGGTCATGACCGTGTACGTGGTCGTGGCTCATGGCTTCCTTCCGGCCGGCGGGTCACGACGGTGCTCGCCGGTCGGCAGAATAAGCGCCACTACAGGTATGCGACAACGCGGTAACCGCGAGTATTGGGCAACAACCAGCACCCGGCCCGGCCAGGGCTGTCGCCCCCGGCGGGAACCACCGCGACGCCACCGGCCACGGGAAGGTGACCGGCGACGACACCACGGCCCGCCGTCAGCCGGCGGCGGGACGGCGACGCAGCGCCGGATCGGTCAGCTCCGGAGATGGATCAGCGACAGCCCGGACTCCACGGGATCACCGCCAGCCCGTACCGCTGGGCGACCGGCAGCACCTCCCGTTCGACACCCCGGGCCAGGATCGAGTCCGGCCGTGGAACTTGGCGGCGAGTCCGGGGCGGTCACACCGGTTACGGATGCCCGCCGACGCTCACCCGGCCGCGCCGGGCTGCGCCCGCAGACCCGCGTAGCCACCCCGGTGATACAGCAGCGGTGCTCCGTCATCACCGTGGCTGCCACGCACCGGAGACGCGAGCACGATGCTGTGGTCACCGGCGGTCAACCGGTCGACGACCCGACACACCAACCAGGTCAGCACCCCGTGCAGCAGCGGAACCCCGTACGGGCCCGGCTGCCAACCGGTGTGCGCGGCGAACCGGTCGATACCGCTGACGGCGAACGTCCGCGCCACGTCCTGCTGCGTCTCGGCGAGCAGGTGCACGGCCACGTACCCGGCCCGGGACACGGTCGGCCACGACGACGACCCACGGTCGAGGCAGAAAGACACCAGCGGTGGCTCCAGCGAGACGGACGTGAACGAGGTGGCGGTGAACCCGGCGGCCGGCAGGCCGCTGTCCGGGTCGCCGGGCGCGGTCACCACGGTGACCGTCGCGGCCTGCCGGCGCAGCAACGCCCGGAACCGGCCGGCGCCGACCGGGTCGAGCTCGGTGATCGTCAAGATCTCCTCCTCCGGAGGTGAGGCACGAGGGGCCGTCCCGCCACCACGGGCCGGGACGGATCAGGCGGCGCGTGGTGGCGGCGGCCCTGCCGCGGCGCGTACGAGACCGAAGCCGACGACCGACAGCGGCGTCGGCGTCGGCGTCGTGACGTGGGGGGAGAGGACCCGACACCCCGGTTCGCGGGCGCGCCGGGAAACCGGGAAACGCGACTTCTGGTCCCGCCGTGCGCGCGAGAGTCAGCGCGGACAGAGGGCGCTGGCGTGCCGGACCAGGTCGACGTGCACACAAGCGACGAGCAGAAGAACGTGACGCTGTCGCATACCGATGATGCTCCAACCCGCACCAACGAAGGTCAACAACCCGACCGGATACTGAGAAAAACAGATCCCCGACAAGCAAACACCGGGCCTGAGCTGCCCGACAAGCACCCACAAAACCCACCGGCACTGTAGAAAATCAACCCCGCCGCCCCACCCCGAACCAACCACCCCACCACCCCCGACCACCCGACCGATAACCTCATCCCATGACGATGCGGCCCATCAGGATCATCGGCGACGCCGTACTGCGCACCCCCACCGAACCGGTCACCACCTTCGACGCCGAACTACGCGCCCTGGTCACCGACCTGATGGACACGCTCCTCGGCGCCCCCGGCCGAGCCGGCGTCGCCGCCCCACAAATCGGCGTCAGCGCCCGCGTCTTCGTCTACGACGCCGACGGACACCGAGGCCACCTGATCAACCCCACCCTCGAACTCTCCACCGAACTCCAGGACGACGACGAAGGCTGCCTGTCCATCCCCGAGCTCTACTTCCCGACCCCCCGCGCAATGCACGCCACCGCCCACGGCTTCGACCAGCACGGCGAACCCACCACCATCACCGGCAGCGGCTTCCTCGCCCGCGCCCTCCAACACGAAACCGACCACCTCAACGGCCGCCTCTACGTCGACACCCTGCGCGGCGACACCCGCCGCCGGGCCCTGCGCGAAATCCGCGACGGCCGATTCGCCACCCCCGGCCACACCACCACCTGACCCCGGGACTCACCCCACCCACTGGTCATAACCGAGCTTCGCGACCAACGCCAACACCACCACCAGCAACACCACCCGAACAAACCCCGAACCCCGCCGCAACGCCATCCGCGCACCCAACGCCGCACCCACCACGTTGCACACCGCCATCACCGCACCCAACGACCACCACACATGACCCGCCGAAGCGAACACCACCAACGCACCCAAATTCGTCCCCGCGTTGACCACCTTCGCCATCGCCGACCCATGCACAAAATCCGCGCCAACCACCGCCGTGAACGTCAACACCAAAAACGTGCCGGTACCCGGACCGATCAAACCGTCGTACAACGCGATCACCCCACCGGCCACCGCGACCGCCACCACCACCCGGCCCCGAGTCCGCTTCGCCGGCTCCGCCACCACCCCCAACCGCGGCCGCAACGTCACGAACAACGCCACCGACACCAACACCGCCAACACCACCGGCCGATACGCCGCCGCCGGCACCACACCCGCCAACGCCGCACCCACCCCCGCGGTCACCACCGCCAACCCCGCCGCCGGACCCGCCAACCGCCAATCGATCTTCGTACGCCGGGCGTACGTCACCGCCGCCGTACCCGTCCCCGCAATCGCCGCGAACTTGTTCGTCCCCAACGCCACCGGCAACGGCAACCCCGGCGCCGCGATCAACAACGCCGGCAACAACAGCAACCCACCACCACCCACCACGGCGTCAACCCACCCGGCCGCCGCCGCAGCCACCAACAAACCCACCAACCCACCGAGATCCACGACGCGGCATTATTCCGCCGCCACCACCGCACCCGACGAACCCTGTGGGCAGCCTCACCCGTCCCCGGTCAACGCCCCCGCCGCCGACGCAACGCCACCCCCAACGCCCCCAACAGGACAAAGACCAACACCGAACAGAGCAACACCTTGAAGATCACCCAGAAACTCTCCCACACCACCCCGTAAGGTGCAGAGGTGCGACTGGTCACCTTCAACCTGCTCCACGGCCGATCCCTGCACGACGGAATGGTCGACCAGACCCGACTACACGACACCGTCACCGCCCTCGACGCCGACATCCTCGCCCTCCAGGAAGTCGACCGCGACCAGAGCCGCAGCGGAAACCTCGACCTCACCGCCATCGCCGCCCGCGCCCTCGACGCACCCACCCACCGCTTCGCCGCCGCCGTCGTCGGCACCCCCGGCGAAAGATTCCGCCCCCTCAACCACGACGACGACGGCCACGGCGAACCCCTCTACGGCGTCGGCCTCATCAGCCGCTACCCCGCCCGCTCCTGGCAAGTCACCCGACTCACCCCCGCACCCCTACGCGCACCCATCTACGTCCCCGGCCCCGGCGGCGGACTCACCCTCCTCAACGACGAACCCCGAGTCCTGCTCGCCGCCGTACTCGACACCCCCCACGGCCCCCTCACCGCCGCCGCCACCCACCTCACCTTCGTCCCCGGCTGGAACCTCCGCCAACTCCGCCAGGTCGTCCGCGCCCTGCGCACCCTCCCCGCCCCACGACTCCTCCTCGGCGACCTCAACCTCCCCGCCCGACTCGCCACCCTCATCTCCCGCTGGCAACCCCTCGGCTGCCAACCCACCTACCCCTCCGACGCACCCCGAGTCCAACTCGACCACATCCTCGCCGACCCCCGAGGCCGCCAACACCTCCCCGCCGTCACCGCCGTCACCACCCCCGCCGCCACCATCTCTGACCACCGCCCCCTCGTCGTCGACCTCGGCTGACCCACGCCCGAAACCGACAGCCGGGACCGAACCACCCGCCCCACCCCACCCGTCGTACCCGGGCAGTAACATCGCCCCCCGGCGGCGTCCCCCCAGCTCCGCCGGAAGGCGGACAACGGTGAACACAACGGCCCGGCTCGCCGTCGACCTCGGCACCACCCACACCGTCGCGGTCATCCACCGACCCGGCCAACCACCCCGACCACTCCTGTTCGACGGCACCCCACTGCTACCCAGCGGCGTCTACGTCGACCCCACCGGCACCACCCACACCGGCCGCGACGCCCACCGACTCGCCAGCAACCAACCCGACCGCTTCGAACCACACCCCAAACGCCGCATCGACGACGGCACCATCCTCCTCGGCGACAACGACATCCCCATCGAACAACTCCTCGCCGCCGGCCTACGCCGAATAGCCGACGAAGCCCGCCTCACCGGAATCAACCCCGCCACCGGCACCGTCCTCACCTGCCCCGCCGACTGGGGCCACCCCCGCCGCAACCTCCTCCGCACCGCCGCACACCTCGCCGGCCTCGGCACCGTCGACCTCGTCGACGAACCCGTCGCCGCCGCCCACTACTGCCTCGACCTCCTCGGCCCACAACTCCCACCCGGCGCCACCCTCGCCATCTTCGACTTCGGCGGCGGCACCCTCGACGTCACCGTCATCCGCCGCGAACCCACCGGCCCACGAGTGCTCGCCACCGGCGGACTCGACGACCTCGGCGGCATCGACATCGACGACGCCCTCGTCGCCCACCTCGGCCAACTCATCGCCCTGCGCGACCCCGACCTCTGGCAACGACTCCACCACCCCGCCACCGCCGTCGACCGCCGCGACCGACAAACCCTCTGGACCGAGGTACGCGCCGCCAAAGAAATGCTCTCCCGCACCGCCACCGCACCCGTCACCGTCCCCGGGCGCACCGAACCCCTCCACCTCACCCGCGAAGAACTCGACCGCATCGCCGCCCCACTCATCGCCCGAGCCGTCGACGAAACCCGCCGCGTCCTCCAACGCGCCGGCACCGAACCCACCACCCTCGCCGCGCTCCTGCTCGTCGGCGGATCCAGCCGCATGCCACTGGTCGCCAGCCGACTACACGCCCGCCTCGGCATCGCCCCCGCCGTACCCGAACAACCCGAACTACCCGTCGCCTACGGCGCCCTACGCCACCCCGCCACCCAACGCCCCGCACCCACCCCACCCCCGCCACCACCGCTGACCGTCCAGCCCACACCCATCCCGCCACCGGCCCGCCGCCAACCAACCACCACGCCAACACCAGCACCACCCCGACGCTGGATCCGCCGGATCCGCCGCACCCTCATCACCACGACCACCGTCATCGTCGTCGTCACCTTCATCTACACCACCGTCACCAACCCCAGCTGGGTCACCGACCGCATCACCGGCCTTCTCGACCAGACCAGCCGCATCCCCGGCCTATCCAAGGACCTGCTGCAGACCGACGGCAGCCTCAAACCCGGCCAGGCCCGCCCCGCAGCCACCGGCGCCGCCGCCGTCACCATCGCCGACCAGGCCGTCATCTCCGCCGCCGTCACCGCCCGCAAAACCGAAATCAGCTCCCTGCCCGGCGACGGGGGAGCGGCCCGCTGGACCACCCTGGTACCGTTCGAACCCGCCGAACTCGCCCTCACCACCATCGACGTCCCGGCGCCCGCCGACGACCTCATCATCGTCGACGGAAAAGACTCCGCCACCGACGCCGGCAAACCCGTACGCGCCGTCCTCAACGCCACCAACGGCAAACTCCTCTGGCGCGACACCTGGACCAACCGCTACGACGTCGCCTACTACGGCACCACCGCCGTCGTCGAAGCCCGCGGCTCCATCGACGGCAACGCCGTACTCGGCATCGACCTGCGCACCGGCAAACCACGCTGGCAACGAGCCGGCAACTCCGGCCTGCTCATCCTCGACAGCCACCGCATCGAAGCCCTGCGCCAATGGCCCACCAGCCCCGACCCCACCGCCGGCACCCTGCCCGCTGTGAAGGGCGCGCTACGCGACGCCGTCACCACCAGCCCCACCATCGTCGAACTCAACACCAGCAGCGGCAAGGGCTTCACCATCGACGCCACCACCGGCAAACTCAAGAGCAGCGGAAACCTGCCACTCGACGAGGAACGCTGGGTCGCCTACGACAACCTCGTCATCGGCAAACTCAGCAACGACGCCTCACCCGCCCGCGACGTACTCGCCGCCTACAACGTCGCCGACCTCAAACAAAAATGGAAACTCGAACTGCCCGCCGCCGTCGACATCGAAAACGTCAAACCCTGCGGCCCCCAACTGATCTGCGCCGCCATCGACGAACCCCGCAACAACCGCGTCATCGCCCTCGACACCCGCACCGGCAAACAAACCTGGTCCGCACCCACGGAATCGGCCGACGACGAGAACTGGTACGCCACCGCCACCGCCGTCGTCTGCGGCGACGGCACCTTCGACCGCGTCTCCGAGGCCCGGATCCTCGGCCACGACGGCAAACAACTCCGCCAGATCCCGCAGTTCACCACCGTCATCGCCACCGACGGCACCAACCTGGTGCTCCAGGAATACGACGGCCTCAGCAAACAGTGGCAGATCACCGTTCAGGAGATCAGCAGCGGACGCACCACCAGCGCGGCCGACGTCGGCGCCGAACCTCCCGCACACGTGACCATCCACAAGGACCTCGTCGCAGTCGTCACCGCCGACCGACGCGCCCTCACCTTCAAGGTCACCGACCTCGCTCAACCACCCGCCAAATGACCCGCACCCAGCACCGGAGGTGACGTACGCCCACCGGCCAACCCGGTCAACGCCCGGTTCGTACGGTTGGCCCGCACCGCCGCCCGCTGCTGACCCGCCGTCACGTCGATGTAGTTCTGACTCGTCGTCAAGCTCGCGTGCCCCAACAACCACATGATCTCCGAAGCGGTCGCGCCGTCCTCGGCCAACCGAGTCGCGAACGTGTGCCGCAACGCGTGCAACTGCGCCCCACGCGGCACCCGGTCGGTCACACCCGCACGCCGGTAACAGGACTCGACCAGGTACTGCAGCCCACCCCTGCGCAGCGGCTCACCGTGCCGATCCACCAGCAACGGCGACTCCCGCCGCACCGTACGGGCACCGAACCGCCGCCGCCGGCTGTCCAGATAGGCCGACACCACCGCATCGAGCTCCGGCTCGATCGGGATCACCCTCGGCCGGCCGCCCTTGCCGCTCACCTCGACCCGCCGCTCACCGGGCCGCCCGGCCAGCGAACCCACCCGCAACGCCAGCAACTCGGACAGACGCAGGCCCGCGCAGAGCGCCAGGGCGATCACCGCCAGATCCCGTTCGGGCCACGGGTGGCGTTGCCGCTGGTCCTCCCGTGCCACCGCCTGCAGCAGCTGCTCCGGGGTGTCCTCGCCCCGCAGTGGCTTGGGCAGGGGGAGCGGGGCCGCCGGCTTGTCGACCGCCGGCATCGGGTTACCGGCCACCACCTGGTCGGTGACGAGGAAGGTGAAGAAACTGTTCCAGGTCGACCAGGCCCGGTAGATGGAGGCGACCGCCCTGGGCGCGGCGAACCGGGCGAACGCCGCCCGCAGGGTACGGGCGGTGAGTGCGGACAGCGGCAACTCGGACAGGGGGAGGGGAGGGACGGCGTCCTCGGCGACGAGCCGTCCGACGGCGAGCAGGTCCCGGCGGTACGCCTGCAGGGTGTGCGGGGATG
Organism: Micromonospora sp. NPDC049529; assembly: GCF_055586685.1. NCBI lineage: Bacteria > Bacillati > Actinomycetota > Actinomycetes > Micromonosporales > Micromonosporaceae > Micromonospora > Micromonospora sp. NPDC049529. Next base: position 132,090 of record NZ_JBVJHT010000012.1, read on the forward strand.
GTTTGCGGGTGCCGCGTGCGGTCAGGAACTCCTCAACCATCTCAAGTAGCGTAACGTCACTTTTGTCCTGCATAAGGAATATTATGCAGGTTTTACCGCTGCGGCGGAACCGGCGCCGGCCCATCAATCGTGAGAGATGTTCTGGTCTGTGTCGGTGTCGGCGGGCACCGCAGTGAGCCGGGGAAGTCCCCGTGTGCGTACGCGTCCGTGGGCTACCCGAAGGCGCCGCCGGCCACCGTCGCGTGGGTGTGCACGCGTAACCCGTGACACCCACACCGGCCGCTCCGACGTCTCGGGGCGGTCCCGCGTACGCGGACGATCTTGGGACCGAGATCGTCCGCGGACGCGGGCGGGAGCGAGGGCGCTCCGCCCCCGGACCAGACGACCGAACCCGTCTAGGTTGACATAATGTGCATTATCGAACTTCAGGGCCAGAGGTCGACGAAGCGAGCCGCCCGGCGCGGGCTCATCGTCTCGGGCGGGCGGCTAGGTCGCGGCGGCGCGGATCACGGTCGAGGAAATCGTCGCGAGTTCGGGCCGGGCCGGCATGAACACTGTGCTGACACCCAGCGCCTCGTTCATGACCGCCAACTGATTCTCCCGCACGGTGTCGACGGCGTTTCGCACGCCACGGAGGATCACCCCGGCTCCGTGTTGTTGGCAGTAAGCCACGGTCAGCCCGCTCCAAGCGGCGACTGTCACGTTCTCCCAGTCCGGTGGAAGCGTGGCACGTATGACCAGCGCGCGTTCCATAGCGGTCTTGGTGGGCCGCTTCTCATCGTTGATCGCGACCAGCACCGTTAGGTGCTCGAACAAACGCCGCGCCCGATCGATGAGATCTCGATGACCATCAGTGAAGGGGTCGAACGTTCCGGGATAGACAGCTCGGGAGCTTTGGGGATCGCCCACAGGCCGGTGAGGCACCGACACATGCTACCGGCCGTCCGGGCAGGCTCACCGGAGGCCGCTTCTCCCCCGGCCCGCGCCGATCATGGGGATGTTCAGAGGCCGCCGGCGACCCTGAGGGTGGCGCCGGTGGTGTAGGAGGCGGCGTCGCTGAGCAGCCAGACGATGGCGGCGGCGATCTCGTCGGCCTGGCCGGCGCGCCCGAGTGGGACCCGGGGCGCCACCCGGGCGGGTCGGTCGGGTACGCCGGAGACGGTGTGCAGGTCGGTCCAGATGGTGCCGGGTGAGACGGTGTTGACCCGGATCTGGCGGGGGCCGAGTTCCTTGGCGAGCCCGATGGTGAGGGTGTCGGTGGCGGCTTTCACGGCGGCGTAGTGGATGTATTCGCCGGGGCTGCCGAGGGTGGCGGCGGCGGAGGAGACGTTGACGATCGCGGCTCCGGCGCTCATCCGGCGGGCGGCCTGCTGGGCGCAGAGAACGTAGCCGATCAGGTTGACGTCGACGACCCGGCGCAGGTCGGGCAGGGTGAGGTCGACGAACGGGCCGACCGGGCTGGTGACTCCGGCGTTGTTGACCAGGCCGGTGAGTTCGCCGAGTTCGGCGGCGGCGTCGAAGAGCCGGGTGACCTGTTCGGGTTCGGTGGTGTCGGCTCGGATGGCGATGCCGCGTACGCCGGCGTCGTGGACGTCGTGCAGGACGGCGGTCGCGGCGTCTGCGTCGGTGCGGTAGCAGAGGGCGATGTGGTGGCCGGCGCGGGCGAGTTGTCGTACGGTGGCGGCGCCGATGCCTCGGCTGCCGCCGGTGACCACGGTGACCTGGTTCATCGGGCCCCTCCCCTGCGTGTTCGTCGCCGAGGTTACCGGTGGTGGGTGTGCCGGTGCGGTGGTGATCGGGGTGAGGTGGCGCACGGCGTACGCTTCGCCCACTGTCGGGCGGTGTGCCGGTGTTTGGTGTCGTGGGTGGACCGGTGTGGTGTCCGGGGTGGGGTCGGTTCGACGTTGTCGGATCGGGCTGGTAGGAAGTCAGGAAATCAAACAGGTGTACGGAAGAAGGATCTGATGGCTGCCGCGCATACCGCTGTCCGAGGGTTGTCCGCCGAGGAGTTGCAGAGCATCCGGGACACGTTGGCCGGTGGTCGTAAGCCGAAGGTGATGTTCACCGAGGCGGCGGGGCAGATCGCCGGGCAGATCGGTCAGGTGGTGGAGTTGACCGATCCGGCGACGTCGGATGAGTGGGTGGTGGTGCGGTTCGGGCGCGACGAGTTGCCCTTCTCCCCCACGGATCTGTGTATTCCGCCGAAGGGGGCGACGGGTCGTCGGGCGGAGCCGAAGGTGGAGGAGCCGGTGGAGAGTGTTCCGGAGCCGGAGTTCATGGTTGTCAGGTCGCCGGTGCCGGCGGTACGCGAGGAGGTTGGGGTGACCGCGGTGGAGGGTTCTGTGGCGGTGCCGGTGGAGCCGGATGCGAAGCCGGCGCGGCGGGCGGTGGCGAAGCCGGCGCGGCCGAAGGGGCCGGCGGGTTTGACGGTGACGCTGGCGTATGCGGACGGTGAGTGGACGTTGGCGGCGACGCAGGGTGCGAAGGCGTTGGCGAAGCCGTATGTGATCAAGCCGGTCGAGGCGTTGAAGATGGTGTCGTTGATCGACGTGCCGGGGGTTCATGAGGCGGTCGAGCAGATCATGGCGGTTGAGCGGAGTGAGGCCGAGCAGCAGGCGGAGAAGTTGCGGGCGGAGCTGGCCGAGATCGAGGCGCGGTTGGCGGAGTTGCGCGACGCCGGCTGAGTGCGTGGGTGTTGGGCGGCGGGCCCCGGAGTCGGTGTGACTTCGGGGCCCGCCGTTTTTTGTTGTTGTGGTGGGTCAGTGCGGGATGTTGGCGACGCCGATGCGGCGGCGGAAGACCCAGTAGGTCCAGCCCTGGTAGGCGATGACGACGGGGGCGAAGATGGCCGCGATCCAGGTCATGATTTTGAGGGTGTAGGGGTTGGAGGCGGCGCCCAGGGCGGTGAGGGTGCCGGCGGGGTCGGTGGTGGAGGGCATGACGTTGGGGTGCAGGGCGGCGAAGAGGGTGGCGGTGGTGAGGCCGATGCCGATGGCGGTGCCGGTGAAGGCCCAGCCTTCGCGGCGTACGAGGGTGGCGGCGTAGGCGGCGGTGAGGGCGAGGGTCGCGGTGACGGCGAGGGCGACGGCGGTGGGGTTGTGTCGTTGGGTGAGGGTCCAGGTGAGGAAGGTGGCGGTGAGGGCGAGGGCGGCGGGGGTGGTGCGGGTGGCGAGGTTGCCGGCGCGGGTGCGGATGTCGCCGTTGGTTTTGAGGGCGAGGAAGACGGCGCCGTGGGTGAGGAACAGAGCGGCGGTGGTGGCGCCGCCGAGCAGGGCGTAGGGGTTGAGTAGGTCGGTGAGGCCGCCGGTGTAGTCGTGGTTGGCGTTCAGGGGTACGCCTCGGACGATGTTGGCCAGGATGATGCCCCAGCCGATGGCGGGGATGACGGAGCCGGCGGTGATGGCGGCGTCCCAGCGTTGTTTCCAGGGGGCGTCGGGGCGTTTGTGGCGGTATTCGAAGGCGACGCCTCGGCCGATGAGGGCGACGAGGATGAGCAGGAACGGTAGGTAGAAGCCGGACAGGAGGGTGGCGTACCACTCGGGGAAGGCGGCGAAGAGGGCGCCGGCGGCGGTGATGAGCCAGACTTCGTTGCCGTCCCAGACGGGTCCGATGGTGTTGATGAGGACGCGGCGTTCGCGGTCGTCGCGGCCGAGTACGGGTAGGAGTGCGCCGACGCCGAAGTCGAAGCCTTCGAGGATGAAGTATCCGGTGAAGAGGACGGCGATGAGCAGAAACCAGACGGTGGTGAGGTCCATCGTGGGCTCCGGGGTCAGTAGGCGAAGGCGAGGGGGCGGTCTTCGTCGGCGGTGTTGTCGTCGGGTTCGGGTGGTGGGTTGGTGTCGGGTAGGCCGGTGCGGGCGTAGCGGAGCAGGAGTCGGATTTCGATGACGGCGAGGGTGGCGTAGATGAGGGTGAAGGTGGTGAAGGAGGTGATGACTTCGGTGAGGGAGACGCTGCGGGAGACGCCGTCGCGGGTGAGCATTTCGCCGAAGACGACCCAGGGTTGGCGGCCCATTTCGGTGAAGATCCAGCCGAAGCAGTTCGCGGCCAGCGGCAGGATCGGCATGATGATCGCGGCGCGGAGCAGCCAGCGTGAGGTGGGGGTGCGGCCTCGGCGGGTGGCCCAGAGGGCCCAGAGTGCGATGGCGGCGGCGGCCATCCCGAAGGCGATCATGAAGCGGAAGCTCCAGTAGGTGATCGGGATGATCGGGGTGTAGCTGCCGGGGCCGTATTCGGAGACGTACTGGGCTTGGAGGTCGTTGATGCCTTGGACCTGGCCGTGGGGGTCGCCGGTGCCGAGGAAGCTGAGCAGGTACGGGATCTTGAGGGCGTAGAGTTCGCGGCTGCCGTCGAGGGTGCCGATGGTCAGTACGGAGAACGCGGCGGGTTGTTCGGTGTGGTAGAGCCCTTCGGCGGCGGCCATTTTCATGGGTTGGACGTCGGTCATGATTTTGCCCTGGAAGTCGCCGCTGATGAGGACGGCGGCGGCGGCGACGAGGGTGACGACGGCGCCGAAGGTGGCGGCGAATCGGAATGCCCGGATGTCGGTGTCGGTGTGTGCGGGGGCGGTGGTGGGTTGGTTTCGCCACCGTCGGATCCGGTGGGTCCGCCGGGTGGTGCCGGCGTCGGCGGTGGTGGTGCTGCTGGGTTCGGTGGTGGTGGTGGTGGTGTCAGTGGTGGTTGTCGCCGGGGTGTCGGGTTGGGTGCGGTGGCGCATGAGGTGCCAGAGGGCGACGGAGACCATCAGGGAGCCGGCGACGAGGAAGCAGCCGGCGAGGGTGTGCGGGAACGTGGCGAGGGTGACTTTGTTGGTGAGTACGGCCCAGATGTCGGTGAGTTCGGCGCGTCCGGTGTCGGGGTTGATGCGGTAGCCGACGGGGTGTTGCATCCAGGAGTTCGCGGCGAGGATGAAGTAGGCGCTGAGGGTGGAGCCGATGGCGGCGGCCCAGATGGTGGCGAGGTGTACGCGTCGGGGTAGCCGGTCCCAGCCGAAGATCCACAGGCCGAGGAAGGTGGATTCGAGGAAGAAGGCGAGCAGGGCCTCGATGGCCAGGGGGGCGCCGAAGACGTCGCCGACGAAGCGGGAGTAGTCGCTCCAGTTCATGCCGAACTGGAATTCCTGGACGATGCCGGTGACGATTCCCATGGCGAAGTTGATCAGGAAAAGTTTGCCGTAGAACTTGGTGAGTTTGAGGTAGCGCTCGTCGTCGGTACGGTGCCAGAGCGTTTGCAGGATGGCGACGAGCATCGACAGCCCGATGGTCAGTGGTACGAACAGGAAGTGGTAGACGGTGGTGACACCGAACTGCCAGCGGGCGACGTCCAACGCGTCCACGGGAACCCCCCAGGTTCTACGACGGCCTGTAGTAAATACTACCGACCGTCGTAGATAACGGAGGGGGTGCCGGTGGTGCGCTCGGCCACACTCCCTCGCCGCGCCATCCCCTCGCCCGGTCCGACACCGCCACCCTCTCCACCCCACCGCCGGTAGCGGCACGCACCGGGTCGGGACTGTGCGAGGATCGGCGCTCGATGGACACCGCGACCGACACCCCCTGGCGGGCGCCGCGACTCTGGCGATTCCTGCAACTCGTCGCCCGGGCCCTGGTCGCCGTGGTGGCCCGGCTGCGGGTCACCGGCGACGTACCGGAGCACCTCCGGGCCGGGCCGCTGATCCTCGCCGCCAACCACATCAGCCCGTTCGACCCGGTGGTGCTCAGCGCCGCCTGCCGGGTACGCGGGATCGCCCCCCGGATCATGGCGACCGGCGGGCTGTTCCGGACCCCGGTCGTCGGCACCGTCATGCGCCGCAGCGGCCACATCCGGGTCGACCGGCGCACCGCCGAGGTCGGCCACGCCCTGTCCAGCGCCGCCGACGCGGTCACCGGTGGCGCGGTGGTGCTGCTCTACCCGGAGGGGCGGATGGGGTTGGACCCCGGCATGTGGCCCGAGCGGGGCAAGACCGGAGCCGCCCGGCTCGCCTTCGCCAGCGGTGCCGCCGTCGTACCGGTCGCGCAGTGGGGCGCCCACGAGGTGCTGCCGTACGGCACCCCGAAGGGGTTGCTGCGCGCGGTCGGTCGGGCGCTGGTCCGCCGGCCCGTGATCCGGGTGCACTTCGGTGAGCCCGTCGACCTGGACGGGTTCGACCCGGCCGTACCGGGGGCGGCCCGCCGGGCCACCGACCGGATCATCGACGCGCTCACCGCGAGCCTGGCGCCGCTGCGCCCGGACGAACCGGACCGGCCACGGTTCCGGGACCCGAGCCGGCCGATCGACACCAGCCGGGTCCACCGCCGAAATCCCGCAGGTCCCTGACCGACGCCTTCGACGGGGCGCTACTCCGGTTGGCGTTGGCGCAGGTAGGCCAGGACCGCCTCACGGGTGGTCCGTACGCCGAGCACGCCGCGGGCCTGGGCGATCCGCCGGTTCGCCGTACGCAGTGACAGGAACTCCGCCGCCGCGGCGGCCGCGATCGTCTCCCCGTTGGCCAGACGTTCCAGCAGCGCCCGCTGCTCCGGAACGAGGTGCACCACCCCCGGTTCGGCTGTGGTGTCGGTGTCCCGGTTGACCGGGCCCAGCCGGTCGAGGTCGGCGAGCAGGGCCCGACCGACGTCGGTGCCGGTGTCGACGATCGCCACCACACCCACGCCCCGGGCGGCGGCGAGCACCACCAGCCGTGCCGTCTCCAGATCGGGCACCCGGCCGAACAGCAGCAGCCGGGCGGTTGTCAGGTCCCATCCGCCCTCGGGCAGGGCGAAACCCTCCCTGGTGGACCAGCCGGTGCGGGCGAGTCGGCGCAGCACCGCCGTGGCGTCGGCCGTCGAGGAGACGACGTGCCGTGGCGCGTCGGCCGCGTTCACCGGCCCACCTCCGCCGCCGGGCGGACGACGGGGCCCGCTTCGGCACCGGTACGCGGTGCCGGCACCGTGACCGCCCCGGTCAGCACCAGCGCCGCCGCTTCGGTGCGGGTACGGGCGCCGAGTTTGCGCATCCCCGAGCGGATGTGGGTTTCGACCGTCTCGGCCGACACCCCCAACCGGCCGGCGATCCGGCGGGTCGGTTCACCGGCCGCGACCAGGCGCAGTACGTCGAGTTCCCGGTCGGTGAGGGTGTTGCCGGCGCGTGGGCCCCGGCTGTCGCGGCGGACGGAGTGCCGTCGCAGCGCCCGTCGGGTACGTCCGAGCAGGACGATCAGGGCGGCGTCGGTGGCCAGCCGTTCGGCCTCCAGCAGTGCCGGCACGGCCCGCTCGGGGTCCGGGTCGTGCAGCCCGTACGCCAGCAGGCAGCGGATCTGTTCGCGGACGATCACGTCGCGCCAGGCGGTGGCGGCGCGGGTGAAACCGGTCGGGTCGGTGGCAGCGCGGTCCCAGGCCGTCAGGGTCAGGTCGACCGCCGGCAGCCCCGCGACGCTGCCGGCCGGGTTCGGGGTCGACGGGGTGCCGATCGCGGTGTCGTGGGCGGCCCACCGGCCGGTGATCCGGCCCAGTCCGTCGACCAGTGGTGAACCGGACGCGGGAAGCGCGGCGGGCGGGTCGGCGGCCGCGCGTTCCGGCTGCCCGTCGAGCCAGGCGGCTTCCCGGCCGACCCAGTCCAGCAGCCCGCCCGGTGGTGCCGGCACGGTGGCCAACCGGGACCGGGCCGGGGCGAGCAGGCCACCGTCGGCCTCGACCAGACTCGCCGCCGCGAGCGCGTACTCGCGGGCCGGGGCCGGCAGGGTGCGGTCGGTCAGGTCACCGGCCCGGCGCAGCACCTCGTCCGGGTCCGTACCGTGGCGGCGCAGTGCCGCCGACCACAGGGCGGCGCTGAGGAAGCGGGTCTGCCAGCTGTAGGCCAGGTCGGTGGCGCAGGTCCGGGCGGCGGACTGCGCGACCCGTTCGGCCTCGACCAGGCGGGCGTCGGCGAGCAGGGTCTGGACCAGCAGCCAGGCGCTCCACCGGGCGGCGAGCGGGTCACCGGCGGCCGACGCGGTGTCGGCGGCGTCGCGCAACGACTCCTCCCAGCCGGGTGCGCGGCGGGCGGCGTGTACCGCCGCGTACGCCGCCCGCAGTCCGGGGTGCCCCGGTCGGGGTCCGTGTCGGGCGACGAGGCGGGTGAGGGTGGTGGCCGCCGTGTCGGGGCTGTCGGCGAGGGCGGCCAGGAGCAGGACCCGGTCGCGGGCGGCGACCAGGTCCGGGGCGGCCGTGTCGGGCACCGGTGCCGCCGCTGTCCGGGCTGCGGGCAGGTCACCGGTCTGCACCAGGGCCTCGGCGCGCAGTACCGAGGCGGCCACGCCGAGCGGGGCGGTGCCGGTCAGGACCCGCACGGCGGCCCGGGGGCGGCCGCAGGCCAGCGCGGCCCGGGCGGCGTCGACGCGGGTGCCCGGGTCGGGGTGGGCGTCGGGCAGGGCGCAGGCGAACAGGAGCAGGTCGGCCCGCTCCCCCACGGTGGTCGCGTGTGCGGCCCCGGTGACGGCTGCGGCGTACGCGGCGCTGTGGTCGCCCGCGGCGGCCAGGTGCCGGGCCGATTCGGTGACCGGGACGAGGTCGGCCAGCCGCCGGTGCAGTGCCCGCCGGCCGTCGGGGTCGAGCATGCCGGCCGCGACCTCGGCCAGGTACGCCGACACCGGGGCGACGGTGCCGTCAGGCAGTTCGGTGACCAGGGCGGCGGTGGTGAGTTCGTCGGCACCGGGGCCGAGCAGTGCGGCGGTCGCCGGGCGGCCCAGCAGGCCGAGTGCGGCCAGGGCGGTACGGGCCGGTCGGGTCAGGTCGGCCAGCGCGGTCGCGATGACGTACCCGATCTGGTCGATGTCGGCGGGGGTGGTGCCGGGGCGGGCACCGGTGGCGTGCCGGGCCAGTACGGTCGCCACCAGCGGCACCCCGCCGGCGCGGCGGACGACGTCGGCGACCGTGACCGGGTCGAGGCCGGGTGCGGTGGCCCGGACCAGTTCCGTCGCCTCGACCGGGCCCAGCGGTGGTACGGGCAGCCACCCGGCCGCCGTGTGACGCAGCGCGGCCAGTACCGGGGCCGGGAGCCGGTGCGGGGTACGTAACGCCACCACCACCCGGCAGTGCGCCGCCAACGGCACCAGGGCGGCGAGGGTCGCCGGGTCGGCCCACTGCAGGTCGTCCAGGAGCAGCAGCCCGCCCCGGACCCGGGACCGGACCGCCTCGGCGAGCAGTGCCGGGTCACCGGTCGGCAGCCGTACCCGCAGCGCGTGGCTGAGCGCGAACGCCGGCACCGTCTGCAGGGTGGCCAGCGCGCCGCCGGTGAACACCGGCCCGTGGAAGGCGGCGCCGAGCCGGGACAGCACGGTGCTGCGGCCGCTGCCGGGGCCACCGTGGACGACGACCAGGCCGGGTACGGTCAGCAGTGCGCTCGCCCGGTCGAGCAGGGCGCGTGTGGATGGGTGGGGCGGCTCGTGTCCGTGGACACGGCCGTCGGGTACGCCGCCGAGTGCGTGCCGCACTGGTCCTCCCGCCAGGGCTCGCGGCCACCACCGGGCGGGGCGGTGGCACGAACATGGGATCCTGCGCCGGCAGGATATTCGTAGTGTGAGGTCCGGCAGGAGCGCCCCGCCCTGCCGCCGCGTCGGAGGGACATCCAACGATATGTGCGAGCAAGACCGCCGTGACCATGCCATTGTCGCCGACCGTACCGCCGGCTGACGAGTCGTGGGGTCAGGTCCGCTCGGTGCCCGCGTCGCCGCGCTCTGCGACGAGGTGGGTCCCCGGCTCGGGATTTCGGTGCAGGGGCAGGTGTTCGGCGTACGGCGGCGGCTCGACGAGCCGTTGCGGGTGGCGATCGCCGGTCGGCTCAAAGCCGGAAAGTCGACACTTGTCAACGCGTTGATCGGTCGGCGGGTCGCGCCGACCGAGGTCGGTGAGTGCACCAGGGTCGTCACCCAGTTCCGTTACGGAACCGTCGACCGGGTCGACGTGGTTCGCCGCGACGGGGGTCGGACGAGTCTGCCGTTGGACGCCGACGGGATGATCCCGTCGCGGCTCGGGGTGCCGCGGGCCGAGATCGGTTTCGTCGACGTGACCCTGACCAGCGATCATCTGCGGGATCTGACGGTCGTCGACACCCCGGGGTTGGCGTCGACGAACACGTCGGTCAGCGACGGTGCCGCCCGGTTCCTGCACACCGACGAGGTCGCCCCGTTCGACGACGACATCGACGACGACTCGACCGGGGCGATCTCCGGTGCGGAGGCGATCGTGTACGTGTTCACGCAGGCGGTCCGCGACGACGACGTGCGGGCGCTGGCCGCGTTCCGGTCGGTGTCGGCGCGGTTGGCGAGCAACCCGATCAACTCCCTCGGCCTGTTCAACAAGGTCGACAAACTCGTCGGTGGGGTCGGTGACCCGTGGCCGGTCGCCGGTCCGCTCGCCGTCGACCAGTCCCGGGTGCTGCGTCGGGTGGTGTCCGACGTGGTGCCGCTGGTCGGGCTGCTGGCCGAGACGACCGAGGCCGGACGGCTGACCGCGGCCGACTGCGAGGCTCTGCGTACGCTGTCGCGGCTGCCCGCCACCGAACGCCTCGTCCTGCTGGCCTCGGTCGACCTGTTCACCACCCGCGAGTGTGTGGTGCCGCCGGCGCAGCGGGAGCGGCTGCTGCGGCTGCTGGACCTGTACGGCATCGGGTTCGCCCTCGCCCAGCTCGCCGCGGCCCCGGAGATGGCCAGTGGTGACCTGGTCCGGGCGCTGTTCCGGGCGTCCGGGCTGCCGCGCCTGCGGCACACCCTGGACCAGGCGTTCCGGTGGCGTACCGACGCGATCAAGGCGGGGTGGGCGCTGTCGGCGTTGGAGAAGATCGCCGGTCACGCCGCCGCGCCGGCGGACCGGGAGCTGCTGCGCGACGCGATCGAACGGGTGTTGCAGCAGCCGGACTACCACCGGCTGCGGCTGTTGGAGGTCGCCCAGCTCGTCGGGACCGGCACGGTCGAGCTGCCCGAGCCGATGGAGCGGGAACTGAACCGGTTGGCGCTGTCGACCGATCCGGAGTGGATCCTCGGTCTACCCGGTGCCCCGGCGGCGGACCTGGCGCGGGCGGCGTTGGAGGCGGCGACCCGGTGGCGGGTGTACGCGGTCGCCGGATCCGGTCCGGCCCAGTCCCGGGTGGCGCTGGTGGCGCACCGGGGTTTCTATCTACTCTCGCAACACATCCGCGCCGGTGCGCCAGCACAGTCCGTACCCGGCACGGTCGGCTACGGAGGGCAGGTGCGGTGACGGCGACCGCGGAGGTGAAACCGGAAGCGCTCGGCAAGCTGCTGACCGGGGCGGTGCAGGCGGCGCTGGCGTACCTGCGCAAGTCCGACCCGGACGCGGCGGCCGAGGTCGACGTGGTGCGCCGCAGGGAGGTGACCCGGCCGGCGATCGTGGTCGTCGGTGAAACGAAACGCGGCAAGAGTTCGCTGGTCAACGCGTTGATCGGGGTGCCGGGGCTGTCGCCGGTGGATGTGGCGGTGGCGACGAGCACATACCTGGAGTTCGTGCCGGGAGCGACGGTCGGGGCGCGGGCGTTCGTGCCCGGACGCCAGGAGCCGGTCGAGCTCGGAGTGGCCGACCTGCGGGACTGGGGCACCGGGCTCGGGGCGCTGCCGGACGGGATGCGCCCACCCCGGCGGATCGAGGTACGGCACCCGGCGCCGCTGCTGGAGTACCTGACCCTGGTCGACACCCCGGGCACCGGGGGGCTCGACCCGGTGCACGCCGAGATCGCCCTGGACGCGGTCGAGCGGGCCACCGCGCTGCTGTTCGTCGTCGACGCGTCCGCCCCGTTCGGGAAACCGGAACTCGACTTCCTCGTCGAGGCCAGCAAGCGGGTGAACCTGGTGGTGTTCGCGTTGACGAAGACGGACGCGTACCCGGGGTGGCGGACGATCTGGGCGGACAACCGGGCCCAGTTGCAGGCGCACGCGGCCCGGTTCGGGGCGGCCGCCTGGTTCCCGGTGTCGGCCCGGCTGGCCGAACTGGCCTCGACCCTGCCCGGCGAGGCGGCCACGGAGTTGCTGCGCGAGTCCAGGATCGGTGACCTGCAGCGCGCGCTGGTCGACGTGGCCGGCAAGGGGCACCTGCTGAACCTGGCGAACGTGCTGCGTACGGTGCGCAGCGAACTGGTCCGGTTGGACCTGGGCATCGGGGCGCGGTTGACCGCCACCGACCCCGACCCGGCGGACGTGACCCGGGCCAGGCAGGAGCGGGCGGGGTTGGCGGCCCGTAAGCGGACCGAGTCGCGGCAGTGGTCGCTGGCGCTGAGCACCGAGACGCAACGGGCCCGGGTCGAGGTGACCGGGTTGCTGCGCGGTTACCTGGGTGAGGTGCAGGAGGAGCTGCTCACCACCATCGACCGGGGTCGGGGTGAGGAACTCGGGAACCTGCCGGTGACGGTCGACGAGTCGTTGCAGGCGGTTTCCGTACGGTTGTCGCGGGATCTGGAGTCGCGGTTCGGGAAGGTCGCCGAGCGGGCCCTGGCCCAGGTGTTCGCCCCGCACGAGTTGCAGTTCGTCCTGGGCCGGCTCAACAACACCCTGCACCACGCCCTGGCCAGCAAGCCCCGGCGCGACGGCGGTGGCGCCGACAACGTCATGATCGCGATGTCGGCCGGTGGGATGGCGTTCATGGCCGGGCGGGGGGCGATGGCCGGTGCCACCGCCCTGGGTGCCGGCACGCTCATCGGCGGTGGCCTGCTGGTCCCGTTCGCCGGCCTGGGGCTCGGCCTGGCCGCCGGGGCGTTCATCCTCTACCGGCGGCGGGTGCAGTCCGACCGCCAGCAGGCCCGCACCTGGCTGCGGGAGGTGCTCGCCGAGGCGCGGGCCGCGCTGTCCGACGAGGTGACGCACCGGTTCACCGACCTGCAGTACGCGCTGACCCTCGCCCTCGACGACGCGATCGAGCGACGGCTGCGGGAACTCGACGCGCACATAGCGGAGATCGACAAGGCGTTGGCGGAGGACACGTCGACCCGGGCCCGGCGCCGCGCCGGTCTGCAGGCCGAACGGGAGACGCTGCGGGCCCGGATCAAGCAGGTCGACGAGGTGCTTCTCCGGACCCGGGTGCTGTCCCCGGTGCCGGGAACGCAGGGGCGGGGGTGACCGGGGTGGGTGACCACTGGGAAGGGTGGATCGACGACGGGCCGGACTTCGGCACCGGCCCCGACCCGGACTTCACCGCCGACGGGTATCCGGCGGTGGAGGGTTTCGGACCGGCCGACGACCCCGGCGGGGACGACTGGACCGGCGGCGGTGGGGCCGGCGAGGAGGACCTCGACGGCGGCGGCCCGCCGACGGACACCACCCCGATCGGGTACGGCGACGAGCCGTTCACCGCCGAGGACGGCTTCGGCCCGGCGGAACACCCCACCGGTTCCGGTTCCGTGGACCATGACAGCGGCTTCGGTTCGGTGGAACACGACGCCGGGTACGGCCCCGCCGACCCGGACGCCGACACCGGGTTCGGGGCGACGGAACCGGGTGACACCGACGCGCAGGTCGGGTTCGGGGCCGCCGGTGCACCGGTGGGCGCCGACCCCGACCTCGACCCGTACACCGACACCGACGGCTGGCCCCGGCCGGAGTTCCCGGAGGCGCTCGACTCCGGGGGCGTACCGGAACCGGTCGACGGCTTCCCGTGGGCGGACCCGGCGTCCCTCGGCGACCCTGACCCGGTCGCCGCCCCGGTCGAGGCGGCGACCGGGGCACCGGAACCGGCGGAGCTGGCCGGTTACGCCGCCGAGGAGGTGCCGCCGGGAGTCGACCCGTGGACGGCGCTCGCCGCCTCCGACGACCCGGCGACCAGTGCGCTGGCCCGTTTCTGGGGCACCCGGGACACCTGAGGCCGGGTGCCGCGCGCGGGTCAGCGGACGGCGGCGACGGCGGCGTCGCGGGCACCCCGCCAGACCAGCCCCGTCTCGGTGAACCCGGCCGCGCGCAGAGCGTCGAGGTGCCACGACAGCGGCGGCGTCCACTCGGTGGCGTGCGGGTCGGCGAAGATCTTCCGGCGCGTTTCGAGCAGCGGCCCGAGGACCGGGTCGGCGGCGACGTGGTCCCACCACGCCTGCCAGGACAGCACCGCACCGGCGGCGTAGCGCGCCTGCCGGCGGGCCCGGAACACGTCACCGAGGCGGGTGGTCAGCTCCGGCAGGCCGTCGTCGGGCATGGTGTCGACGTTGACGAAGACCCCACCGGGGCGCAACACCTGCCGGATCTCGGCGTAGAGCGCGCCGAGGCGTTCGGAGGGCAGCCAGTGCAGCGCGGTCGCGGTCAGGACCGCGTCGTAGTCCCGGCGGGGCAACCGGGCCGCCCAGTCCGGGGCGCGCAGGTCCGCGGCGACCACGGTCGATCGCTGGTCGAGTGACTCGCGGGCGATCGTCATCAGGACCGGGTCCACGTCGAGCAGTGTGGTGCTCGCGTACGGGAACCGGCGCAGCACCCGCAACGAGATGCTGCCGGTGCCGCCGGCCAGGTCGAGTACGGCCGGTGCCGGCCCGTCGGCGGTCGCGGCGACCGTGTCGAGCAGGGCGGTGAACCGTTCCTCCCGGTCGGGCAGGTACGCCTCCTGCTGACGGTCCCAACTTTCCTGCCAGGCCACCGCATCCAAGGCGTAAGGAGTCATAGACAGTAGGCTACTTACGCCTGGTGGGGTTGTCGAGCACCGACCACCCCGAACCGGTCCAACTCCTCCTCGTGCGCCGGACACCCGGCGGCCACCTCCGACCGGCATACTGCGCCCGTGACACCGCACTTCGCCTACCTCGACGCCCCGACACCGCTGGCCTTCGCCCACCGGGGCGGGGCGGCCGACGGCGACGAGAACACCGCCGAGGCGTTCAGCCGCGCGATCGAACTCGGCTACCGGTACGTCGAAACCGACGTACACGGCACGGCGGACGGGGTGGCGGTGGTCTTCCACGACGCCACCCTGGAACGGCTCACCGGTGAACGGGGCAGGATCTCGACCCTGACCTGGGCCGACCTGACCCGCGTACGGGTCGGCGGGTCGGCCGCCGTACCGCGACTGGACGACGTGCTCGGCAGCTGGCCGCAGGTGCGGTTCAACATCGACGTCAAGGCCGACGGGGGCGTCACGCCGACACTCGCCTCGCTGCGGCGCACCGCCGCCCACGACCGGGTGCTGCTCGCCTCGTTCAGCGACGCCCGACTCACCCGGCTGCGGGCCCTGGCCGGGCCGACGGTGGCAACCTCGCTCGGCATGCGCGGGGTGGCCCGGCTACGGCTGGCGTCGCTGACCGGCAGGCGGCTGGTGCTGCCACCGTCGGTCGTCGCCGCCCAGGTACCGGTCCGCTACGGCCGGATCAAGGTCGTCGACCGGCGGTTCGTCGACCACGCCCACCGCCTGGGCCTGCAGGTGCACGTCTGGACGATCGACGAATCTGCCGAGATGCACGAGTTACTCGATCTCGGGGTTGATGGCATCATGACCGATCGCGTGGATGTGCTGCGCGACACGTACCTCAGCCGCGGTCACTGGCCCGCCGACCGAACCCCCTAGGTCGACCGGTTCCCGCCCGCCCGAGCACCGTCGAAGGACCACACCGATGGCCGAAACCGTCTCCGTCGCCGTCACCGGCACACCGCCGCCCAGTACCCGCCGGGAACGGACCGGCTGGTACTTCTACGACTGGGCGATGTCGGCGTTCTCGACCACCGTCATCACGGTGTTCCTCGGCCCGTTCCTGACCACGGTCACCGAACTGGCCGCCGGCTGCGAACTCGGCGCCGACGCCTGCGACGGTGACGTCCACCCGTTCGGGATCACCGTCGCCGCCGGGTCCTACTTCCCGTACCTGGTGTCGCTGTCGGTCTTCCTGACCGTGTTCGTGCTGCCGGTGATGGGTGCGGTGGCCGACCGTTCGGCGCACAAGAAGCGACTGCTGGCCGGGTCGGCGTTCGTCGGGGCGGCCGCCACCATCGCCATGGTCTTCGTCATCGGCGACCGGTACCTGCTCGGCGGTGCCCTGTTCCTGGTCGCCAACATCGCCTTCGGTGCCAGCGTCGTCGTCTACAACTCGTTCCTGCCGCAGCTCGGCGGACCCGACGACCGGGACGGGATCTCCAGCCACGGCTGGGCGCTGGGCTACCTCGGCGGCGGGCTGCTGCTGGCGGTGAACCTGGTCGTGGTGACCCTGTTCAGCGTCGACGGCGACCACCAGCGCACCCTGGACCTGGCCCGCTGGTCGATCGTGTCGGCCGGGGTGTGGTGGGCGGCGTTCACCCTGATCCCGCTGCGGTGGCTGCGCGAACGGCCCGCCGCCGAGGCCAGCGTCGGCGTCAACCTGCTCACCGACGGGTTCCGGCAGCTCGGCCGGACCGTACGCGGACTCAAGGCGTACCCGTTGACGTTGTTCTTCCTGCTCGCGTTCCTGGTCTTCAACGACGGCATCCAGACCGTCATCGCCCTGGCCAGCCAGTACGGCACCGAGGAACTGCGGCTGGAGCAGACCACCCTGATCGTGACCATCCTGCTGGTGCAGTTCCTCGCGTTCGGCGGCGCGTTGCTGCTCGGGGCGCTGGCCAAGCGCATCGGCGCGTGGAAGACGGTGCTGCTCAGCCTGGTGCTGTGGACGGTGGTGATCCTGGCGGCGTTCCGGCTGCCGGCCGAGGCGCCGGTACCGTTCATGATCCTCGGCGCCGGCATCGGCCTGGTCCTCGGCGGCAGCCAGGCGCTGAGCCGCTCACTGTTCAGCCAGCTCATCCCGGCCGGCAAGGAGGGCGAGTACTACGGCTTCTACGAGATCAGCGACAAGGGCACCAGCTGGCTCGGGCCGCTCGCGTTCGGGTTGGTGTTCCAACTCACCAACAGCTACCGGGTGGGCTTGGTCTCGCTACTGATCTTCTTCGTGGTCGGTTTCGTGCTCCTGCTCGCGGTGCCGATCCGGCGCGCCATCGTGGCCGCCGGGAACACACCGCCACGGGTGCTGTGAGGCACGCGGGTCGCGGCTGCGACAGGCGGGGACGGATGTTCACCATGCGTTAGGCTGCCCGACCGTGACCGACGACGCCGCCACCTCCGCCGCCCCACTGGTGTACTCGCCGTCCGGCGGACCCGACGCCCCGCAGACCCGCCCGGCGCGGCCGGCCCGCGACGGCCGGCCGCTGCACGCCGCCGCGCTGAAGTTCTTCTGGGGACCGATGGACTGTGGCAAGTCGACCATGGCCCTGCAGATGAACTACAACCACGCCCGGCAGGGCCGCCGCGGCCTGGTCACCACTCGGATCGACCGCTCGCTCGGCCCGCAGGTCACCACCCGGATCGGACTCGCGCACGAGGCGATCGAGGTCACCGAGGACCTGGACCTGCGGGCCCTGGTCCGGGGCCGCCGCGCCGAGGGGATCCGGGTCGACTACCTGATCTGCGACGAGGCCTGCTTCTACACGGTGGAGCACGTCGAACAGATGGCCGAACTGGTCGACGACTACGACGTCGACGTGTTCGCCTTCGGGCTGGCCACCGACTTCCGGTCGTGCCTGTTCCCGGCGGCGCAGCGGCTGCTCGAACTCGCCGACGAGGTGGCCCGCATCCAGGTCGAGGTGCTCTGCTGGTGCGGCCGCGAAGGGCTGCTCAACGCGCGCGTCGTCGACGGCACGGTGGCCCGCGAGGGTCAGCAGGTGGTCATCGGCGACACCGTCGTCAGCGCCGAGGTCCGCTACCAGGTGCTCTGCCGCCGGCACTACCGCACCGGTGACCTCGGGACACGCCGCTGACCGCGGCCGTCGCCGCTCAGAACGGGTCGCCGCAGACCTGCCAGCCGTCGTCACCGTCGACCACCGGCACCTCGTGCCTGTCCACCACCCCGTCGGTACGGGTCAACGCGGCGGTGACGGTGGCACTGCGCCGCCCCGCCCGGCTGACGATCTTGACGTCCTCGATCGTGTACCGGCTGATCGTCGGCGGGGTGTCGACCCGCTGCGCGAACCTCGACCGGCTCCACCGCCCACGGGTCGCGGCACACAACCTGTCGTACGCGCCCCCCGGGTCGCCGGCGGTGACCAGGTCGAGGAACGTACCCGCCGCGCGGGTGGCCGGGCCGGTCGCCTGCCGGACGGACTGGAAGTTCCAGGCCGCCAACCCGGCCGCCCCGACACAGCACACGAAGAGCGTCAGCCCGACCACGACCAGGGCCCGACGCAGCGCCCGCCCGGGCCGGGCCCGCGACCTCGCGACCTCGTACGCCATGCCCGCAACGGTAGATACCCTCCGGCGCCACCGCAGGAACTCACGTTGCTACCCTCGGTCAATCGCCTTCATCGAACTGGACCCGCACTCACCGGTCCCACCGTACGAGCAGGTCCGGGCGGGAATCGCCGCCCTGGCCGCCGGTGGCGAACTGACCGCCGGCACCCGGCTGCCACCGGTCCGGCAACTCGCCGGGGAACTCGGCCTGGCGGCCAACACCGTCGCCCGCGCCTACCGGGAGCTGGAGCAGGCGGGGCTGGTCGAAACCCGGGGCCGGCACGGCACCGTGATCACCGCCGGGGCGGCGCGGGTGCCGGTCCAGGCGCAACTGCTCGCCCAGCGGTACGCCGAGGCCAGCCACCGGCTCGGCGTACCGGCCGAACAGGCACTGGCCCTGGTCCGGGCCGCCCTGGACCTGCCGGTCAGCGACTGAGCAGGGCACGGATCGACGCACCCAGGTTCGCCACGAACGCGGTACGGGTATCGTCGTCGACCAGGTCCAGCGACAGGTACGGGTTGAGGTCCTCCAACTCGACCAGCAGCAGCTCCCCGTCGGCGGTACGGCACGCGTCGACCCGCTGGATGCCGTGCGCCAACCCGTTCCAGTCGACGAACCGTTGGGCGAAGTCCCGGTCGGCCGGGCTCGGGTCGTAGCGCCGCAACAGCCACCGCTGGGCCGGGTCGGGGGCGTGCAGGGCGTACTGCAACTCGTGGTCGACGAAGTAGAACGACACCTCGTACCGGAAGTCGATCCTCGGCTGGGCCAGCAACTGGTCGAACTCGACCCGGTCGAGTTCGTCGCGCGCGACCACCCGCAGGCCGATCGAGTCGGCCCCGGCGGTCGGCTTGACCACGTACCGCGCCACGTCCGGCAGCCGGTGCAGGTCGGCGTGCCGGTCCACGGTCGGGATCACCGGGTAACCGTCGGCGGTCAGGTCGACCAGGTACCGCTTGCCGACCATGTCGGCGCGACCGGTCAACGGGTTGTAGACCCGGGTGCCGCGCGCCGAGGCGGCGCGGCGGAACGCGTCGTAGGCGGCGCGGTAGTGCAGCACCGGGCCACTGTTGCGGACCACGACCACGTCGAAGTCGTCCATCAACGCGGTGACCTGCGACGGGTGGCACAGGGCGACGGTGAAGTCCGCGCGCAGCCGCCCCGACAGAAAGATGTCCTCGTCGCAGTACCTGCGCCCACGCGCCTGGTAGCCCAGGTCGGTGACGTACAGGATGGTGGGTGGGGTGGGCATCGGACTCCTCGGGGCCGCGCGGGTGGTCGCGGGCGGGATTCTGCCGTACGGCCGCCGCGACCGTCACCACGACGGACCCGCCGCCGTCCCTACCACGCCCGACGGCACCGGCTGGTAATCGATTGTTGACACTCGGTGGCCTGTTGTCGCCGATGCGGGTGGTCTACCGTCAGCGCATCCCGCCAACCACCCCCGACCGGCGGAGGAGTAGACGACATGGCCCGCTATGTGCAGCCGGTGACACCACCGGGCGACCCCTACACCGACGACCGGCTGCTGCGTTCCTGGCTGGACCGGCAACTCGGCCTCGGCGGACACGCCGCCGCCAAGGGGCGGCTGACCGCGCTCGCCGCCGACGTCAGCGGGCCACTGCGGGCCGCGCACACCGACGCCGAGGCGCACCCGCCGACGCTGGTGCAGTACAGCCCGTGGGGGGCCAGGATCGACCGGATCGACACCTCCGCCGGCTGGCAGACCCAACGGGCCGCCGCCGCCCGGCACGCCGTGGTCGCCCTGCCCTACCTGGAACAGGCCCGCGGCGAGTGGGGGGCGGCGGCGCGCGTCGTCCAGCACGCCCTGCTGCACCTGTACGGCCCCGAGTCGGCCACGTTCTCCTGCCCGGTCGCGATGAGCGACGGGGCGGCGGCGCTGCTGGCCCGGCCCGAGGTCGACCCGGCGGTACGCGACGCCTGGCTGCCGAGGCTCACCTCCACCGACCCGGCGGAGGCGATCACCAGCGGGCAGTGGATGACCGAGTCGCAGGGCGGCTCCGACCTGGCCCGCTCCTCCACCGTCGGCCGGCCGGCCCGTGACGGCTCCTGGCGGCTCACCGGCGAGAAGTGGTTCTGTTCGGCCGCCGACTCGGCGATGGCGGTGGCCCTGGCCCGCCCCGACGGGAAGGTGCGGGGCAGCCGGGTCCTAGCCCCGTTCCTGGTGCCCCGCTACGGTGCCGACTCACCGCTGTCCGGTGCCGGCACCGACCCCGGCCACCCGGCACCGGGGGTGGTGGTGCACCGGCTCAAGGACAAACTCGGCACCCGGGCCTTGCCAACGGCCGAGATCGGATTGCGTGACGCGTACGCGCTGCCGCTGGGCGACCCGACCCAACCGGGCCTGACCCGGGCGATGACCCTGGTCGTGGTGACCCGGCTGCACAACGCCGCCGCGGCGGCCGCCGGTATGCGCCGTGGCCTCGCCTACGCCCGCGCGTACGCCGACACCCGCGAAGTGGCCGGTGGACTGCTCGTCACCTCACCGCTGCACCGGGCCACGCTCGGCACCCTCGCCGTCGACGCCGCCGGTGCGTTCGCCCTGGCCGGCCACGCGTTCTTCCTGCTCGGTCGGGTGGAGGTGGGGTCCGACCCGGCCGCCGCCGCCGAACTGCGGATCGTGGCGCCGCTGGCCAAGCTCGCCACCGGTCGGCTCGCCGTCGCCTCCGCCGCCGAGTACGTGGAGAGCTTCGGCGGCGCCGGCTACGTCGAGGACACCGGGGTGCCGCGACTGCTGCGCGACGCCCAGGTGCTGCCGATCTGGGAGGGCACCACCAACGTCCTCGCCCTCGACGTGCTGCGCGCCACCGTCCGGGAGGACGCCGCCCCGACCCTGCTGCGTCGCCTCGACCTGGCCGCCGACACCGCCCGCCGGCTGAACCCGGCGCTGGCCGACGCGCTCGCCACGGCGGCCCGGCGACTGCGTACCACGGTCGCGGAGGTGACCGCCGACCCGGACGCGGTGGCGGTGGTCGCCGGTGCCCGCGAGTTCGCCCTGCGCCTGGCGTACGCGCTGGCCACGGCCGTGCTGGTCGAGCAGGCCGCCGGCGGTGACGAACTCGCCGAGGTCGCCGCGCGCCTGTGGGCCCGGCGCTGGTTGGGTGGCGACGAGATCGCCGCCGACGCCCACCACCACCTCGACGTGCTCTGCTAGCGACGGACGACACACGGTGGCGGCGCGACCGGTGCCGGTGCGTCGCGAACCGATCGGGGCGGACCGGCCGGTAAGCCGTCCGGCGGTGGCTACGCTCGACCGGTAACCGGACGAGTCTCCGGGCGGTGGCGGCGACGCCGGCAAGCGGGAGATGCGATGGACAGCCACCCGGCGGTGCTGATCGAGCTCGGCACCGAACGCGGGATCCCGGAGCAGGACGACCGACCGAGGTCCGTACGCGCCCGCCGGGTCGCGGCCCGCTGGCCGGTGCTCTGCCTCACCGCGCTGCTGGTGCTGCTGTCGGTCACCGCGGCGCAACCGTTCGGGCGGGACCTGCGCCGCACCGGCGAGTTGGAGATCACCGCCCGGTCCACGTTCTTCCTCGCCGGGGACCTGTTGCTGGTCGCGGACCCGACCGCCACCCCGATGACACTGTCCGGTTACGACCTGCCCGGTGGCCGGCGGCTGTGGCGGGTGCCGGCCACCACGGCCGCGTCCTTCGCCGCGGACCTCGTCGGTGACCTGGTGCTGGTCGCCGAGGTGGACACGTTTGGCCGCCGGATCGCCACCACCGCCCGGTCGGCCCGCACCGGGCAGGTCCGGTGGCAGCGCCCCGGCCTGCTGCTGGTCGGCGCGGACCCGACCACCGGGGTGGCGATCTCCGAGGTACGCAGCGCGTCCGGCGCCGGCCGGCGGATCGAGGGAACCATCGAGGCGGTCGACCTGGCCACCGGGCAGGTCCGGTGGACGGTGCCGGTCCCGTCGACGGCCGTCGGTGAACTGGTCCCCGACGCACCGGGCCGGTTGCTCGTGGTCCACGACAGCGGGGTGGTGCAGCTGCACGACCTGCGCACCGGCGCGGTCGTCGGGCAGGGGCGGCTGCCGCCGGCGGACTACGCGCCGGACAACCCGGTGATGGTCGGTGGCCGACTGATCCTGCGGCACCCGACCGGCGACGGTGACTCCGCGATCAGCGCCTGGGACCTGTCCGACCTGACGACCGTCCGGTGGACCCGACCCGTTCGGCGGGTCAACGGTGGCCTGCGCGAGTGCGGTGAGCTGGTCTGCCTGGAGGACTGGCGGCAGGTGACGGCGCTCGACCCGGCCACCGGTGTCCAGGCGTGGACCGGGGGCACGCACCGGGGCTGGGGGCGGCTGCCGTGGGGCACCGGTGCCGGCAGCCGGGTCATGCTGCGCCCCTCCCCCGACCGGCCACTGATCGCCGTGGAGCAGGGCGCGGGGCTGCACATCCTCGGCGCCCTACCGGAACGGGTGTCGGACTGCCGGGCCGGCGACGTGCACCTGGTGTGCCGCACCGGTGACGTTCGGCTGGGTCTGTGGCGGATGTCCGTACCCGGCCGGTGACCGGGCGGACGAGGGCGACCCGGTCAGGCCGGGTCCGCGGGCCGGCGGCGGGCACGGGCGGCCCAGATCGCGTACGCCGGGTCCCGGTCGAGGTTGTGCCGGTCCCGGTCGTACCGGCGGGTGGTACGGGGATCGGCGTGGCCCATCGCGTCCTGCACGTCCTCCAGCGGCACCCCCTCGGAGCGGGCCGTGGTGGCGAACGCGTGCCGCAGCGAGTGCGGGGACAGTTTCGCCCAGGCCGGAATGCCGGCGAGTCGGGCCAGTCGGCGGACCAGCCGGAACACGGCGTGCCGGTCGAGTCGACCACCTGTTCCGGTCACCAGCAGCGGCCCGGCGAGTTCCTCTACCGGCACCCGCTCGGCCGCGGCGCGGGAGCGCAGGTACGCGTCCACGGCGAACGCCGTACCCGGGGTCAGGGCCCGGCGCCGGGCCCGGCCGCCCTTGCCGACGAACCGGATGCTGCGGTGTCCGCGCTCGTAGCCGAGGTCGCCGAGGTCCAGTGAGACCAGCTCCCCGACCCGGAGTCCGAGGTCGGCCAGGAACGCCAGCGCGACCCGGTTACGGGCGGCGGTCGGACCGGTGTCCGCCTCGGCCGCGGCGAGCAGCGCGTCGACCTCGTCCGGGGTCATGCCGACGGTGGCGGAGTGGTCCCGGCTGACCCGGGGCCGGTCCGCGCCGGAGACCGGGTTCGCCTCGACCGCCCGCAGCCGGACCAGGAAGTCGTACCAGCTCGACAGGGCCGACAACTTGCGGGCCACGGTCGCCGGGGTGAGCAGCCGGCCGCTGCGCGGGTCCACGGTCGACTCCAGGTCCCGGGCATAGGAGTTGACGTCGAGAAAGGTCACCCGCAGCGGGTCGAGGTCCCGGCCGGTGCACCAGGACAGCCAGCCGGTGATGTCGCGCCGGTACGCCGCCCGGGTGTGCTCGGAGAGCCGGCGGTTGCGCAACCACGCCTCGGTGAAGTCGAGCGGGCCGGACGCCAGGGCCGCGCGGGCCGACGAACGTTGAGCGGGTGCGGCGGTGCGAGGCATGTGAAAAAGTTTCTCAGCCGGGTCGTCTCCGTTGTCCGAGGCGCGCCCTACCTTCGCACGGAAAGAGAAACCGGTCAGGACGGTGGCTGGTCGGCCGCGCCGACCGGAGCCAGGCAGGCGGACGACTCGCACGAGGCGGCGGCGACCGGGGCGCCGCCGAGCAGCCGCCGGGGTCCCGGCCCCTGCGCGCCCAACCGGTCGTACGGGTTGACCAGCGGGCACCGGTCCAGGGAGAGGCAGCCGCAGCCGACGCAGTCGGTGAACTCGTCGCGCAGTTGCTGGAGGTGGCGCATCCGCTGGTCCAGTTCGGCCTGCCAGCACAGGGCCAGCCGGGCCCAGTCCTCCCGGTTGGGTGTACGCCGCTCCGGCAGTACGGCCAGCACCTCGGCGACCTTCGCCAGCGGGATGCCGACCCGCTGGGCGATCCGGATCAGCGCCACCCGCCGCAGGGTGTCGCGTCGGTAGCGGCGTTGGTTGCCGCTGGTACGGCGACTGGTGATCAGGTTCTGCCGCTCGAAGAAGTGCAGTGCCGAGACGGTCACACCGCTCCGGGCGGCGAGCTCACCGACGGTGAGTTCACCGGCAAAGGATTCCCCCATGGTCGTGCCCTTTCTGTCCGTCCAGCTTGACCTTAACAAATGTTGAGATTCTACCGTCCTTCCTGTCGTCACCCGACGATGCGCATCGAGCAGGAGGACTGAACACGGATGGACGCTGACGCGGCAACCACCACCGCCCGGCCGCCGCTACGGCTGGCCGTCATCATCGGCAGCAACCGGGAGGGCCGGTTCGGACCCACCCCGGCCCGCTGGTTCGCCTCCCACGCGCAGCGACGCGGCGACCTGATCGTCGACCTCGTCGACCTCGCCGACACCCTGCTGCCCACCGCGATCACCGGGCAACCCTCGGCCGAACTGGCGCGGGAACTCGGCGCGCTGACCGCACGCCTCGACCGGGCCGACGCCTTCGTCGTGGTCACCCCGGAGTACAACCACAGCTACCCGGCCTCGTTGAAGACCGCGATCGACTGGCACTTCGGCCAGTGGAAGGTCAAACCGGTCGGCTTCGTCTCCTACGGCGGCATGTCCGGTGGGCTGCGCGCGGTCGAGCACCTGCGGCAGGTCTTCGCCGAACTGCACGCGGTGACGGTGCGCGAGACGGTCAGCTTCCACGGCGGCTGGGCCCGGTTCGGGCCCGACGGTCAACCGAAGGACTCGGACGCCTGCACCGCGGCGGCCACCGCCATGCTCGACCAGCTCACCTGGTGGGGCAACGTGCTGCGGGACGCCCGCGCCCAATCTCCGTACGCCGGCTGACACCCGCACGGACGTGGGCGCTGCGACCGGTCCCGTACCGGCCCCGTCAAGCGCGGTACGGGACCGGGGCGGATCAGGAACCGAGTGCGGGCATCGATGTCGATGGTGTCGCGGGGCACCGAGAAGCCCACCGGGCCGAACCACGCCGCGATCTGATCGGGGTCGGTGAACGCCCGGTAGACCCAGTTCCCGTCAAGCGACTCACCCGAACCATCGCGCGGCCGGCGCTAACGGGGCCGGGTGCCGGAGTTCCCCGCCAGGATGGCCTCCGCGGTGGCCCCGAGTTCCGGCAGGAAACGAAGAACATCGCCGGTACGGCGCCGCAGGTCTGCGCCCGTACCGAGCCCGAGATCGGCGACCAGCTCCTCGAACGCCGGCGCGAGGGTGTCCCGCAACCGGGGCGGGGCGTCCACGGCCAGGATCCGGTGACAGCGGGCGAAAGTCACCGCGATCCAGAAAACCGCCTCCCGGTGGTCGCCACGTTCGACGAGCACCCGACTGCCGTCGATCGCGACCGGTCGAGCCGCGGCGGTGATGTCGGAACTGAAGAAGAACGGCGTCCGGGACACCTCGGCGGTCCGGTCGAAGGTGTACGCGAGCCGGCGCAGGTGGTGGGCCACCCGCCGAGCGGTCATCGCGGCGCAGCCGAGCAACCCCAGCAGGTCCGGGTAGCGGTCGACCAGGCCGTGGTCGGCGAGCGCGTCACGGGCCGCCAGGTAGCGCAGCCGTACGGTCGGGTTACGCAACGCCGCGACGAGCAGCACCTGCGTGGTCACACTGGCCGGGAACAGCCAGGCCAACACCCGCTCGGGCAGCGGCGCGGCGTCGTCGACGGCGGCCAGTCCGGTCTCGATCCGGCGCCGGGCGTGCTCGCAGCGGGCGCGTACCCAGTCCGGTTCGGCGAAGCGCGCCGACACCAGCGACCGCAGCCGGCGCAGGCTGCCGGTGGGATCGGCGATGATCGTGTCGGTCCGGAAACTGCTGGCCAGGTAGGACGTCGCCAGCACCCGTTCCGGCGGATCGAACTCGGCCCGGGACAGGTGGGTGACCTCCAGCAGCACGCCACGATGGCGGAACTTGCCGAGCTTCACGGCGGGCGGATCGCCCGCCGTGACCACCACGACGTCGACGTCGGAGGTCGGCGGCAATTCGGCGTACGCCGGCAGCCACGTCGTCGAGCCACTGAAGAACGCTCCGACGAACCCGGTGCAGTCGCGGGAATGACCCCGTACCCAGTCCGTCGCGACCGCTCGTGCCTGCCCGACCCGCACACCGGTCATCATCCGGGAACCGGTCCCGGGCCGCGAGTCGAGACGGAAGAAGCGTGGCGTTCAGAGCTGAGGACAAAAACAAAGGCAAGGAGACGTACTCTCCCTGCCACTCTTAACGTATACCGCACCGGGGGTCTTGCGGCAAGACCCGGGTCATGGCGCAGAATCTCCAGCCGAAGCCAGGACCTGCGCAATCAGTGATTCGCGAAGCGCGTACGGCTGGCCGAAACACAGCTTCCGACTGGGGGATTCCATGATTGACGTCATCGTCGCCGGGGGCGGACCAACCGGTCTGATGCTGGCCTGCGAGTTACGGCTGCACGACGTACACGTGATCGTGCTGGAGCGGGACCCGGAGCCGACCAGGGTTGTCCGCTCGCTCGGCCTGCACGCCCGCAGCATCGAGGTGATGGACCAGCGCGGCCTGCTTGAGCGCTTCCTCGCCCTCGGAAAGCAGTACAAGATCGGTGGTTACTTCGCCGGCATCACCAAGCCGTGGCCGGACCGGCTGGACACCGCGCACGGGTACGTCCTCGGCATCCCGCAACCCGTCACCGACCGGATCCTGGGCGAGCACGCCACCGAGGTCGGTGTCGAGATCCGGCGCGGCGCGCAACTGGTCGGGCTGAGCCAGGACGACGACGGGGTGACCGCCGAACTGGCCGACGGCAGCCGGCTGCGTTCGCGCTACCTCGTCGGCTGCGACGGCGGCCGCAGCACCGTACGCAAGCTGCTCGGCGTCGCCTTCCCCGGCGAGCCCACTAGGGTCGAGACACTGCTGGGCGAGATGGAGCTGACCTCGCCAGCGGAGGAGGTCGCCGCCGTGATGGCCGAGGTCCGCAGGACCCAGCTCCGGTTCGGCGCCGGGCCGATCGGGGACGGGCTGTACCGCCTCGTCGTACCCGCCGCCGGGGTCGCCGAGGACCGTGTGGTCCCGCCGACCCTGGAAGAGTTCAAACAGCAACTGCGGGTGACCGCCGGTACCGACTTCGGCGTGCACTCACCGCGCTGGCTGTCCCGCTTCGGTGACGCCACCCGGCAGGCCGAGCGTTACCGGGTCGGCCGGGTACTGTTGGCCGGCGACGCGGCGCACGTCCACCCACCGATGGGTGGGCAGGGGCTCAACCTCGGCATCCAGGACGCGTTCAACCTGGGCTGGAAACTGGCCGCCGAGATCGACGGCTGGGCGCCGGCGGGCCTGCTGGACAGCTACCACACCGAACGGCACCCGGTCGCCGCCGACGTGCTCGACAACACGCGCGCCCAGGCGGAGCTGATGTCCCTCGAACCGGGCCCGCAGGCGGTACGCCGGTTGCTGTCGGAGCTCATGGACTTCGAGGAGGTGACCCGCCACCTGATGGCGAAGATCACCGCGATCGCGGTCCGCTACGACTTCGGCGAGGGCCACGAACTGCTCGGCCGGCGATTGCGAGACGTACGGCTCAAGCGAGGACGCCTGTACGAGCTGACGCGCGGCGGACGCGGACTGTTGCTCGACCAGACCGGCCGGCTTTCGGTGGCGGGCTGGGCGGATCGGGTCGACCACGTCGTCGACGTCAGCGAGGAACTGGACGCGCCCGCCGTGCTGCTGCGGCCGGACGGCCACGTGGCCTGGGTCGGTGACGACCAGCGGGACCTGCTCCACCACCTGCCCCGGTGGTTCGGCACAGCCGCCCGCTGAACGCACGGGTACGACCCGAATCACCTCTCAGGATCTCCCGATACGGGTAAGGCCGGTCGGTCGCCCCGGGCAATTGCTGCCCGATCGGTTTCCCGCCCCGTTGCAGGACGCCCGGGCCGGCTTGGACCACATCAGGAGCGGAGCCCACGGGCTCGACACCGGCCGCGTCGGCGTCATCGGTTCCAGCGCCGGCGGCCACCTGGCGGGCCTGCTCATGACCAGTACGGTCCTGTCGATGGAAACGGGTGTCGACGACCCGCCGCGTCCGGACTTCGCGATCCTGGCGTACGCCCTCGCCGATCTGGATCTGCTCCCGCCAGGGGCGGTCAAAGGACTGCCGGGCGAGCTCATCTCCATCAAGGACGAACTGTCGCCGTCCAAGCATGTGGACTCGACGGTGTGCCCGACGTTCGTGTGGGCGACCGCGCAGGATCCGCCGGGCCTCCCCAACGCCCTGGAGTGGGCCCGCGTTCGCCGAAGCGGAGGTCTCCGTTGAACTGCACAGGTGTGGCTGCGGGCGGAGGGCGTCCTTGAGCGCTGACCGGCTCACCTCGGGGTGAGCGCTGATCTCCCGGGTCCCGCGTCGGTGTCGATTCGGGACATCATGCGGGTCAACGAGCAGTTGGACGTAGCGGACCCGTCGGTGGTGAAGCGGTACACCGAGCGGTTGCCGACGCAGCATGAGCATGCCCGGGAGATTCGGCAGGCGTACGGCTACCGGGACTTCTCCGATCCTTCTCCCGCAAGGACGGTTCATCGACACGTTACCGCTCACTCGTCATCGGCGGTCCTGGGAGCCTCGGCGCCCCAGGACCGCAGGGCGGCGGCCCCGTCCTCGCGGGAGAGCTCTCCCCGTTCGACGCGGAGGTTCTGGAGGAACCGGATGGCCGCGCCGACCTGCCGCCCGGAGGGGATTCCGAGGATCTGCATTACCTCCTTACCGTTGAGGGGCACCGGAACGTCTGGCAACCGGGTGTACTTGTCGCGCTCAGCCGCCTCACGTTCGGCGGCCTCGCGGCGTGCCAGTCGTCGTAGGTAGCGTGATTTCGGGCCTCGACGGCGTGCCAACTCCAGCCCTCGTAGTCGCGTTCGGCGGCGAGCCCTACCTCGACGAACAGGTCGTAGTACTCCGGGCGCACGTCACGAGGTTCGAGAACGACACCGAGTTGGGCGAGTACGGCGTTGATCGGCCAGTCGTGCCGGGGGGCGGAGAACTCCCAGGTGTGCGACGGGCCCCAGATCCGCTTCCCGTCGCGCCACAGGGACGCGGTCTGGTATCCGTCGCCTCCGAAGAAGTCCGCCTCCACCTGGCCGATCGTTCCGGAGCGCGACCAGTTGCTTAGCTTGTCCTCCGGGAACGCGCTGCTGACCTCCTCATAGAGCCAGGACAGGAGGGGAACGATGCCCATCCGTTGATGGAGCGGGACGACCGAAGAGCGGACTTCGTCTGGGACCACACTTCTAAGAAGGTCGAACGGGCCAATGGCCCCGTTCAGGCGATAGGACATCGGGCCTCCACGGGGGGTGGAGGGATCGTGACGATCATGCACCCATGCTGGCCGACCAGATCGCCTCAGCGCCAACCCGCGCCGCGCCGCCGCATCAGTCCATCAAACGACGAGGTGCCCGCCGACACCACCGTCGTCCGCACCGACCGCCGGTTTCGCCGCGTCGGCTTCAAACGCCGACGCGAGCCGTGTGGTGAGTCGTGTGGCGAGCCGTGTGGTGAGTCGTTCACCTCCCGACCGCAGCATCTGCCCGTGGTGCGTGACGGTCCAGCCTGGACCGGGTCGTCGCTGACCGCCGAGAGGGCCGCCCGTAGTTTCCAGACCAAAAACAACGGTAAGCATTTGATCTAGGCAACACCTGGGACAACCTCTTCCAGTCGGCCGGTTTGCCGGACGCCGATCGCCGTTTTGGGTGATCCCGGTACGTGGGATGCAAGGTCAGCGGCGATGCCGACGATGGTGCTCGTCGTTCTCGGCGGTGATGCGGGCGGAGGTCTCCTCGCCTAGCCGGACGTAGATGCCGAGGGTGGCCAGGTGCCGGTGGCGGGACTTGGCCTGGAGTTCGGCGGCGCTGCGGCCCTTGGCTGCCAGGTGGGTCAGCCCGGAGTGGCGTAGCTGGTGCAGGGTGTATCCGGCGCCGTGCGGGTCGTGGAGCTGGGACGCCTGTTTGAACAGGTACTCGGCGCGCGGGTAGGACAGCCGGCCCCGGCCGGTCTCCGGGCAGATATCGCCCAGGGCCGGCGCGTGGCGTCCCGCTGCCGCAGCGCGCCGGTCGGCGAGGAAAACCGGCCCGGCGGTGCGCCCGGCCAGCAGCCGGGGCAGCAGGCGGGCGGTCGGGGTCTCCCAGTGCACGTAGGCGCGGTCGCCGCCCTTCTCGACGACCAGGGCGCGGCGGAACTCCATGTCCAGGTCGGGCACGTCGAGGCCGAGGATCTCCTCGGCGCGGGCGCAGGTCTCGTAGAGCATCCGCCAGAGCACCCGCTCGCCCAGCGGGTTGCGGTCGTCGGTGAACAGCCGCTCCAGGCGGGCGCGGGGGATGGCCTTGTCCCGGGTCCGGGTGACCTTGCGGCGTTCGAGCCGCCGGCCGGGATCGGTGGCCAGCCAGTCCTGACGGCCGCAGTAGGCGGCGAACGAGGTCAGCGCGGACAGGTGCTTGTTCCAGGTGTTCGCGGCGCCGGAGTCCCAGCGGGCCATCGTCTGCTCGTAGATCTCCGGGGTGAGCGCCGCGACCGGCAGCTGATCCCCGGCGGTCTCGCGCAGCCGGCGCAGGGTCTCGGTGTAGGTGGCGCGGGTGCCGGGGTCGTCGCGGAACCGGTCGAGGAACGCGTCAACGGCGACCACGAGCGCCACCGGGCGGTGCATGGTCGGCAGCGGGATCACGGACACCTCGGCCGCCCCTTCCGGCGATGTGACACAGAATGTGGCCGAGTCGCCCCCGCCGCGGTGACGGCGTCGCGCAGGCCGCGACGGGTGAATGATCGGCTCTGTGACAGAGAATAGGGGATTCTGTGTCACAGACTCGATGTGTTCCCCTGCCGCCGCGGTCGGTGTGCTGATGGCGCGATGGATCTGCATTTGGTGCTGGCCTTGGCCGCCGCGGGGATGTTACTGAGCTTGGTTCCCGGCCCTGACCTGTTGTTCGTGGTGACCAACGGGGTGCTCGGCGGCCGACGGGCCGGCGTGCTCGCCGCGCTGGGCATGTCCACCGGGTTGGTCGTGCACACCGTGGCGGCGGCGTTCGGGCTGGGCGTGCTGATCCAGTCGGCGCCGCAGGCGCTGCAGATCGTGCGGCTGTTCGGCGCGGCGGTGCTGGTTTACATGGCGGTGGCGGCATGGCGCAGCAGCCGCACCGCAGAGCCGTTGCAGGTGGCGTCGGCGCCGCGCCGGTCGCTGCGGCGCACCTACGTGACGGCAACCTTGACGAACCTGGCCAACCCGAAGGTGATCCTGTTCTACCTGGCGTTCCTGCCGCAGTTCCTCACCACCGGCGAACGGGCCTGGCCGGTGACCGCACAGATGCTGATCCTGGGCGGGGTGTTCATTCTGGTCGGGCTGGCCGTCGACGCCACGGCCGCGTTGGTGTCGGGCATCCTGTCGGAGAAGTTCACCGCCCGCCCGCAGTGGCGCCGCACCATGCAGCGGGTGTCCGCCGTCGTGTTCGGCGGCCTGGCCGCCCGCCTGGTGATCGAAAGCCGATGACAGCCCGGCAAAGCCGGTGACCAGCACCGGCGAAAACCGCCGCCACCTCGGTTCTCGCAAACCGATTCGCCCCGCGACCGGACTGGTCGCGGGGCGAATCGGTTCAGGCCGGTCGCTCGCCCGCTTCCGGTCCCGCGAGACGTAGCGGCCGGTCGCCGTCGGAGTCGAGCTGGCCCAGTCCGTCGTCGACCTCACGGCCGGTGCGGCGTAAAGCAGCCATGTCGAGGCCAGATGTTGCTGTCGATCAGCATCGCTCCTCAGCGGTTGACAGCGGATGGTTCGCGAAGTGCGGCCAGCACGACGCCGTCGATGATCGAGAGCATGAACTCCTCGTCGACGACCTGCTGCATGAAGAACGCTCGGTAGGCCGCCATCGACGGGATCACCTGTGCCAGAGCGTCGAGGTTGCGCGGCGGAGCGTATTCGCCCCGATCGACGGCCCGCTGGATCAGGAACCGGTAGGCGGCGGTCGACGGGTCGACGATGGCCTTGGTCACGGCGTCCACGGCCCTGGGGGTGCGGGTGATCATGGCCGAGACACTGCTCAGGATGCGCAGGCGCCGCTCGCTGCCGCCCATCCAGTTCGGGTCCAGCAGGGCCAGGAAGTCTGAGCGCAGTGTGCCGGTGTCCGGCAGGCCGTCCGGGCCCAGGTCGGCCGAGTCGGTGCAGGCGATGGCGGCCAGGATCAGCTCGTCCTTGCCTTCCCAGCGGCGGTAGATGGTGTGCCTTCCCGCTCCGGCCCGGGCCGCGACCAACTCGATGGTGACGTCGGCGTAGTCCGTCTCCGCGAGCACGTCGAGGGTGGCCTGGAGGATCTGCGCGTCTTTCTCAGGGTCGCGCCGGCGTCCGGCCTTGCCCGCCGTGGGAGTGCTGGTCATCCCGTGATGGTACGCACCATCGATTGCGGCACTGCATAGTGCCGTATTAGCGTCGGGGTGTCTTACCGATCCGATCCAGGAGAACCACCATGCACAGCAACGACGTTCAGGAACTGCTCGACCGCGCCGCCATCACCGACGTGCTGTACCGGACCGCCCGCGCGATGGACAGCAAGGACTGGGACCTGCTCGCGGCCGGCTACACCGAGGATGCCCAGGGCGACTACGTCAACGCCGCCGCCAGCGGGCGCGCGGAGATCGTCGAGGGCACCCGGGCTTTCCTGGGGCCGCTCGATGCGACCCATCATGCCGTGCACAACATCGAGGTCAGCATCGACGGCGACGCCGCCACCACCCACGCCACGATGACGGCCCAGCACGTGCGAGGTGGAGAGCAGTTCCTGTTGGGCGGCACCTATGACGACACCTTCCGGCGTACCGAGCAGGGCTGGCAGATCAGCCACCGCCGCATCCGGGGCCTCTGGAGCACAGGGAACCCGACCGTTCTCACGGTGCCCGTCTCCTGAGTCGATCGGTGCCTGAAGACGTGTTCGGCGGACCACGGCGCACGCTGGCGGCGATCCGCCGAACACGTCCCAGGTGACTGGTGAAGGACGGTCAGATGCCCGCCTCGCCGGTCTCGGCCATCCGCAGGGGTCGGTAGCCGTCGGTGTCGAGCTGGGCGAGTTCACCGTCGATGTCGACGGAGTGGGTGCCGTAGAAGTGCACGTTCTCGTGGTGGGTCGGCCAGATGTGCGCCAGCACCTCGTCGTCGACTTGGCGGCCGGTGCGGCGCAGAGCGGCCACGCCGAGCCCGTGATACTCCGTGGACCAGCACACGATCGCGTTGGTGGCCAGGGTCAGGCACCACATCTGCTCGGTCTGCTGCTCGTGATGCCGGCGCCGCAGTGCTCCCTCGCTCGCGTAGGCCAGGGAGCGGCGCAGGGCGTGCAGGTTCTCGCCCTTGTTGAGCTGCCGGGCGATCCGCCGCCGGTAGGTCTCGTCGGCCAGGTACCGGGTGGCGTAGACGGTGCGGCGCAGCGCCCCGTATTCCTTGATCGCGCTGGTCAGCGCGTTCTGCTGCCGTACCAAGATTGCCCTTAGCGTTCACTCCTGCTCCGAATCTTCCTCAGCCCCGACTCGGGGCCACCAGTCGGCCAATTATCGGATTATCGGTTAATGCAATCCATCAAAAGCCCATCATGGAGCACCTTGCCAAACCGGGACAAAAGGGCGTGCACCATAATGACAGTTATGGTGCACGGGTGTGCGCGCGACCGAAGCGGCCCGACGGGTAGGGCCGGCCCGGGGGATGAGAGAGACTGAGCGGGTGCCGCTCCTCATCGACCCAGCCCTACCCGCCGGCTCTCTGAGTCACCGGGAGCAGCCCCGTCTCACCGCCGCCGGGAACCTGTCCCTCCGCCCGTGGTCCGAGGCGGACATCGCGGCCGTACGGACGGCGTTCGACTGTCCGCACATCCAGCGGTGGCACGTACGCCGAATGGACAGCGACGACGAGGCGCGGGCATGGGTGACGGGTTGGGTACGGCGC
Organism: Micromonospora sp. NPDC049529; assembly: GCF_055586685.1. Lineage (NCBI taxonomy): Bacteria > Bacillati > Actinomycetota > Actinomycetes > Micromonosporales > Micromonosporaceae > Micromonospora > Micromonospora sp. NPDC049529. The sequence goes on from NZ_JBVJHT010000012.1 coordinate 166,234, forward strand.
TGGGCGGACGAGACGGACGCGAGCTGGGCGATCGTGGCCGACGATGACGACCGGCCCGTCGGCCAGGTCGGTCTGCGTACCGTGGACCTGACCGAGGCCACGGCGCAGCTGTCGTACTGGGTGCTGCCGTCGGCACGGGGCGCGGGCATCGCCGGGCGGGCCGTACGGGCGCTGAGCCGTTGGTCTTTCACCACGGTGGGGCTCAACCGGCTGTTCCTGGTGCACTCGACGTCGAATCCGGCGTCGTGCCGGGTGGCGAACGGTGCCGGGTTCGCCGTCGAGGGAACCATGCGCCGATCGTTGCGGCACGCCGACGGGTGGCACGACGTACACCTGCATGCCCGGCTGGCGGCGGACGCCGACGCCCGGGAATCCTCACCCCGGCGGGCCATGCCGGCCGGGTGAGGCAGCGGCGGCGGTTACCGGTGCCGCACGGAACCGAGGCGGGCGAGGTCGTCCGGGGTCAGGCGCAACGCAGCCGCGGCGACGTTGGCGACCAGGTGGTCCGGGTCGCCGGTGCCCGGGATGGCCAGCACGTGCGACCCGAGATGCAGCGTCCACGCCAACCGGACCTGCGCCGCCGACACCCCGTGGGCGGCCGCCACGGCCAGCACCTCGTCCTGGTCGTCGTGAGCGGCGCCCGCCTCCCGACCGGCACCGGCGATCGCGAAGAACGGCACGAACGCCACGCCCAGGTCACCGCAGGTACGCAGGAACTCGTCGTCATCGGGGCGGGCGTCGAGACCGTACCGGTTCTGCACGCAGACGACCGGGGCGATGGCCCGCGCCTCGGACAGCTGCTCGGGCCGGACGTTGGAGATGCCGAGGTGACGGATCAGGCCGGCATCGCGCAGCTGCGCCAGGGCACCGAACCGGTCGGCGATCGACTCGGTGCCCTGCACCCGCAGGTTCACCACGTCGAGATGGTCGCGGCCGAGTTGGCGCAGGTTCTCCTCGACCTGCCCGCGCAGCTGCTCCGGCCGGGCCTGCGGCAGCCACTGTCCGGACGGGTCCCGGCCCGGTCCGACCTTCGTCGTGATCACCAGGTCGTCTGGGTACGGGGCCAACGCACGGTTGATCAGCTCGTTGGCGGACCGCAGTGGCGAGAAGTAGAACGCCGCAGTGTCGATGTGGTTGACGCCGAGGTCGACCGCCCGGCGGAGCACGCCGACCGCCCGGTCCCGGTCGCTCGGGGTGCCGTCGGCGTTCGAGGTCAGCCGCATCGCACCGAATCCGAGCCGGTTGACGGTGCGGTCACCGAGGGTCCAGGTACCCGCCGACGCCGCGCTGATCGTCTCCGAAGTCATGATCGGAGTTTGCCACGCCGGGCCGGGGCGCACGGCAGAGCGCCGCAGGTCGCTCGGGTAAGTCCCCCGCGGCCCGACCGGCGACCCGGCCGAAAGCCGCTTGCGTGGACGGTGGCGGACCACCACCGTGGTGGGACGGCCGAGGCCCGGCCCCACCCACACAACCGGGAGAGCCGCCCATGAACCGTATGTCGTTCACCTGGACCCTGAGCGGATTCGGGTGGGCCGACTCGGTGGTCGCCGACGAGCAGCACCGGGCCGAGATGACCGCGTCGTACATCACCCCCGCGCCGGAGGATCTGCTCGGCGCGGTCACCCGGCTGGTCCTCGGCGAGACCGAGACGAGGGCGGAGTTCGAGGCGGAGCCGACCGCGTACCGGTGGATCTTCTATCGCGGTGACGTCGACGTGTGGATCCGGTTGCTGTGGCTGCCGGACTCCGGGCGGCACGACAACGCCGGAACCGAGATCTGGTCGAGTTGGCAGACCCCGGGCACGGTTGCCCGTACGTTCGTCCGAGCCTACGACCGGGTCGCCCACCGGTACGGAGAAAGTGGCTACCACGGGAAGTGGGGTGCGCCGTTTCCCCGTACCGAACTCGAAACCCTGCGTCGGGCCTGGCGTGACCGGCACCCCTGACCCAGCCGGGGTAGAGTCCGCCATGATCACGAATCCTTGGCTGGTCGGGCCGGCACCGACCCGCGCACTGCCCCGCGAACGGCTGCGGGAACGGATCCTGAACCTGTTGTCGTCGCAGAACATGTGCGTACTGGCCACCACCGGCCCGGACGGCCCGCTCGCCACCCCGGTCCGCTACTACCACCACGACCTGACCCTGTACGTGACCGCGCGCGCCGGTACGCCGAAACTGCGCAACATCGCCGGGGATCCACGGGTGTCGGTGGGGGTGTTCGCTCCGCTGGTCGGCCAGGCGAGTTCCCGTGGGGCGCAACTGTTCGGTGCCGCCGAGGTGCTGAATCCCGGCGACGACGGTTTCACCGAGGGGATGGCGGTCTACCGGTGGCAGTCCGACGCGATCGAACGCGGCCGGCCGGCCGGGGAGGCACCCGCCGGTCCCCTGTTGCGCATCGAGGCCCGGCGGGTGGTATACACCGAGCACTGGTTGCGTCGCGACGGGTACGCCCCGCGCCAGTTCTGGGTGTCCGGGCGCGACTGACGTACGGGCCCGCCGACCCGCCTAGACTTGCCCGGCGATGAGCGAGCTTGAGACCACCGGGGACGCCCCGGCCGACACCCGCCCCTGTGCCCACTGTGGCCGGCCGGTTCCGCAGCGGGTCGCCGCGGGGCGGCCGTTCCGCTACTGCCGGGACAACGACGGCGCCTGCCAGCGGGCCTCCCGCAACTCCAGGATGCGGCACCGCAACGCCCCCGGGCTCGCCGGGCAGGTGGCCCGGACCTGGGAGGCGGTCGACCGGTTGGATCAGGTCGTGGAGACCCTGACCGAGGCGCTGCACGCCGAGCTGTCGCCGGTCGGGGTCGAACGGCAACTCGCGCAGGTACGCGCCGAAGCCGCGACCGAGGTCGCCGAGGCGCAGACCGAACGCGACGAGGCCCGCCGGGAGGCGGAGGCGGCGACGGCGGCGTTGACGGTGGCGCGGCGGGAGACGGCGGCGGCGGTCGCCGACCGGGACACCGCGATCGAGCGGGCCGGGCGGGCCGAGGAGGTGGCCGACGCGGCGTCGGCGCGGGCGGCCGGGGCGCTGGCCGAGCGGGACGAGGCGCGGCGGGCGGTGAGCGCGGCGCAGGCACTGCGGACGCAGGCGGAGTCCGACCGGGATGCCGCCCGCGACGACCTGCGGTCGCTGCGGACGCAGGCGGAGGCCGACCGGCGGGCGATGGCCGACCTGACCCGGGAGCGGGACGCCGCCCGCGCCGACGCGTCCCGGGCGACCGCGTCGGCCGAGCGGGCGGTCGAGGCGGCCGAGGAGTTCCGGGTGGTGGCGCAGCAGGCGCGGGGGCGGGCGGACCGGGCCGAGGCCGACGCGGTGGCGGCGGTCCGGGACGCCGCGCTCGCCGGTGAGCGGGCGCAACGCGACGCCGAGGCGGCGGGGCGGGCGCGGGCGGCGGCGGAAAAGGCCGACCTGGACCGGGAGGCGGTCGCCGGACAGTTGCGCGAGGCGACGCAGGCGGCGGCCGAGGCTCGGGCCCGGATCGGTGAACTGGTCGCCCGGCTCGACGCCGCGCTGGTCGAACGGGACGCGGCGGCCGACCGGGTGGCCCGGTTGTCGGTGCAGGTGAGCGATCTGGCGGCGGCGCTGGCGAGCCTGAGCAGCCGGGCGGTGATGGCGCCGCCCGTCGTCCCGACCCAGACCGCCCACGAAAGCGGATAAAAAGCCACGAACAACACATAACCCATCGGGTACGGTGGTGGCCCCGATCACGGGTTGCGCTGTCCGGCTACGCTCGGAATGTTTGATCAGAAGTACGTTTGCCGAAGGTGTCGGGAATCGCCGACCCGGTACCCATCGTTACACCGATAAGAACCAGCACCACGACCGAGGGGAATGCCGAACATGGGCGAGCGCATGCTGCGCGGAAGCCGTCTGGGAGCAGTCAGCTACGAGTCCGACCGGAACACGGAGCTCGCGCCGCGCCAGACCCGCGAGTACCTCTGCGCCAAGGGTCACCAGTTCGAGGTGCCCTTCGCCGTCGACGCCGAGGTTCCGATCACCTGGGAGTGCAAGTTCGACGGCAGCGTCGCACGGCTGGTGGATGGCACCGAGCCCGAGCAGAAGAAGGCGAAGCCGCCGCGTACCCACTGGGACATGCTGCTGGAACGCCGTTCGATCGCCGAACTCGAGGACATCCTCGCCGAACGACTCGAAGAGGTACGGACCCGACGCGGTCGCGTCTGAGCACCAGCACCGACAACAATCACCACCGCCCCACGGCCCACCGGCCGTGGGGCGGTTTCGTGTGCGCCCGGTGGTCGGGTTCGGCCTCAGTTCGGTCGCTGGTCGACGATCTCGCCCTCGATCGCCGGACCGGCGGCCGGCGGTGGCCGGGTGTCGGCAGCCGGCGGTGTCGGCTGCGGGGCCCCGCGACGCACCCGCACCCGGCGCGGCCCGAACAGGTCACCGGCGACCATCGCCGACACCCGCCGCTCCGTGGCCACCTGCACCCCCCGGCCGGCGAGCCGGCGCAGCGGCGGAATCACGAGCAGCAGGCCGACCACCCCGCTGACCAGCCCCGGCACGGCCAGCAGCAGGCCCGCACCGAGCCCGACGAGCCCGTCGACAACCTGCTTACCCGGTGGGCTGCCGGCCTCGGCCGCGCTGCGGAAGCCACGCCAGGCCCGCATACCCTCCCGACGCAGCAGCATCAGACCCAGGATCGAGGCGGCGAGCACGAGCAGGATCGCCCACCCGAACCCGATCGCGTGCCCGACCAGGACGAAAACCACGATCTCGATGACCACGGCGAGCAGAAGTGCCAACGGCACCAGTCTCAGCCCTCGGCGCATGTCACCCCATCCGGATGATGAACGGCAGCGGAATCCCGCCTCTCAAGCATGACACGCCCCGGTTCTACGGCCACCGCGACGTACTGTCGCCGAACCGGGCCCGACGCCGACCCGAACCGAACCGACGTTCCTGCAGACACCACAGGGTCACCCGCCACAACGCCTCCGCGATGATCAACGGGCTCATCTTGCTGGCCCCGTGTTCCCGCTCGGCGAACGTGATCGGCACCTCGACGGTCCGCAACCCGGCCCGGTGCGCCCGCCAGGAGAGTTCCACCTGGAACGAGTACCCCTGCGAGGCGACCGAATCGAAGTCCATCTTGTCCAACGCCGGCACCCGGTAGATCCGGTAGCCACCGGTGGCGTCGGAGACCGGCATACCCAGCGCCAACCGGGTGTAGAGGTTCCCGCCCCGGGAGAGCAGTTGCCGGTGCCACGGCCAGTTGACCACCTCGCCGCCGGACGTCCACCGGGAACCGATGACCACGTCGGCGTCGCGGGCCGCGTCGAGCAACCGGGGCAGTTCCTCCGGGGCGTGCGAGCCGTCGGCGTCCATCTCCGCGACCGCGTCGTACCCGTGCTCCCGCGCCCAGCCGAACCCGGCCACGTACGCCGCCCCCAGTCCCTGCTTGCCGGGCCGGTGCAGTACGTGGACGAACTCGTCGGCGGCGGCGAGCCGGTCGGCGACCGCCCCGGTCCCGTCGGGACTGTTGTCGTCGGCGATCAGGATCTCCACCGCCGGTACCGCCTGCCGCAGCCGCTCGGTGATGACCACGACGTTGTCCGCCTCGTTGTACGTCGGGATGACGACCAGGACCCGCCCCACACCCGGATAGCCCGTCATCCGTCGCACCGCACCGGTTGGCTCACTCACCGCTCCTCCGCATCTGCCGAGGCAGCGGGGTCGAGTTCACCCCCCGCCACCGACGGACCGTCTGCGGGGACCACCCGACGGCGGCGGACCACCACGGCCGCCACGAGCGCCGCGACGGCCAACCCCACCAGCACCACCTCGGGCCAGACACCGACCCGGGTGGCGACCGTACGGTCGTCCCCGAGGTGCACCTCCCGGACCACCACCGCTGGGGTGTTGAACCCGGTCGCACCGGTTACCCGCCCATCGGCCCCGACGAACCCGGACACCCCGACCGTGGACGCCATGAGCGCCTCACGACCGTGCTCAACCGCCCGTAACTGCACCATCGCCATCTGCTGGCGGGCCTCGGCCTCGTCGAACGTGGCGTTGTTCGTCTGCACCACCAGCAGCTGTGCCCCGCCGGTGACGGTGTCCCGGACCACCTCGTCGTAGGCGACCTCGAAACAGATCACGTCGCCGAGGGTGAGCCCACCGGCGGTGACGACCCCGGGGCGGGTGCCGGCGACGAAGTCGGACCGGACCCGGTCAACCTGGGAGCTGACCTTCCGGGCGATGCTCCGCAACGGGATGTACTCCGCGAACGGCACCGGGTGCCGCTTGAAGTACATCTGGTCCAGATCCGGGCCGGACCCCGGCAACCACAGCAGCCCCGTGTTGCGGACCTGGCCGGGGCCGGGCCCCAGGAGCACCGCGCCGACCAGGATCGGCGCCCGGATCGCGTCCGCCGCCGCCGTGATCTCGGCCGCCGCCGTGGCGTCGCGCAACGGGTCGACGTCACTGGCGTTCTCCGGCCACACCACCAGGTCCGGCTGCCGGGCCGTACCGGCGGCCACCCGGGCGGCCAGGTCGATGGTGGCGTTCGCGTGGTTCTCCAGCACCGCCCGCCGCTGGGCGTTGAAGTCCAACCCGAGCCGGGGCACGTTGCCCTGCACGATCGCCACGGTGGCGGTACCGGCACCGGAACCGTCCCCGAGCGGCACCAGGAACCCCACCAGCACCACCGCGACCGCCGCCACGGCGGCCCCGTACACCGACCAGCGGCCCCGTACCAGCCGATCACCCCGCCACCCGGTGACCGCCCACCAGCCGGCCGCGACCAGGAACCCGCCGACCAGCGCCGTCCCGAACGTCACCAGCGGCGCCCCACCGACGGCCGCCCACCGCACCAGCGGCGAATCGGCCTGACTGAACGCCAACCGCCCCCACGGGAACCCCCCGAACGGGGTCCGGTCCCGCAGCGCCTCCTGCGCCACCCACAGCAGCCCGGTCACCACCGGCCACGACCAGCGCCACCGGTCGACCACCGGGCTCACCAGGGCCGTCGCCAGCCCCAGCAGGGCCAGGTACCCGGCCTGCAAACCGGACAGCAGCAGCCACGGCAGATAACCGGTGTGCAGGTTCGTCCAACTCAACATCGGCACGAACAGGGCCAGGCCCGCCAACGCGCCCAGCCCCGCGCCGGCCCGCAACCGGCGACGGTGCGTCGCGGCGGACAACAACGCCACCCCGACCGGGCCCAGCCACCACAGCCCGTACGGCGGGAAGGCGAGCAGCAGCGCACCACCACCCGCCAGCGCCGCCAGCACCGCGACCCACAACGGCAGCGGCCGGGGCCGCTGCGGGGACCCCACCACCGGTCCCTGGCCCGCACCGACCCGCGTGCCCGCCGAGTCCACCATCGCCACCTGCGCCTCACCGCCCGTCCGGCCACCACCGAACCGATCGGCGGCGGATCTCCCCGGCGAAGGCTACCGGCCCGACCCGCACCCGCGACCACGTCCGCCCCCGACACCGCCGACACCCGGGAAACGACACTGTCGGCGGGGCCGCCCGCAACGACAAAATCGGGGGGGGGGCACCGGGCGCGGCCCAGCTGGTTCCGGCCTCCCCCCGTCCGGGGTGTGGGAGGGGACAACCACCCAACCTTGCGCCACACAGAGGAGAACGACGGTTCTCC
>NZ_JBVJHT010000012.1:173867-302042 GCF_055586685.1 Micromonospora sp. NPDC049529
ACCCACCCCGAAACCTCATCCCCCAAACAAACCACAAAAAACGGGAAAAAGGAGGTGTGGGGGGCGCCCCAAAAAAAAAAAGAGGGGGGCGCCCCCCCCCCCCCCCCCCCCCGATGCTCCCAGGCCCTTCCCGGCCGGTGTGGCAGAGATGACCCGTCACGACCTTCGGACCGACCGGAGGGAGACTGGCTGTCCCCGTCAGGCCGTTGTCTACTGGCCGTGCACGTCGTCCTGCCCTTACACCGGTAACCGCGGCCGGTTCGCGCCGCCCCGCCGACCCCCGCCCGCTGGACCTGGCCGCTGCGACATCGAAAACAGTCGCTCGGCCAGCGGACGAAGGGACGAAGCGAACAACAGCCGCTTCCCGTAGTAGGACTCAAAGACGGTACGTGGTGCACCCCCGGCCCTGTCAACCGCCAGCGGCCAAGTCGGCCCGATCAATTCGGCGTGTCGAACCCCGCGAGTCGCCGGTCACCGCGCCCCGAGCAGATGCCGGCGCAGCAGCGCGACCGCCGCCACCGGATGATCCGCGGCGAGCAACCCTGCGGCGGCCAGCACATACTGATCATCGACGACCGGTGTCGCCGCCCGGGGCAACGCCCACCCACCGCCGTGGTCGGCCAGCACCGCATCGAGCACCGCCACCGCCTCTCCGGCACCGGCGTGGCGAAGGACACCCCCCGACCCGATGATCAGACGGACGTCGCGCAGATCCCGGCCCCCGCCGTCACCGACCGCCGCCCCGCGCGCGTGCCGCCGCAACGCGACCGTCGCCGCCAACCCGGCGATCCGCCGATCCACCGCCCACGCCCCCGCGTCGACGGCCAGGAACCCCGGATCCGCGGCCCGGTCCGCCGCCGCCACCGCCAACGCCTCCCACTCACCCTCGGCCAGCATCCGCTCCGCCCGAGCCGCCGCCACCACCCCCGGAGCACTCCACCGCATACCGAGGTCACCCTCGACCGTCCGGGCCCGCCACAACATCCCCGCCGCCGCCCGCGCCGGCCCCGAACCCCGCTCGTCCGGTGTCAACACCGAATACACGTCCGTGGTCGCCCCACCCACGTCGACGACCACCAGATCACCGGGCAGCTGATCGGCGAGAACCTCCACCCCGGTCAGCACCGCCTCCGGGGTCGCCGCCCGCACCAACCGGGCGAACCGCGTACCCCGCGACAACCGCTTGCCGCCGATCACATGCCGCAGGAACACCTCCCGGATCGCCAACCGCGCCGACAACGGCGCCAACACCCCGATCCGGGGCAACACGTTCTCCGCCACCGTCACCGGCACCCCCCGACCGGCCAACACCCCCGCCACCTCCGACCGGACCTCCACGTTCCCGGCCACCACCACCGGCACCCGCCACCGGGCCGCCGCCAACCGGGCCGCGTTGTGCACCAGCACCTCGCCGTCACCGCCGTCGGTCCCGCCGACCAGCAGCACCACGTCCGGCCGCGCCGCCCGCAACCCGGCCAGCCCCGCCCGGTCCAGCCGACCCGCGCCGACATGCACCACCCGCGCCCCGGCCGACAACCCCACCTGATGCCCGGCCCGCGCCGTCACCAACTCCTCGTAACCGACCACCGCCAGGCGCAACCCGCCACCGGCCGACGAACACACGTACCACGGGGCGCCGGCCGCGTCCGGGACGTCCGCCGTCGCCCGCGCGACCGCCGCGTCGAGGCCGTGCAACACGTCGGAACCGACCGTCGTCGGCCCGGCCGCCGCCCCGACCAGGGCACCGGTGGCCAACTCCACCACCGCGACCTTCGTGAACGTCGACCCCACATCGGCGCAGACCGCGTACCCGCTCACAGCGGCCGGGGCACCGCGCCCGGCGCCCCACCCGGAGGCGGCGCCGGCACCACCACCGTCCCGGTCGCCGTCACCGCCACCACCGGGGGATCCAGCACCACCGCCGCCGACTCCCCCCACTCCGGCCGCCCCCGGCACACCACCCGGCACTCGAAGTCGATCGTCCGGCTCCGGGTACCGACCCGGGTCACCGTCGCCACCACCTCCAGCACGTCACCGGCGCGCACCGGCGCCCGGAACTGCACCGACGAGTACGACGCGAACAACCCCTCGTCGGAGTCGGTACGGATACACACCTCCGTCGCCACATCCCCGAACAACCCCAACGCGTACGCCCCGTCGACCAGCGCCCCGGCATAGTGCGCGTGCCCGTACGGCACATACCGCCGGTGGACCACCGTCAACCCGACCCGCTCGTCAGTCACCGACCCGACCCCTTCCCCGCACCGACCCGGACCGCCCGGTTGACCACCAGCTCGTGCACCAGGTAACTGGCCACCTCCCGCGGTGTCGTCCCCCGCCCGAAGATCCGATCCACCCCCAGCTCACCGGTCATCAACTCGTCGAACCGGGGCCCACCGACGATCAGCAACGGCCGCCGCCCCGCCGGCATCGCCTCCCGGAACGCCGCCGACATCTCCCGGGTGTTGTGCAGATGGGCGTCCCGCTGCGTCACCACCTGCGACACCAGCACCGCGTCCGCCCGCTCCACCCGCGCCGCCTCGACCAACTCCGGCACACTCACCTGCGCGCCCAGGTTCGTCACCTTCAACTCCCGGTAGTACTCCAGGCCCTTCTCACCCGCCACACCCTTGACGTTCAGGATCGCGTCGATCCCCACCGTGTGCGCGTCCGAGCCGATACACGCCCCCACCACCGACAACTTGCGCCGCAGCCGGGACTTCACCAACGCGTTGACCTCCTTCGCCGACAGCAACGGAAAGTCCCGCTCCACCACCCGTACGGCATCGGTGTCGACCAGATGGTTCACCCGCCCGTAGACGACGAAGAACGTGAACCCGTCACCCATCTGCTTCGCGTGCACCAGCATCGCCGGCTCCAGGCCCATCTTCCCGGCCAACTGCAACGCCGCACCCTCGGCCCGCTTGTCGTGCGCCAACGGCAACGTGAACGACACCTGCACCATGCCGTCACCGGTCGTGTCCCCGTACGGCCGCACCACCGGCCCGCTCACGCCGCCACCGCACCGGACTTGGCGGCAGCGGCGACCTGGTCGCGCTCCAGCAACTCCGTCGCCGGGTTGTAGTAACCCGCCGCGTGCGCCGCGACCCCGTCGAGGCCCTTACCCCGGTTCGCCGGACGCTTCATGATCCCGAACGTGCCCTCGGCGATCGCGTTCAACAACGTGTCGTCGGCGATCCGGGACAACAACCCCACCGCCTCGTCCAACACCCGCGCCGCCCGCTGCTGGATGAACCCACCCGGCGCCGGCACGAAATCCTCGTGCAACCCACCGGCGGCACCCAACACGTACCGCACGTTCTGCAACGCGATGTCCCGGTCGGACAACCACGGCGTCACCACCGCCTCGGTCATCATCCCGACCAGCAGGATCCCCTGCCCGGTCATCGCACCCACCAGGTTGAAGAACCCGTCCAACAGGTTGCCCCGGAACACGTCCCCGGTCATGTGCTTCGTCGGCGGCATCCACTTCAACGGCGCGTCCGGGAACAACTCCCGCGCCAGCAACGCGTGCGCCAACTCCAACCGGAACGACTCCGGCACATCCGGGTTGATCTCGAACGCGTGCCCCAACCCCAACTGCCAGTCGGCCAACCCCGCCTCGTGCGCGAAGAACTCGTTGAGCAACTGCGACACCGTCACCGTGTGCGCCTCGTCCACCGCATCCGCCGTGGTCAGGTAGTTGTCCTCACCGGTGTTGATGATGATCCCCGCCCGCGCGTGGACCTGCCGGGAGAACCGCTGGTCGACGAACGTACGGATCGGGTTGATGTCCCGGAACAGGATCCCGTACATCGAATCGTTCAACATCATGTCCAGCCGCTCCAGGCCGGCCAACGCCGCCATCTCCGGCATGCACAACCCAGACGCGTAATTCGTCAACCGCACATACCGGCCCAACTCCCGCGACGACTCGTCCAGCGCCGCCCGCATCAACCGGAAATTCTCCTGCGTCGCGTACGTACCCGCGAAACCCTCCCGGGTCGCCCCCTCCGGCACGTAGTCCAACAACGACTGCCCCGTCGACCGGATCACCGCGATCACGTCCGCACCCGCCCGCGCCGCCGCCTGCGCCTGCGGAATGTCCTCGTAGATGTCACCCGTCGCCACGATCAGATAGATCCACGGCCGCCGCACCGGATCCCCGTACCGCCGCACCAACCGCTCCCGCTCCACCCGCCGCCGGTCGACCAGGCGCAACCCCGCACCCGTCGCCCGCCGCGCCGCCGACCGGGCCGCCGTCGCCGCCCTCCCCGACGGCAACCCGAAACCCACCGACCCGGCCGCCGCCTTCTGCGCCAGCAACGTCAACCCCGCACCGACATCACCACCGGCCAGACCCTCCCGCGCCAACGCGTCGAACACCGGCAACGCCACCCCGTGCGCCAACCCGACCTCGGCGACCACCGCGTCGACCAACCGGTTCACCCACGGAATCCCATCCGGATCCGCACCCGTCACCCCGGCCAGCCGCAACACGGCCCGCTCCACCGACACCGTCGTGTGCCCACGGGCCAGATCCACCACCGGCTGCCCGGCCCGGCGCGCCAACTCCCGCGCCCGGGCCACCACCGCCGCGTCCAACGCGAGCTTGTCCGTCACGACGTTCCTTCCTCGAAACCCGCCGGGGCGGCTCAGTCGAGCGCCTCGTAGATCACCTGACCGCGCAGCACCGTACGCCGACACACCGGCAACGGCGTCGGATCATCCGGCCCCCGCAACTCCATCTCCGGGGCCACCAACACCGGCAAACCCCGGTCCACCCCGGCCGGCGCCGACCACACCGCGAACGTCGCCGGCGCACCCGGCGCCAACACCCCCTCGTCGTCGCGGAACACCGCCCGCCACCCGCCCCGGGTGTGCGCCGCGAACGCCGCCCGCGCACTCATCCGCTGCGCCGGGTTGAAATGCGCCACCGCCGCCCGCACCGAACCCCACGGATCCAACGGCGTCACCGGCGAATCCGACCCGAACGCCAACGTCACACCCACCCCGTGCATGGCACCCATCGGATTCGAATCCAACGACCGGGCCACCCCCAACCGCTGGGCGTACATCCGGTCCTCGCCACCCCACAACCGGTCGAACGCCGGCTGCATGCTCGCCACGATCCCGTACTCGACGAAACCGGCGATCAACCGCTTGCTCATGATCTCCGCGTGCTCCACCCGGTGCCGGGCCGCCCGCAACCGATCCACCCCCAACGTCCGCGCCGCCAACGCGAACCCGTCCAGCACCGTCGAGATCGCCGCGTCCCCGATCGCGTGGAACCCGCCCTGCATCCGGTGCACCGCACAGTCCAACAGGTGGTCGCGGACCTGCTCCGCCGACACGTACCCGTGCCCGCACGCGCCCTCACCACCATCGGCGTACGCCGACGACAGATGCGCCGTACGCGAACCCAACGCCCCGTCGGCGAACAGGTCCCCACCGGCACCGACCGCGCCCAGATCCCGCGCCCGCGCCGCCCCCGTCAACTCACCCCAGTAGCCGAACACCTCCGGGCAGGCGTCACCGGACAGCGCCAACACACCGGCGAAGTCCACCTCATCGGAGATGTCCGGACCGCCGCACTCGTGCACTGCGGCGATCCCCAACGACGCCGCCCGCGCCAACGCCGCCCGCTGCGCCGCCGCCCGCTGCTCCCGGGTCACCGACCCGAACGCCAACGCCCGCACCACATGGTGCGCGTCCCGCCGCAACCACCCCGACGCGTCGTATCCCGCCGCGGCCACCACCTCCGGCGCCGCCGCCAGCAAAGCCGACGAACACAACGCCGAATGGATCGACGCCTGCGACAGGTACACCCGCCGCCCGGACGCCGCCCGGTCCAACTCCACCGCCGACGGCGGCGACTGGTCGACCCAGTTCGACTCGTCCCAACCGTGCCCCAACACCACCGCGTCCGCCGGCAACCCCGCCGCGAACCCGGTCACCGCCGCCAGCAGCTGCGCCGCCGACCGGGCCGACGACAGATCCAACCCGGACAACGCCAACCCGGTATCCGTCGCGTGCACGTGCGCGTCGACGAACGCCGGTGTCACCAGCGCACCCGCCAGATCCATCACCACATCGGCGGACGGCGCGTCCGCGTCCGCACCGATCCAGACAATCCGGTCATCCCGGATCAACAACGCGGTCGCCCGAGGGTCACCGGGGCAGTAGAGGTGGCCGCCGCGGTACAGAGTCGAGGGGGAAGTCATGTGATCAGTCTGCCGCGATCCGGGCCTCGAACAACCCACGCACCCCGGCGTCGTCACGTACCAGATTCACCGCCAACTCCGCGTGCCCCGGCACGTACCCGTTCCCGACCAGCATCGTCACGTCGGCGGCCAACCCCTCCGCCCCCAACGCCGCCGCCGCGAAACTCGTCGCCATCGAGAAGAAGATCACCGTGCCACCGTCGGCCGTCGCCAGGATCGCCCCGTGCTCGCACCCCGGCACGTCCACGCAGACCACCGTGACGTCCGCCGGGCCACCCAGCGCCCCGGTCACCGCCGCCGCCAACGCCACCGGATCACGGGCGTCGGCCAACGCGACCTCCGTCGCCAGTCCGGCCGCGACCAGCCGGTCCCGCTCCGCCGCCACCGGCACCACCCCCACCGTACGACCGGCGCCCGCCCGCCGCGCCGCAGCCAACGCCAACGCCCCGCTCTTGCCCGCCCCGCCGAGCACCGCCACCGACGGCGACGCATACCCGGCCACCACCCGCGCGGTCAACGCCGGCGCCCCACACACGTCCAGTACGGCCAGCGCCAGCCGCGGATCGAGATCGTCCGGCAGCACCGCCACCACCGACCGGGCGAACAGCACCGCGAACCCGGCACACGGCACCTGCTCACCGCGCCCGTCCCAGTCGGCCAGCCCGTCGGTGACGACCAGTGGGGTCAGGGTCAGCGACACCAGGGTCGCCACCCGGTCTCCGGGGGACACCTTCAGCGGCGAGGACGGGCCGACCTCGTCCACCACACCGATCAGCATTCCACCCGAACCAGTGACCGGATTATGCATCTTGCCCCGATTGGCAATGATATCTAGCACCTCGGCCCGGACCGCCGCCCCGTCACCACCGTGCTTCTCCGACAACTGCCGGAAACTCGCCGCGTCCAGGTTCAACCGCTCCACCCGGATCCGCACCTCGTCCGCGCCCACCGGAGCACCCGGATCCAACCGCCACGCCGCCTGAGGCAACACCCCGACCGGTTCGAGCACACGGTGCAGCCCCACGGGTGAGGTCATCGGAACGCCCCCTTCAAGTCAGTCACGTTGCCAACAGAACGCGTTGCGGGAAAACTTACGGCAGAATAATTCCTCTACAGGATATTTTCCAGTAGCCTTCGGACCGTCACCGGTACCGCGCAGCCCGAGGAGGGTCCGTGACGCAGACACAACCAATAGAGGCCATCCCTGCGCCCCGACCGACCGACACCACGACACCCCACGCCACCCAGCCCTACGAATACCGCCGCCGACCCCTGGTCGAACCCGACTGGACCCGCTTCCCCGGCTGGCGCCACGTCACCCGCGAACAGTGGGAATCCGCCCAGTGGCAACGCGTCAACTGCGTCAAGAACGCCAAACAACTGCGCGCCCTGCTCGGCGACCTCGTCGATGACAGCTTCTACACCGACCTCGCCGCCGACCAGGCCACGCTCGCCACCATGTCGATGCTGGTCCCACCACAGATGATCAACACGATGGTGCCGGACGCCCCGATGACCACCGAGGCATTCCTCGCCGACCCGATCCGGCGCTACATGATCCCGGTCGCCTCCGACCGGCGCACCGACTGGCCGTCACACCCGTACGCGACCCGCGACTCACTCCACGAACACGACATGTGGGTCGCCGAAGGGCTCACCCACCGCTACCCCACCAAGGTCCTCGCCGAACTGCTCTCCACCTGCCCCCAGTACTGCGGGCACTGCACCCGGATGGACCTCGTCGGCAACTCCACCCCGACCGTCGACAAACTCAAACTCAGCCTCAAGCCGGTCGAGCGGTACGACGCGCACATCGACTACCTGCGCGCCCACCCCGGCGTACGCGACGTCGTGGTCTCCGGCGGCGACGTCGCCAACGTCCCCTGGCGCAACCTTGAGTCGTACCTGATGCGACTGCTCGAAATCGAGACGATCCGCGACATCCGGCTCGCCACCAAGGCGCTGATGGGACTACCCCAGCACTGGTTGCAGCCCGACGTCGTCGAGGGCCTGGAACGGGTCGCCCGCACCGCCGCCCGGCGCGGCGTCAACCTGGCCATCCACACCCACGTCAACCACGCCCAGTCGCTGACCCCACTGGTCGCCCGAGCCGCACAGACCGCACTGGAGGTCGGCGTACGCGACGTCCGCAACCAGGGCGTGCTGATGCGCGGGGTGAACGCCACCGCACCGGACCTGCTCGACCTCTGCTTCGCGCTCCAGGGCGAGGCCGGCATCCTGCCGTACTACTTCTACATGTGCGACATGATCCCCAACGCCGAGCACTGGCGGGTGCCGGTCTGGCAGGCCCAACAGCTCCAGCACGACATGATGGGCTACCTGCCGGGTTACGCCACCCCCCGGATCGTCTGCGACGTACCGTTCGTCGGCAAGCGCTGGGTGCACATGCTCACCGAGTACGACCGCGAGCGCGGCATCTCCTACTGGACCAAGAACTACCGGACCTCCATCGAGTCGGCCGACCTGACCGCTCTCGGCCGCCGGTACGCCTACTACGACCCGATCGACACGCTGCCCGAGTCGGGCCGGGCCTGGTGGTCCGCCCACGAGCCGAGCGACCTGGCCTGATCCGCCCGTACGCCCAGTGGGGCCACCGGTGTCACACCGGTGGCCCCACTGTCGTTCACGCGCTTACCTGTTGAACGATTCCTTCATGTTCTTGCCGGCGTCCTTGACGTTCTCGCCGGCCTGCTTGGTCTTGGAGCCGGCCTGCTGCCGCGAGCCCTCGGCCCGCATCTGCTCGTTGTCGGTCGCGTCGCCGAACTTCTCCTTGGCGGCGCCCGTCATCTGTTCGGCCTTCTGCTTGGCCTTATCGGTGAGGCTCATCTCGACTCCTCGTGACTAGTCCGGTGTTCGGCCTTCTGTTGAGTCCCCGGTCGGGCGTCGGTGAAAACCTTGGTGGTTCCGTTGGATCGGGCGCACATCCCGTACAGCATCCTAGGAAGCTAGACATGTTGGACGTGCTTAACTAGCCGGGTGACAGAGATCGTTCTCATCCGGCACGGCGAGACCGAATGGAGTGCCGCGCACCGGCACACCTCGTACACCGACCTGGCGCTGAGCCCCGACGGCGAGCGCGAGGCCCGCGCCGCCCGCGACCAACTCGCCGGCCGGACCTTCGCCGCCGTCATCTCCAGCCCCCGGACCCGGGCGCTGCGCACCGCCGAACTCGCCGGCCTGACCGTCACCTCCGTCGACGACGACCTCGCCGAGTGGAACTACGGCAGCTACGAGGGCCGCACCACCAAGGACATCCAGCGGGAACGCCCGGACTGGAACCTGTGGACCGACGGCTGCCCGGAAGGCGAATCCCCCGACCAGGTCGGCGCCCGCCTCGACCGGATCCTGGACCGGGCCGCCGCGCTGCTCACCGACGGCGACGTCGCCCTGGTCGCCCACGGACACAGCCTCCGGGTGGCCGGCGCCCGCTGGATCGGCCTACCCGCCAGCGGCGGCGGCCTGCTCCGGCTGGACACCGCCACCATCTCCGCCCTCGGTCACGAGCACGGACGCCGGGTGATCCAACGCTGGAACACCGGCGGCGCGGCCGGCGTGCCGGTCACTGCGGAGCGCGGCTGACCCTCGGCGGACGACTCTCGTAGGGGGTGGAGAGGACCACCGTCGTCCGGGTGGTCACGCTCGCCGAGGTGCGGATCTCCTGCAGCACCCGCTCCAGATCCGCCGGACCGGCCACCCGCACCAGCAGCAGGTAGTTGTCGTCCCCCGCCACCGAATAGCAGGACTCGATCTCCGGCAGGTGGGCCAACCGCTCCGGCGCGTCGTCCGGCTGCGAGGGGTCGAACGGGCGGACCGCCACGAAGGCCGTCAGCGGCAACTCCAGCGCGTCGAACGACACCCGCGCGGTGTAACCGGTGACGACACCGCGCTGCTCCAGCCGGCGTACCCGCTGGTGCACCGCGGACACCGACAGCCCCACCTTCTCGGCCAGGTCGGTGTACGACAAGCGGCCGTCGGCGGTCAGCGCGGCGATGATGGCACGGTCGACTTCCTCCACGGCGAAGAACCTACCGGCAAACACCCTCATCCGACGAAGCCGATCCCACGGACGCGCCGCCGGGCGACCCGCGTTCTCGCCGGGAGGGCCGCCGGTCACCGCGCGGGTTGACCATGCTCGGCGCCCGTCAGCCGCCAGGTCCCCCGCCGGACGGCCTGTTGCTCCGGGTCGGCGATCGGCGCCGCGGCCAGGAGCCGCCGGGTGTACGGATGGACCGGTGCGTGCAGTACGTCGGCCGTCGTCCCCTGTTCGACCACCCGGCCGCGATGCATCACGGCGACCCGGTGGGCCAGCTGCCGCACCACGGCAAGGTCGTGGCTGATGAACAGGCAGGCGAAGCCGAACCGGCTCTGCAACGATCGGAACAGTTCCAGGATCCGGGCCTGCACCGAGACGTCCAGGGCGCTGGTGGGTTCGTCGGCGATCAGCAGGGCCGGATCGAGGGCGATGGCGCGGGCGATCGCTACTCGCTGGCGCTGGCCGCCGGACATCTCGAAGGGGTAGCGGTCGCGCATCGCCGTTGCCAGTTGCACCGCTTCGAGCAGTTCGTCCACCCGTCGCCGCAGCTGGGCCGGGGTGAGGTCGCAGTGCAGCAGGAGCGGTTCGGCGATGCTGTCGGCGATGGTCCGCCTCGGGTTCAGCGAGGACGCCGGATCCTGGAACACGAACCCGGTGCCGGATCGGACAGCACGCAGCGACCGGGCGTTGCGCCACGGACGGCGGGCGATCCGGCCGAGGTCCGTACCACCGACCAGGACGGTGCCGGCGGCCACCGGGACCAGACCGGCCAGCACCCGACCGATGGTCGACTTGCCGGAGCCGGACTCACCGACCAGGCCCAGCACCTCCGCCCGGTCGACCCGCAGGGACACCCGGTCCACGGCACGCACCCGGCCGCCGCCGCGACGTCCCGGATACTCGACGACGACGTCACGCAACCGGACCACACCCGGCCGTGACGCGTCGTCGTCAGCGGGCGCACGTCGATCCGTCACAGCGGCACCGTCGGCCGGCGGCGATTCGGCCACCGTGGTCGCGGCGTCCGGCAGCCGCAGTTCGGCGAGGGCGGGCACCGCCCGCAGCAGCGACCGCGTGTACGCGTGCACCGGTGCGGTGAACAGCCGCGACACCGGGGCGTGCTCCACCAGCCGGCCCCGGCTCAGTACCGCCGCTTCGTCGGCGATGTCGGCGACCACCCCCATGTCGTGGGTGATCAGCAGGATCGACATCTCGATCCGGTCGCGCAGGTCACGGAGCAGTTCGAGAATGCCCGCCTGGACGGTCACGTCGAGTGCGGTGGTCGGCTCGTCGGCGATCAGCAGCATCGGGTCCGAACTGATCGCCATGGCGATCATCGCCCGCTGCAACTGCCCGCCGGACAGTTCGTGCGGGTACGACCCCGCCACCCGGACCGGGGCGTCCAGTCCGACGATGTCGAGCAGTTCCCGGATGCGTCGGGTGACCGCCACGCGGCCGAGCCGGCGGTGGGCGCGGATCGCCTCGCCGATCTGGTCGCCGATGGTGAAGACCGGGTTCAGCGCGGTCATCGGCTCCTGGAAGACGGTGCCGATCCGCCCACCGCGCAGTTCGCGCAGCCGGTCCGGTGCGGCACCCAACAGTTGCTCACCGTCGAGCCGGATGCTGCCACTGACCCTGGCGTTGTGGGGCAGCAGTCCCAGCGTGGACAGGGCGATGACGCTCTTTCCCGAACCGGACTCGCCGACGAGGGCCAGGACGTGCCCGCGGCGCAGCTCGAAAGCCACGCCACGGGTCGCCTCGTGCGACTCGCCATCCACGTCGAACGAGATGGAGAGGTCTTCCACCGCCAGCAGCGGCGAGATGGTGGAAGCGGTCATCCCTGCTTCAGCGATACCTTCAGGTAGTTCGGGTACGCCGGGAACGCCGCGACGAAGAAGTTCTGCACGTTCGAACCGTGCAGGAACGAGTTCTTCGTGTAGATCAGCGGTACGACCGGCGAGTCCTGCAGGATGCGCTTGTCCGCCTGCGCCCAGAGCGCCTGCGCCCTGGTCGGGTCGGTCTCGGTGGTGGCCTGCTCGATCAGCGCGTCCACCTCGGGCTGCGAGAACCGGGAGATGTTGTAGCCCCCGCCGCCGATCTCGCTGCTGCTGAAGAGCGGCTGGATGTTGCCGTTCGCGCTGGGGAAGTCCGGTTGCCAGCTACTGATCGTCAGGTCGAAATCGCCCCTGTCCCCGGTGACCTCGTCGATCACCGCGGTCGAGTCCGCCGGCTTGATGGTCACGGTGATCCCGGCCCGTTGCAGGCCCTGCTGGATGGCCTGCGCCTGGGCCAGGCTCACCTGATCGTTCCTGGACAGCAGGACGAGAGCCAGGGTGGCCTGGCCGGCCTCGGCCAGCAACTGCTTGGCCTTGGTGACGTCGCCCGACGGATCAGCCGGATAGAGGTCGTACGCCACGCGTCCGGCGATGCCCGGAGTGATCAGCGTGGTGGCCAGGTCCCCGCCGGTCGCACCGCCCGAGGCGATCTGGAACGCCTTCTTGTCCACGGCGTACCCGATGGCCTGCCGCACCTTGACGTCCTTCAGCGGGCCGCGCTGATTGTTGATCGCCAGGTAGGCGAGGGCGCCCGCGTCCGAGGTGACCAGACGCTGCTTCGCCGCCGCGTTCTGCTGGATCTGCACCAGTTGGGCCGGCGGGACGAACCCGGTGCCGAAGGCGTTGCGGTCATCGCCGGAGTCGGCGATCAGACGCTGGGCGGCAACCGTGGCCTCCTGGCCGAGTTGGAAGACGATCTGGTCGGGGCCGGCGGTGCGTACCTGGTCGGTCCTGGGGTCCCAGTTCGGGTTGCGCTTCAGCTTCACCGAGCTGCCCTGCTGGTAGGACTCGACCTGGTACGGACCGGAGGCGACCGGCTTCTGGCTGTACGTCTTCGGGTCGTCCTTCGCCTTCGGCACCGGGGTGAACGCCGGCATCGACGCGATCCACGGCCAGTCGCCGTACGCCGCCTTGAGCCGGAACACGACGGTCCTGGCGTCCGGGGTCTCGACGGAGGCGAGGCCGGCGCCGGCGTACGGGCCCTTGTAGTCGGCACCGCCGACCAGCAGGCCCTTGTGGTAGCCGAGGCCGCCGGAGAGTTCGGGCGCGAACGAACGCTCGACGCCGTACTTGACGTCGGCCGAGGTGATGGGGCTGCCGTCGGAGTAGACGAGTCCGTCCTTGAGCGTGTAGGTCCAGGTCTTGCCGCCGTCGCTGCTGCGCCCGGTGTCCGTGGCCAGATCCGGAACGACCACCGCCGGCTTGCCCGGTTGGACGTCCCAGGTGGTGAGCCGGCGCAGCACCAGGCCGAGCGTGGTGATGGCCAGGTTCTGACTCTTGGCCGGGTCGAAGTTGACGTCGGTGGAGGCGCTCAGGATGTTCAGCGTGCCGCCCCGTGTGGTGCCGGTCGACGAACCGCCGCCGGCCGGCTCCTCGTCCGGGTTCGCGTTGCAGCCCGCCAGGACGAGTAGCGTGGTCAGCGCCAGGGCGCCGAGAGCTCGGGGTCGTCTCATCAGGGATTCCTTTCCTTCTGGGGCACGCTGCCGGGCCCGTGTCGATCGGGGTAGCGCGGATGCGCCCCGACTGCCGTCGCGCCCACGTCGTCGGGCACCCGGCTCACTCGCGGGCGCTACCGCGACACCCTCGGGTCGAGAGCGCCGTAGGCCAGGTCCACGAGGAAGTTGGCGACGATCACCAGGAACGCGGAGAAGAGCGTCACGCCGACGATCAGGGGCAGGTCGACGGTGCCGACCGCGTCCAGCAGCAACGCGCCCAGGCCCGGCAT
Organism: Micromonospora sp. NPDC049529; assembly: GCF_055586685.1. Lineage (NCBI taxonomy): Bacteria > Bacillati > Actinomycetota > Actinomycetes > Micromonosporales > Micromonosporaceae > Micromonospora > Micromonospora sp. NPDC049529. The sequence continues at coordinate 187,926 of NZ_JBVJHT010000012.1, forward strand.
GCTGAACACCCGTTCGCTGATCACGGCACCACCGAGCAGGGTGCCGAGGTCGAGACCGAAGACGGTGACGACCGGGATGAGGACGTTGCGCAGCCCGTGGCGACCGATCACCCGACGCTCCCGCAGCCCCTTGGCCCTGGCGGTGCGGATGTAGTCCTCGCCGAGCACCTCCAACATCTCTCCCCGGGTCAGCCGGGCGTAGACCGCGGCGGAGAGCAGGGCGAGCACGGACCACGGGAGGACCAGGTGCCAGGCCCATCCGACCGGGTCCTCGGTCAACGGCACGTACCCGCCGACCGGCACCATGTCGAGGGTGAAGCCGAAGAGCAGGATGCCCAGCAGCGCCACGAGGTAGCTCGGGGCGGAGACCCCGACGGTGGACAGCAGCATCGCCGTCCGGTCGACCATCGTGCCGCGTCGGATCGCGGCGAGCACCCCGGCGCCGACGCCGACGACCAGCCAGAGCAACGCCGCGCCGAGGGCGATGGAGAAGGTGACCGGCGCGCGTGCCACGATCAGCTGGGTGACCGGTTCGTTCAGCCGGAACGAGTAGCCGAAGCAGGGGGCGGCGCACTCGACCGCGGCCAGCCCCGAGCCGAAGTGCCGGCCGGCGACGATGCCACCGAGGAAGTCCGCGTACTGCTGGATCCAGGGCTTGTCGTATCCCATGAACGCGCTCGCCTCGGCGAGCCGTTGCGGAGTGCAGGGGCGGCCGCAGGACAGCAGCGCGGGGTCGGCCGGTAGCAGGTAGAAGACCGCGTACGTCAGCACGCTGATCACCAACAGCGTGCCGACCATGCCGAGCAGGCGCAGCGCGACGTACCGGAGTGTTCTCATCGGCGGGGCCCCCGGATGCGCGGGTCCAGTGCGTCGCGCAGGCCGTCGCCGAACAGGTTGAAGGCGAGCGTGGCGAGGAAGAGCGCCGCACCGGGAAAGACCAGGAACATCGGGTCGGTCTGCACCCAGGCGATGGCGTCGCCGATCGTCCGGCCCCAGGCCGGGGTCGGTGGCGGCACACCGACGCCGAGGAAGGACAGGGCCGCCTCCGCGCCGATCATGCCCGGGACCGTCATGGTGGCGTAGACGATGATGGTCGACCAGAGGTTCGGCAGGTACTGGTGCCGGAGCAGGTGGGCGGGGCCCGCGCCGAGCGCGGTGGCGGCGATGACGAACGTCCGACGCTTCAGGACGAGGGTCTGGCCCCGGATGACCCGGGCGATCGACGGCCAGCCGAACAGTCCGATGACCAGGATGACGAGGAGTTGCTTGGGGAACCGGGCGGGGGCGATCGCCCCGAGCGCGATGACGAAGACCAGCCAGGGAAAACCGAGGAGGACGTCGATGAGGCGGCTCGCCACCCGGTCGTACCAGCCACCGAAGTAGCCGGCGGTGATCCCGACGAGCACCCCGATCAGCACCGAGAGGGCGGTCGCGCCGAAGCCGACCAGGAACGACGTCCGGGCGCCGTGCACCACGATGGCGAAGAGGTCGCGCCCGGTCATCGGCTCCACACCGAACCAGTGCTCGGCGCTGATCCCTCCGCCGAAGCCGAGTGGCTCCCCCGCTTCGGAGACCGCGCCCAGGTCGTACGTGTAGGGGTCGTGGCCCGAGATCGCGGTGAGCAACGGCGCGGCGAGGGCAACCACCAGAAAGAGGAGGATGACGACCCCACCGGCTATCGCCCAGCGGTCGGTGGTCAGCCGACGCAGCGGGTGCCGCGCGGTCCGCGTCAGCGGAGAATCGGGCGGGGCTGGCGGGATGTCGACGGACACATTGCCCTCTTCGAGTGATGGAGCTGGATGCCGGCTAGCTGACGGTCCGCATGCCACAACACCGTTCGGGCACGCCCACTCCTTCGCGGTGGCGGGTCGGAGGCGTCGGGTCGTATGCCTCCCCGTCGATCCCGTCGTGCGATCGACGGCGCTGATCGTATGGCCTTTCCGACCCGATCGGGAGGGCCCGCCCGCCGCATTCCCATCGATGGATCGCGCGGTCGCCGCACCGGTCCGTCCATCGTGGATGATCGAAGTCCCGGACGTGTCCGCAGCTCAACCGCTACGGCGAGGGGCGCGTGACGGCAATGTGGGCGGTCACTCGCGCGACCGTGACAAACCCGAAGAGAGACCTATCACACATACCTGGTTAGTAGGAATTAACCAGCTGGCAGGTTTGCCGCAACAACTTCATTGCAAGCAGACCCGCCCCGCACGTCGGTTCGCACCCGTCAGCTGCCCGTGGCGGTCAGGCGCCGCCGACGAGGGCCCTTCCCCGGGCCGCGTCGTCGGCGGTGAGGGCGAGCTTCGCCAGCCGCTCGCAGTCGGCGAACGTGTGCTCGGCGAGCGCGGCCCGTACCCACGGCAGGGCGGGTCCGGACATGGAGAGGCTGGTGACGCCGAGGCCGACCAGAACGGGCGCGAGCAGCGGGTCGGCGGCGGCCTCCCCGCAGACACCGACCGGCTTGCCGGCCGACCGCCCGGCCGCCGCCGCGGTGGCGATCAGCGCCAGCAGCGCCGGTTGCCACGGGTCGAGCAGTTCGGCCAGGTCACCGCACTGCCGGTCGGCGGCGAACGTGTACTGACTCAGGTCGTTGGTGCCGATGCTGAGGAAGTCGACAACCTCGAGGAGTTGACCGGCGCGCAGCGCCGCCGCCGGCACCTCGATCATCACACCGGCCTTCGGCAGCCCGGCGTCGCGCACCGCCTCGGCGAAACCGGCCGCCTCGGCGCGGGTCGCCACCATCGGGGCCATCACCCACACGTCCGCGCCGGTGTCGGCCGCCGCGCGGGCGATCGCTTCGAGCTGCGTACGCAGCACCGCAGGCTGCCGCCGGGCCACCCGCAGTCCACGGATGCCCAGCGCGGGGTTCGGTTCCTCCGGCTGACGCAGGAACGGCACCGGCTTGTCCGCCCCGGCGTCGAGGGTACGGATCACCACCCGACGTCCGCCCATCCGGGCGAACACCTCCCGGTACGCCGCCGCCTGCTCGTCGACCCCCGGTTCGCGGCTCCGGTCGAGGAAGAGCAACTCGGTCCGGAACAGGCCGACCCCCTCCGCGTCGTCCTCGGCCGGCGCCTCCCGCGCGGAACCGACGTTGGCCAGCAGCGCGACCGGGTGTCCGTCCGAGGTGCGACCCGGTCCGGAGGCACTGGCACCGGTCGTCGTCAGGACGGATCGGCGGGCGGCCAGCGCGGCGGCGTCGAGACCGGTCTCGACCGTGCCGGTGCCGCCGTCGACGAGCACCGGGCTGCCGTCGGTCAGTGCCCGCAGGCCGGTGACGCCGACGACGGCCGGCAGCCCGAGCGCGCGGGCCAGGATCGCGGTGTGGCTGGTCGGGCCGCCGACCTCGGTCACCAGCGCGACGACCTGCTCCGGGTCCAGGTCGACCGTGTCGGCCGGGGCGAGGTCACGGGCGGCGAGCACGTACGGGTGACCGGGTGCCGGCACCCCGGGCATCGGCAGTCCCAGACAGACGGCGACCGCCCGGTCGCGCAGGTCGTCGAGGTCGGCGACCCGCTCGGCGAGGTACCCGCCGGCCGCCTCGAACGCCGCCCGGTAGCCGGCGAAGGCTCCGTCGATCGCATGCGGGGCGTCCAGGCCGACCGCGACCTGCTCGCGTACGGCGTCGGCCAGGACCGGGTCGTCGGCCATCATCGCCTGGGCCCGCAGCACCTCGGCGACGGTCCGCTCGCGGGCCCGGTCGGCGCGTCGGCCGAGTTCGGTGACCACCTCGGTGAGCGCGGCCACCGCCCGATCGGCCTCGGCCGACGGGTCGGCGACCGGTCCCGGCGCGGGCAGCGTGGGGACCGCGCCGACCCACAGCAGCGGGCCGCCGGCCACCCCGCGACTGACCCCGATGCCGTGCAGTGGTCGCCCGGTCGACGGCTCAGGCATCGGCCTGCTCCTCCGCGTCGAGGTCGCGGACCAGCAGGTCGGCGAGGAGGTCCAGGGCGGCCTCGGCCCCCTCCCCCTCGGCCTCGATGACCACCTCGGTACCGCGCCGGGCGCCGAGGGAGAGCACCGAGAGCATGCTGTTGGCCGGTACCGGCCGCTTGTCAGCGACCCGGATGGTGACCCGGACCGGCTGCGCCGCGGCGGCCGCGACGAACAGCGCCGCCGGGCGGGCGTGCAGGCCGCTGGCGGATCCAACGGCTACCGTACGCGTGGGCATGGTGCCTCCCCCTCCTGAACTCCGGCGGTCCGGGTCAGGGCTCGATGGTGACCTTGATGGCCTCGCCCCGGGCGACGATGCCGAACGCGTCGATCGCCCGGTCCAGCGGGAGCCGGTGCGTGATCAGGTCGGCGACCGGAACCGACCCGGTGGCGATCAGCCGCAGCGCCTCGGCGTTCTGCGCCGGGCTGGAGCCGTTGGCGCCGACGATGGTCAGCTCCCGGTAGTGCACGAGGTTGGAGTCGCAGGCGATGATCGGGTTGTCCTTCGGCAGGCCGCCGAAGAAGCTGATCCGGCCCTGCCGGGCGGCCATTCCGATCGCCTGTTCCTGGGCGGCGCCGGAGGCGGCGGCGGTGATGACGACGTCCGCGCCACGTCCGTCGGTGAGCTTGAGGATCTCGTCGACCGGGTCGACCTCGGCACCGCAGATCGCCGCGTCCGGGGCGACGAGGGCGGCGGCCAGGTCCAGCCGGGTCCGGTTGAGGTCGACCAGGAAGACGCGGGCGGCGCCACGGGCGCGGGCCAGCCGTACGTGTAGGCAGCCGATCGGGCCCGAGCCGATGACCACCACGTCGTCGCCGGTGCCGACGCGGGCGAGAACCTGTCCGTTGAGGACGCAGGCGAGCGGTTCGGCGACCGACGCCGAGGCGAAGTCGACCCCGTCCGGGATCCGGTTGAGCCCGTCGACCGCCAGCACCTTCGCCGGTACGACCAGGTACTGCGCGAACCCGCCCTCGTAGTGGTAGCCCATCGACTCCTGGTTCGGGCAGACGGTCATCCGGCCCCGCCGGCACTCGGCGCACCGCCCGCAGGGGATGGCGGCGATGACCTGGACCCGGTCACCGGGGGCCCAGCCGTCCACGTCCGCCCCGGTCTCGACCACCTCACCGGCGATCTCGTGTCCCATCACGCGGGGCGGGTGGATGTGGTGGTGCCCGAATTTCGAGATCTTGACGTCGGTGCCGCAGGTGGAGCAGGCGCGTACCCGGATCTTGACGTCGCCGGGACCCGGCGTGGGCTCGGGTACGTCCTCGATCCGTACGTCACCGGGGGCGTGGAAACGAACGACCTTCATCAGTTGCTGTCCTCCCGTGCCGCCGCGAACAGGCGCAGCACGTCGTCGGGGTTGGTGGCCTCGCGCAGTTCGCGGGCCTGGTCGGGGTCGAGCAGGATGTCGGCGAGGCGGGCCAGGATCTCGACGTGCCCGTCGCCTCGGGCGGCGATGGCGACGCAGACGCTGACCGGCTGGCCGTCCCAGTCCACCGGCTCGGAGAACCGGAGCACGGCCAGCGCGTCGCGGTGGACGAGGTCCTTGCCGGCGAGGGTGCCGTGCGGGATGGCCACCCCTTCACCGATGTAGGTGGGTACGGAGCGTTCGCGGGCGAGCATGGTCTCCACGTACGCGGGGTCGGCCGCGCCGATCTCGACCAGCACCCGGCCGCAGCGGCGGATGGCGTCGTCCCGGTCGGTCGCGCTCTCGTTCAGGCGCAGGGCCTCGGGGGTGAGCAGTTCGGCCAGGTTGTCAGCCACTGATCTCGTCGCCCTTCTCGATCGCCTTGACCACCCTGGTCACCGCCGGGTCGCCGAGGAACACCTGGAACGGCACGACGATCTTGTCCGGGGCGCTGGCCCGGGCCCGGGCGGCCAGTCCGGTGTGGGTGACCACCACGTCGGCGTCGGCCGGGATGGAGTTGACCGGCGTGTGCTCGACCGTGACCGAGAACTTCTTGAGCTGTCTGCGGAGCTGGCTGGCGAGCATCACGCTGCTGCCCATGCCGGCGTCGCAGGCCACCACGATCTTGCGGACGTCCTTGCCGTTGATGCTGCCCATGGCGGGCACCCCTCTCGTTCGTACGGTGGTGGGTCAGCCTTCCGCGTTCGCCGTACGGGCTCCGGCCGGGCTGTCGCCGTCGGCGGCCGGCTGGCGTGGTTCGGGCAACTGGCCCTCGGCGGCGGCCTCGTCGGTTTCCTCGGCCGCCTCCTGGTCGCTCTTGAGCCGGCCGAAGCCGAGCAGTGCCGAGGCGACCACGAAGGAGACGGCGGCGGCGAGCAGGATGCCGAGGAAGACGCCGAACCAGCCGCCCTTCGGGGTGACCGCCGCGTAGGCGAAGATGCTGCCCGGCGACGGGGTGGCGACCAGTCCCGCCCCGGTGACCATGAAGGTGCCGACGCCGGTCGCGCCACCGGCGATGGCGGCGAGGATCAGCCGGGGCTTCATCAGCACGTACGGGAAGTAGATCTCGTGGATGCCACCGAGGAACTGAATGATCATGGCGGCCGGCACGCTCGGCCGCAGGCTACGGGGGCCGAAGACGAGGAACGCCGCGAGCAGGCCGAGACCGGGACCGGGATTCGACTCGATCATGAACAGGATGGACCTGCCGGTCTCCTGCGCCTCGGCCACGGCCAGCGGGCCGAGCACGCCGTGGTTGATCGCGTTGTTGAGGAAGAGCACCTTGGCCGGCTCGACCAGGACCGAGGCCAGCGGCAGCAGGTTGTTGCCGACCAACCAGTCGACGGCGTCACCGGCCCAGGTGGTGAGCTGCTCGACCACCGGGCCGATCACCCAGACCCCGACCAGGGCGAGGCCACCGCCGACGATGCCGGCGGAGAAGTTGTCGACCAGCATCTCGAAACCCGGTCTGATCCGGTCCTGCACCAGCCCGTCGAAGAGCTTGAGCAGGTACGCGGCGAGCGGGCCGATGATCATCGCACCGAGGAACATCGGCACGTCACTACCGACGACGACACCCATCGTCGCGACCGCGCCGACCACCGCACCCCGCTGCCCGTGCACCAGCCGACCGCCGGTGTATCCGATCAGGACCGGCAGCAGCACCCCGATCATCGGATCGACGAGCTGGGCCAGGTGCTCGTTGGGCAACCAACCGGTGGGGATGAACAGCGCCGTGATCAAACCCCAGGCGATGAACGCACCGATGTTGGGCATGACCATGCCGGCCAGATGGCCACCGATCCGTTGGACCCGGGCCTTGAACCCGGCTCCCTGGACCTCGGGGGTGTATGAGACGGCCATGAGGGGGACTCCTTCTCAGCGGATGGCGCGCGCCGGGGCGCGGGTGTGTTCGTCTGTCATCCCGGAGGTTCCGGGTCTGTGGCCGTACCCCGTGGTCTGCGTGCCGGTGGGTGCGCGGGTGGCCATGGCCGCGTCATCCCCGGGCGATCAGCGGCCGCACCAGGTCCGGCCGGGGATGCAGCCGTACGGTGTGCCGGTGCAGGTCGTCCGGGCCGGGCATCCGGCTGCCGGGCAGGCTGACCGCCGCCGCACCCCAGGCCAGGCCCTCGGCCAGCGCCTCGGATCCGTGCGCCCCGGCGGCCAGGAAACCGGCCAGCAGCGCGTCTCCGGCGCCGACGGTGCTGCGCGGCAGCGCGACCGGTGACTCACCGGTGACCACTCCGTCGTCGTCGACCAGCACCGCGCCGTCGGCGCCGAGGCTGGCCAGGACCGTGCCGGCTCCCCAGCCGCGCAGCCGCTCGGCGGCCTCGACCACGTCGCCGAGCGACCGCAGCGGGGTGCCGACCGCTTCGGCGAGCTCGTCCCGGTTCGGCTTGACCAGGGCCGCGCCGGCCCGGGCGGCCGCCCGCAACGCCGGGCCGCTGGTGTCGACCGCGAGCCGGACCCCGGCGGCGACCAGCCGGGCGCAGAGCTCACCGAACGCCCGCGCCGGCAGGCCGGGCGGCACGCTGCCGCAGGCCACCACCCATCGGGCGGAGACGGCGGCGGCCAGCACCGCGTCGGTGACCGCCGCGAACTCGTCCGCCGCGAGCACCGGCCCGGACTCGTTGATCTTCGTCACGGTGCCGTCCGGCTCGGCGAGCGTGATGTTCGACCTGGTACGCCCGGCAATCGGCACCGTGACCAGGTCGACTCCCTCGGCCCGCAGCAGCGAGACGAGTTGCGCGCCCTCGTCGCCGCCGCACGGCACCACGGCCCGCGACGCCACCCCGTTGGCCAGCAGCGCCCGGGAGACGTTGACCCCCTTGCCACCGGGGTCGAGATGTGCGGACGCGGCCCGGATCACCTCGCCCCGGACCAGCGCGCCGATCTCCATCGCCCGGTCCAGGCTGGGGTTGAGGGTGACAGTGACGATCATGCCCGGACCACCCGTACGCCCACGGCCTCGACCTCGTCGGCCAACTCCTCGTCGAGCCGGCTGTCGGTGATCAGCAGGTCGAGGTCGGCGAGGGTACCGAACCGGGCCAGGTAGTCGTTGCCGATCTTCGTGTGGTCGGCGAGCAGCACCACCCGGCGGGCCGCAGCGATCATCGCCCGTTTCACCGCCGCCTCCGCCGGGTCCGGCGTGGTCATCCCCCGCTCGACCGAACAGCCGTTGGTACCCATGAAGGCCACGTCGACGTACATCTCGGCGAGCGGGCGCAACGCCCAGTCGTCGACCGTGGCCAGGGTCTTGCCCCGAACCCGGCCACCGAGCAGCAGCACGCTGATGTTCGGCCGTGGCCCGAGCGTCGCGGCGAGGACCGGCGAGTTCACCACCACGGTCAGTTCACGGTCGGTGGGCAGCAGTTGGGCCAGCCGGGCGGTGGTGGTCCCGGCGTCGAGGATGATCGCCCCCTCCTGCGGCACCTCGGCCAGGGCAGCCTTGGCGATCCGCTCCTTCTCGGCGATCAGTACGGCGTCCCGGGTGGCGAGCGCGGGCTCGAAACCGATCCGCTCCACCGGGATCGCCCCGCCGTGCACCCGGCGGAGCATGCCAGCCCGCTCCAGCACGGTCAGGTCCCGGCGGATCGTCTCGGCGGTCACGTTCATGCCCTCGGCCAGCGCCATCACGTCCACGCGCCCGTCCGCCCGGGCGGTGCGCAGGATCTCCTGCTGGCGTTCCTCGGCGTACATCTGTGTTCACCCGCTTGCTCGTGTTGGCTTTGCCTTTGTTTACGCCCGTATCTGTGGGCAGTCAACACGTGCCCGTAACTTTCTCGTCATTTCCAGGGCCCGATCCAGGTAATCCTGGACATATCACCCCACCGATGTGTTTGGTTGTGTGGGTTTCTAGCCGGGTCCGGAATGACAGAACGCGTCCACCGTCGACGGTGGACGACCCGGACGTACGCGGACGGCTACGGGCGGCGGGCCACCGCGAGCAGGTGACTGCTCGCTCCGAGCAGGCTCCGCTCCTGCTCGACCCGCCGCAGCATCTCCAACATCAGATCCGTCCGGTCCGGATCGGCGAGGATCTCGTCCAGCCGGGGGCCGGACTGCCAGAGCGGGCCCTCGACCGCGACCAGCCGATCGACCAGCAGACCGGACTCCGCCACCTCGCCGGCCACCTCGTCCGGATGGTGAAAGTACGCGCTGATGAAGAACGTCGACTCCGGGTCGACGTTGCCGTGCACCCCGTCCACCAGGACGCGCTCGACCAGGCCACGGAACCGCGGGTCGTCGTAGAAGCCGTGCACGAAACCGTCGAACATCGACGCCCAGCGCGAGATCATCGCCGCCACCACCACGCCACCGGGTCGGACCACCCGAGCCGCCTCACGCCACGCCGAGACCCGCTGGTCCCGGTCGAGCAGGTGGTACAGCGGCCCGAGGAGCAACACCGCGTCGGCGCTCCCGTCGGCGGCGGGCAACTCGCGCGCGTCACCGAGCACGGCCGTCACACCGGGACGGGACGCCGCCTCGGCGACGTGCTCCGGGACGGGGTCGACCACCAGCACCCGGTAACCCGCCTCGGCCAACGGCCCGGCGTACACGCCGGTCGCGCCGCCGACGTCCAGCACCTCGGCCGGTGCCCCGGGCAGCACCCTGGTCAGCACGTCCCAGGTACGCAGGTACTCCAGCCGGCCCCGCCCGTCAGCGAGGCGGTTCCGCTCGCCGCCGCGCCGGTAGTAATCCATGATCTCTGATCTGAGCATGGCACCGATCGTGGAACCGCTACCGGGGATCGGCAAGCCATTAACCCCCTGGCCACCGCGTCCCGTCCGGGGAAACCGGAGCCTCGCGGCCGGGCACGGACCGCCCGCCGGGATACGTGAAGGGCGCTTCCGTTCCCGCCGGAACCCGTCACCCGTACGAGTGGCCGAGGTTACGATCCGGAGTATGACCCGAGGGTTGCTGGTACTCGGAGTAACCAGTGCCGTACTGGCGCTGCCATCGGTGACAACAGTCGGAGCCCCTGCTGCGGGGCCGGCCGCGGCGGCGGGACGGAGCACAGCGGGGTCGCCGACCACGGCGGGAGCGGGTACAGCGGACCGCCCCTGCCCGGCACCGACGCCACCGGTGGCCCGGCCGGTCCGGCCCGCGCCGCCGCCGCTCGATCCGGCCCACGCAACGGTCGGTGGGGCCGGGCTGGCAACTCCGGGCCTGGTGACCCCGCCCGCCACGGCGGCGCCACCACGGGTCAGCGCGACCTCGTGGCTGGTGGCCGACCTGGACAGCGGCGCGGTGCTCGGCGGCTGCGGTCCGCACCAGTACGGCGTACCGGCCAGCGTGCAGAAACTGCTACTGGCGGCGGCGGTGATGCCGCAGCTCGATCCGGCCGGCATGATCGAGGTGACCGGGTCGGACCTCGACTTCGAACCGGGCAGCTCGGCGGTGGGGTTGGTCGAGCGCGGCCGGTACTCGGTCGAGACACTCTGGCTGGGGCTGTTGCTCAACTCGGGCAACGACGCCGCGAACGTACTGGCCCGACTCGGTGGCGGGCCGGGCGGGATGGCCGGCGGTGTCGCGGCGATGAACAGCGAGGCCAGGCAGCTCGGCGCGTACCAGACGCATGCCGCCACGCCGTCCGGCCTGGACGGACCCGGCCAGTACACCAGCGCGTACGACGTGGCGCTGATCGCCCGCGCCTGCTTCGCCCGCGACGACTTCCGGCGGTACGCGGCGACGAAGATCGCCCAGGTACCCGCCCAGGCGGCAGACAACACGAAGGGCTACCCGATCTGGAACGACAACCAGCTGCTGCACCGCTACCCCGGCGCGCTGGGCGGCAAGACCGGCTACACCGATCTGGCCCGGCACAGCTTCGTCGGCGCCGCCGAACGGAACGGCCGTACGCTACTGGTCACCCTGCTCGGCGCGGAGACGGCGCCGCTCGCCGGCTGGCAGCAGGGCGCCGCACTGCTCGACTGGGGATTCGCTCTGCCCGCGAGCGCGAGCGTCGGTCAACTCGTCACCCGAGGACAGCTCAACGCGCAGGCGCAGCAGGCACCGGTCCCGGCGCAGGCCGCCGGAACCGCCGGCGCCCGGCGCGACGACCAGCGATCCCGGTCCGGAGGGCTGCTGATGGCCGGGTCCCCGGTCGTCGTACTCGGCGCGTTGGTGCTGGCCCTGCTCCTGTCGCGACGGGTCCGCCGTCGACGGGCCGGGGTCGACCAACCGGAGGTCGGCGGCGACCCGCATTCGGGCGGATCAGTGCCCGGCTGAGCGCGGGGCCGGGATTCGCGGCCCGGCGCCGCCGCGTCGGCGGGATCATCGGATCACCGGGCCGGCAGAAGCCCGCTCGCTCCGCCCACGGTCGCGACCGACGGGGACGCACCCCGGACGTACGTCACCGCGCCCACGGGGCGTGAAAATCGAACGGCCCCGATCCGCGTCCACGCGGACCGGGGCCGTTCCTCGATCGGATCCACCCAACGGGGTCCGCCCATTCGTGGCCGGTCGTGGTTACGACCGGCGCACCGATCAGCTGCGCCCCGCGCCGGTGTGCCCGACATGGGATCACCTTCAGGGACGTCCGCGACGCGATCCAGCATCACCTGCGCCCGGGGGCGACGGTGTCGCGGTTGTCGGATTGGGCAGGGACAATGATCGATACCAGCAGCCCGGTTCGGCCGGCACGGCGGAGGGTAGACGTGGCCCGACACACCGACCCGGACCAGCGTAGAGAGGACCACGATGACCCTTACCCGACGCGGTTTCCTGGAGGCGTCAGCCGTCACGGCGCTCGGCCCGCTCTGGACGACGACGACCACGGACCGCTCGGCACCACCCGGCTTCCCCGCCGGCATCGCGGTGTACCGGGAGACCTACCGGAACTGGGCGGGCGAGATCCGGACCGCCGGCCTGTGGACCTGTGTCCCCCACTCGGCGGCCGACGTGGTCGCCGTCGTGAACTGGGCACACGCCCAGGGGTTCACCGTCCGCCCACGCGGCTACCGGCACACCTGGTCACCGCTGACCGTACCCGACGGGACCGCCACGGACCGGGTCATCCTGGTCGACACGACCCGGGAACTGACCGCGATGGCGATCGTCTCGACCGCACCGGCGGCGGTCCGGGTACAGACCGGCGCGTCGATGGAGGACCTGCTCGGCTTCCTGGAGCAGCACGGCCTGGGCGTGACGAACACCCCGGCACCCGGTGAGCTGACCGTCGGCGGGGTCCTCGCCATCAACGGCCACGGCACGTCGGTACCGGCCGACGGTGAGACCCTCGCGCCGGGACACACCTACGGCTCACTGAGCAACCTGATCCTCTCGGTCACCGCCGTCGTGTGGGACACCGCCAGCGGCGCGTACGTCCTACGGACCTTCGACCGCGCCGATCCGGCCTGCACCGCCCTGCTCACCCACGTCGGCCGCGCGTTCCTCACCGAGGTGACGTTGCGGGTCGGGGCCAACCAGAACCTCCGCTGCGTCAGCACCGTCGACATTCCCGCCACGGAACTTTTCGCCCCGCCCGGCAGCGGCGCCCAACGTACGCTGGCCAGCTTCGTCGCCGCCGCCGGACGGGTCGAGGCGATCTGGTTCGCCTTCACCACCCACCCCTGGCTCAAGGTCTGGAGCGTCAGCCCGCACCGCCCACTGCTGTCCCGCCCCGTGGTCACGCCCTACAACTACGTCTTCTCGGACAACGTCCCGGAGCCGGTCGCCCTGCTCGCCGAACAACTACTGGGCGGCGCCTGGGCACTCGCGCCGACGTTCGGGCAGGTGCAGTTCACGACCGCCGCCACCGGCCTGACCGCCACCCTCGCCACCGACCTGTGGGGACCGTCGAAGAACCTGCTGCTCTACGTCAAACCCACGACGTTGCGGGAACACGCGAACGGCTACGCGGTGCACACCAGCCGCGGCTCGATCCAGCGGGTGGTCAGCGAGTTCGCCGCCTTCTACGAGCGGCAGCTCGCCGCCTACCGGGCACGCGGCGAGTTCCCGGTGACCGGCCAGGTGGAGATCCGGGTCGCCGGACTGGACCGGGCCGGGGACGTCGGCGTACCCGGGGCGCAACCACCGGCGCTCTCCGCCGCACGGCCCCGGGCCGACCACCCCGAGTGGGACGTGGTCGTCTGGTTCGACGTACTCACCTTCCCGAGCGCGCCCGGTGCCCACCGGTTCTACCGGGAGATGGAGCAGTTCTTCTTCGCCACCTACACCGGTGCGTACGCCGGTTGCCGGGTCGAGTGGTCGAAGGGCTGGGGGTACACCGACACCGCCGCCTGGGCCGAGCCGTCGATGCTGGCCGGGACGGTGCCCGACACCTACCGGCAGGGACCCGACCCGACCTGGGACCGGGCGATCACGGACCTCGACGCGTACGACCCGCACCGGTTGTTCAGCAACCCGTTCCTCGACCAGTTGCTACCGCGCCCGTCCTGATCGCCGATCGGCGGCCGGCCCGCGTCCGGAGTGCACTCCGGGGGTCTCAGACCAGCAGGGCCGGCCGCATCTCCGCGCCCAGATTGATCACGCCGACCACCCGGTTGTCGGCGGGGTGGTACACCTCGACGCTGTTGTTGCGCCGCATCAGTTCACGAACCGGGGGCGGCAGCGGCGGCGGCTTCTCCATCACCGCGCGAATCTGTTGAGCGGTCACGATCAGCCGATTGGCCAGCGCCGCGCCGTCGCTGTCCACCCGGACCCGGCCGTACTCCCAGCCGGCCGTAGTGAGGTCGAGCACCTCGAACACGTGGGCCAGCAGCGGCTCCGGATCGGTCACCCGCGCGAACCGGGACGCCCCGGCACCGAGGACCGTGGCGGCTGCCGCCACCTGCGCGTACGGGTGGAAGCCGCACGGCAGCGCGAACAGCGGCCAGCGCAACTCCGCCCCGGCCTCCCGCCACAGTGGCCGATAGTTGCGGCGGTCGACCACGACCCGATAGCCGGTACGACGATGCAGGTCGTAGGCCTGGGCGAGAAGCTCCGCATTGGCCTCGTCGGCAACCTCGCGCATGATCCTGGCCGCCACGAACAGGCCGTCGTCACCGTCGAGCAACTGGATGACCGCACCGACCTGGTCGGCGAACCGGACCTGCGCGGAAGCGCCGAAGCGGTGCCGGACGTCCGCCAGCAGTGCCTGCTGCTGGGCGGGATCATGCTGCACCTGCCGCCTACCCAGCAAGGACCGGAACCACCGCATGTATCGCCCCGTCTCAGCAGCCGCCACAGCAGCGGCAATGCTAGCCGAGGCCCTCCCCGGGCCTGCGGCGACCTCCGGTCGTTGCGGCGCTCGCGTGGTCCTGCCACGGTTGTCGACCGGCGGCTGTGGTCTCAGCGGTGGTGCGCACACCCGCTATGCATCCTAGGACCCTGGTCCGGTACGGCGGGCCAGGGTCCTAGGGATCGGAGTCCCGAGTGGTCAGAGTTGCGCACCGAGGTCTCCTGCGCCGGAATCTCGCCGTCGGCAACGAACGGGAAGCCGCCCTCGGTGACCGGGTGGACGCGGCGGACAACTTCTGGGACCAGGACGGTTGGAGCGACGCCCTGCTGCGTACCACCGATCCGGCGACCGCCCTGGCGCCGAGGTCACCGGCGGGCCGCCGCCACCGACCACCTTCCTGACCAACACCCTGGACCGGCGCCTCGGCGCTCCCATGACCCCCGGTGGATAGGCAGCCCGGCACGCTGCCGGGCCGCCTGTCGTCCACTCGACCGGGATGCCGTCGGGTCGTCCGCGCCGCCCCGGCTGTCAGCCGGCGGGGTCGGCGGCCGGCGGCGGCGCGTCGGCGATCGACTCGACCCGCACCCGGACGCCCGGATCCGGCCGCAGCGTGATCATGGGGTACGGCGTCACCTCGGTGTCCAGCAGGGTGTACCGCAGCCGCTGGGCGATGGTGGCCGCGATCAGCACGATCTCCATCAACGCGAAACCGGTCCCGATGCAGACCCGGGGGCCGCCGCCGAACGGCCAGTAGGCGTACTTCGGCAGTTTGGCCGTGCGCCCGTCGAGCCACCGGTCCGGGTCGAACTCGGTCGGCCGGTCGAACCAGCGCGGGTCGCGGTGGGTCACCCACTGGCTCATGGCGACCATGGTGCCGGCCTTCACCCGGAAGCCGCGGAACTCCACGTCCTCGTCCGGCACCCGGAACACCCGCCAGGCCGGCGGGTACAGCCGCAGCACCTCGTCGACCACGGCCCGCAGCAGTTTCAGCTGCGGCAACTTCTCCGGGGTCGGGCTGGTGCCCTCGAACACCGCGTCGACCTCGTCGTAGACGCGTCGGGCGAGGTCGGGCCGCCGGCCGAGGAAGTACCAGATCCAGGCCAGGGTGCTGGTGGTGGTCTCCTGCGCGGCGACGTACATGGTGACCAGTTCGTCGCGCAGCTGCTGGTCGGTCATCTGGGTGCCGTCGTCGTCGCGCGCCTCGACCAGCATGGCCAGCAGGTCCGAGTGCGTGCCCTCGGGCGCCTCGCGCCGGTTGCGGACGAACTCCGCCACCACGGCGTCGAAGTCGGCGATGGCCGAGTCGACCCGCCGCCGGTTCGGTGTCGGTACGAAGGCGGGCAACCGTTCCAGCACCATGCTGGCCAGTTCCGCGTTGAAACCCAGCATGATCTTGTCGAGGGCCTTGCTGGCCCGCGACGACTCGGCCTCGGTGTCCGTGCCGAAGAACGACATGGCGGCGACCCGCTGGGTCAGCCCACCCATCAGGATGCGCATGTCGAAGTCCTGGCCGGGCTCCCACTTGTCGATCATCTGTTGGGTGTAGGAGACCATCACGTCGGCGTAACCACGGATCCGCCGGCCGTGGAAGGCCGGCTGCGCCAGCCGACGCTGCGTACGCCAGAAGCTGCCCTCGCTGGTCACCAGTCCGTTGCCGAGGGTGTGCCGGAAGACGTAACCGATCTTCTTGTACTCCTGGTAGCCCTTGCGGAATCCCCGGGTCGTCTCCAGGTGCACGCGTTCGATGTCCTCGGGATGGCTCAGCAGCACCCACCGGTCGCCGGCCATGAAGAACTCGACCACGTCGCCGTGCGAGGCGTGCATGCCGTCGAAGAGCGCCAGCGGGTCGCGGATGAAGGCCCGCAGATGGCTGACCGCCGGAATCCGCTCCCGCAGCCGTGGCGCCGCGGTGCTGGTCATCGGCCTCGGATCGGTGGTGGTCATGGCATCGGATCCCCTTCGTTCGCCGGCCGGGCGTCGGCCGCGACGCCCGGTGTCACGTTGCTGTCGTGCCGGGCGCCCATGTCGTCAGCCGTGGACACGGGTGGCGAGCACCCGGAGCGTCTCGGTGGCGAGGATGGCGTGCCCGCGTCCGGTCGGGTGCTTGAAGTCGGCGCTGTAGACGTCACGGTCGGCGCACATCGGGTGGGCGAAGGCGTCCAGCACCAGCGCGCCGTGCCGCAGTGCCACGGCCCGGATGCGGTCGTTGAGGACCGGCAGCCGCTCCATCGCCCCACCGGCCAACTGCGGCACCGCCCGGACGATGTCCATCAGGGTCACCAGCACCACCGTGGCGCCGATGCCGGTCAGCCCGGCGACGATTGTGTCGAGCTCGGCTTCGACGGCATCGGCGTCGAAGGCCCGGCCGAACAGGTCGTTGCCACCGGCGACGACAACCGCGAGGTCCGGTGCGAAGGCGAGCCCGGCCGGCAACTGTTCGGCGACGACGGCGGCCGCCCGCAGGTCGCGGCGGGCCAGGTTGAGCAGTTCGAGTTCCGGTTGGGCGACGCCGAGCACCCGCCGGACCCGTTCGAACCAGGTCAGGTCGGCGTAGCCGGGCGACGGCTCCCCCAGACCCTCGGCGATGCTGTCACCGAGCACCAGGAACCGCCGCCAGGGCGCGGCCGCGAGCAGTCGGCGGGCCTCGTCGTCGGTGATGAGGTACGGGTCGTTCCGCTCGTCCATCGTGTCGTTCCTCGTCGTCGGTCGGCGCTCGGGAGCAGAACCGGCGTGGTTGTCCTCAGGCCCGGATCTCGACGCCGTGTTCACGGTCGTCGGTGAGGATCTCGAACAGCGCCCGGTGGGAGGCGCGCAGCGTGTCGACGGTGCCGGTGCCCCGGTCGGTGACGGTCAGCTCGCACGACCCGATCTTCGTGTTCAGGCAGTGCTTGATGCCGCCGGGCGGGTTGTAGTAGTTCAGCCCGACGAACGCCTGCCTCGGCGCGCTGATCCGGCCCTCGATCCGTACGTCGTCGTTGCCGGTGGCGAAGTCCCAGTCGAAGTAGCCGAACCGGCCCTTGGCCTTCCGGGCGGTGTTCGGCGAGTTCAGCGTGTACTCGCGGCCGTTGTGGCGCAGCACCAGCAGGGTCATGAACGGGGTCCTGATCGGACCGACCCTCGTCTGCGCGGTGATCACCTCCAGGAAGGTGTCCGGGGCGTCGTCGAAGCCGGCGACCTGGCCGAACGCGTAGTAGTCGGTGTGCTGGCTGCCCCAGTTGTGGTTCTGGCTGCCGACCCAGTCGTCGATCCCGATCTGCGTGCCGTTGACGGTCAGGGTGCCGCTGTAGCTGCTCAGCGGGGCGCCGACCAGGCTCTTGGCCTTGGGAAAGCCGCCCGAGTACATCGACCTGGGCAGCAGGTAGACCGGTTCCTGCCCGCCGGTGTACTTCAGGTCCCAGCCGATGGTGTTGCCGGAACTGCTCGCCTCGCCCCGCAGCCGGCCGGGTGAGAGCACCCGGTCGCCGATCCGCACCTGGAAGGCGTCCCGCGCCCAGGCGGTGTCGGCGAACGGGTGCTCCTCCTTGGTCGCCACGTGCTCGCCGGTCTCACCGTCGAAGAAGATCGACCACAGCTCGCCGATGGCCGCCTCGGGCCGGCCCTTCGGGCTGAAGATGGTGTACCGGATCCAGAACGCCAGCGGTCGGGTGGGATGGTTGCCGCGCTGGTAGAAGCTCTCGTAGTGGCCCTCCCGCTGGCCGGGGGTGTACTGGGTGAAGGACAGCCGCTCGTCGGTCATCGTGTTCGTTCCTGCCTATCTGGCGACGGTCGGACGCCGGCGGGGGTGCATCGTCATCTCCATGCCGTACCGGGGTCGTAGCGTGATCGTGGCGTGCTGCACCACCCGGTGCGAGGGCAGGTGACGCAGTTCGTAGCGGGCGACGGTCGCGGCGAGCAGCAGTTGCGCCTCCATCAGCGCGAAGTGCCTGCCGATGCACAGGTGCGGACCGGCACCGAACGGCAGGTACGCGTACCGGTGCCAGCCCTTGCGGGCCGCCGGTTCGAACCGGTCGGGGTCGAAGCGCTCCGGGTCCGCCCAGTGGTCGGGGTGGCGCTGGATGTTGACGAGGTTGACCAGCACCCGCGCTCCGGCGGGCAGATGGTGCCCGCCCAGCGTGGTGTCGTGGTTGGCCAGTCGCGGCACGATCGGCGCCGACGGGTACAGCCGCATCGCCTCCTCGAAGACCCGAAGCGTGTACGGCAGCGCCGGCAGGTCCTCCAGCGTGGGGATACGCCCGTGCAGGACGCCGTCCACCTCCTCCTGCAACCGGCGCAGCACCCGCGGATGTTGGGAGAGCAGGTAGAACGTCCAGGTGAGGGTGATGGCGGTGGTCTCGTGGCCGGCGGCGAAGGTGGTGATGATCTCGTCGCGCAGCTCCCGGTCGGTCATCGCCTCGCCGGTGTCGGCGTCCCGGCAGGTCAGCAGCGCGTCCAGCAGGTCGGCGTCGCCGACACCGGCGGCGCGACGTTCACTGATCAGGCGGTACATCAGGTCGTCGATCGACGCCATCACCCGCCGGAACCGACGGTTGCCGGGTGTCGGCCAGGAGACCGGCGGGCTGAACGGGTTCTGTAGGCGCTGGAAGGCGTAGTTGACCGCGATGTCGACCGCGTGCGGGCCGATGGTGTCCAGGTCGTCGAGGACGTTGGTGCTGAACATGGCACGGCTGACGATGTCCAGGGTGACCCGCATCAGCTCCCTGTGCAGATCGAGCTGGTCGCCGGGGCGGTACTCGCGGGCCAGGTGGGCCAGCCACTCGTCGGTGCTGGCGCGCATGGTGTCGTACATTTCGGCGATCTTCGCCCGGGTGTAGAGCGGCTGCATCATCCGGCGGTTGCGCATCCAGCTGTCGTGGTCGGAGCTGGTGAGCAGGCCGGTGCCGAGCACCAGGCGCAACGGGTTGTCGGCGCCGAGCTTGCCGAAGCGGGCCGCGTCGGTCAGCGCCTCGCCGGCCAGTTCCGGGCTGGACACCCCGTAGACGGTGACCGGCCCGAGCCGGTACGCGACCAGGTCACCGTGCGCGTCGAAACCGGCCCGCATCGCGGCGAGGATGTCGGTCCGGAAGTCGTTGACGCTGCCGAGCAGCGGCAGCCCGCGTACGCCGGGCACCGGTAGCCCGCCGGTGCGGTGGGCGGCGTCGGCCCGTCTCCTGGCCGGGGCGGGCCCCGGTGGAGCCGCCGCCGTCATTTGCGGGCCGTCGCGCAGACCCAGCCCAACGATCGGGTGGGTTCGGCGATGAAGACGGCGTCGCGGAAGCCGGCCTCGGTGAGCATCCCGGTCAGGTCCGCGCCGGAGACGATGCGCAACCCCTCGCGCGCCGACCGTTCGGTGAACCGCCGGCCGAAGTAGCGCTGCACCAGGGACGGGGTGCCGGACGCCTCGCGGCTCATCTCCAGGGTCACCACCACCTGCCCGCCCGGTCGCAGTACCCGGTGGGCCTGGGCCAGCCCGTTGCGCGCGTCGGGCCAGAAGTAGAAGGTCTCGATGGCGCTCACCTGGTCGAAGGAGGCGTCGGGGAACGGCAGCGCCATCGCGTCACCGCGCAGGACCCGGACCCGCCCGGCGCGGACGGCCGCCCGGTTGCGTCTGGTCGCCAGCGTCACCATCTCGGGCGAGTAGTCCAGGCCGGTCACGGTGCCGCGTCGGGCCCTGGCCGCCATCAGTCCGACCGCCATGCCGCTGCCGCAGCCGATGTCGAGGACGTCGTCGGTGTCACCGATCGCCATCCGCTCGATGGTCCATTCGGTGAGCGTGCGGTGCTGGACGGTCATCAGGTGACCGATCAGCCGTCCGGCGAGCCCGGTGGGTTTCCTGAAGTTCTCCTCCACCAGTTCCAGCGGTTTGTGGATCATGCCCATCACAGCTTTCGTCACCCGTGGAATCCCCTCTCCGTCTGCTGTTACGCGCCCGCGCCGGCCGACCCTCGCGGCCGTCCGGTCATCGATCCGTGCGGTTGGCCGGTACGAGCCCCGGCCGGACCTCCGCCCGCGCCGCCAGCACCGCCAGGTACGCCTTGAGCAGGGGCCGGGCCGGGCCGTGCACCGGCAGCCAGGGCGCCCGCGAGCGGTGCCAGGGCAGGCCGGTGGCGCCGTCCGCCGCGTCGCCGAGCCGATCGGCCAGGTACGCGCCGGTGGCGACGCCCATCGCCAGTCCGTGGCCGCAGCAGCCACCGGCGAACCAGATCCCGTCGGCGATCCGGCCGACCACCGGCAGCCCGTCGGAGGTCAGCGAGATCCGCCCCGACCAGCGGTGCTCGACCGGTGTCTCGCGCAGCCGGGGATGCAGGGCACGCAGCCAGCCGGTCAGGAACGCCCAGGCCCGGTCCCGCGCCCGGGTGTCGACCCCGGCGCCCGGGGTCAGCACCGCCCGCCCGCCACCGACGACCAGCCGCCGGTCGGCCGTCATCCGGAAGTACGGCGCCATCTCGCCGGCCTCGACGACCGCCCAGTCGTCGAGCACCGGTTCGGCCAGCGGCGCGGTCGCCACCGCGTGCACCTGCATCGGCAGCAGCGTGCCGGGACTCGCCGCCGCCGGCAGTTCCAGCAGGTCCGCGTAGCCGTTGACGGCCAGCAGGACGCGTTCGGCGCGGATGACGGCGCCGGGAAGCTCCAGCCGGACCCGGTGCCGGTCCGGCACCACCCGCGACACCCGGCTGTCGCCGTGCAGCCGGGCGCCGGCCCTGGTCACGGCGGCGGCCAACCCTCCGGTCAGCGCCGCCGGGTCCAGTGTCGCCGCCGGCCGGTACGCGAGCCCGGCCCGCCAGCGCAGCGCCGATCCTGCGTCCGCCCCGCGACGGTAGGCGGGTCGCACGATCCCGTCCAGCTCAGCCGGGGACAGCGCCGGCACGTCGAGGCCGAGTTCCCGATAGGACCGGCCACGGCGCAGCAGGGTCCGGGCCGTCGCCGGGTCGCGGGCCACCACCGCCTGGGTACCGGTGCGCAACCCGCACTCGATGTCGAGCTCGGAGACCAGTTCCAGCGTACGGGTGACGGCGCGGGTGCTGACCTCGTGCATCAGCCGGGCGGTGGCGTCGCCGTACCGGCGGCGGGCCTTCTCGACCGGTGGTCCGACGCGGGGGCCGAGCAGGCCCGTGCCGTGACCGCTGGCGCCGGCGGCCGGGTGCGCCGCGTCGACCACGAGCACGTCGCACCCCGGTACGCGGGTGAGCAGGTGCAGGGCGGCGGAGAGGCCGACCAGGCCCGCGCCCACGATCACCACGTCGGCGGTGAGCTGCCCGACGAGCCGCTCGGCTCCCCGGTCGGTGGGGCCCGCGCGCCACGGTGTCGACGCCGTTCGGGAACCGGTCACGACGGCCACCCGGCCGCACTCCGCGGCAGCCGCCGCTCAGTCACGGCTGACCACGACGAGCGTGCCCGCCCCGTCCGGCTCCCCCGGCTGCGCGGCGGTCGGCACCGTCGGCTGTTCCTCCTCGTCGACCAGGTCGTAGTCGGCGAGCAGGCCGCGCAGGATGACGAGGATGTTGTCGCGCAGCGTCGACGCCGCGACCGGGTCGAGGATCGCCGCGAGGGAGGGCATCCCCAGGTCGAACTCGGCGTCGAAGACGATCCGGGAACCGTCGGGAGTCCGGGTGACCAGCCAGCGCCCACGGAACACCTCGAAGTCGCCGGTCAGCTGGACGAAGTCGATGGTGCGGGCCGCGTCGTCGAAGGTGTCGCGCTCGCTCCAGCAGAGCAGCCCGTTGCGGAAGTGCACCGTCCAGTCCGACACGACACTGCCGTCGGGCTCCGGTGGGTGCACGACAACCTGACGTACGGTGCTGGTCAGCTGCTCGTACCGGCCGAAGTCGCTGATCCGCTCGTAGGCGAACCGGGCCGGCAGCCCGGCCGCGTACACCGCGAGGGTGACCTGCCTCATCACGCGTACCTTTCTGTCGTGGTCTGGTCCATGCCTGCCGATCGGGAGTTGTCGGCGACCGCGTGCAGTGCCTCCCCGAACACCCGCACGAACAGCGCCAGCTCGTCGTCGTGCAGAACGGCGGGTGGGGTCAGGCGCAGCACCCGGGAGGCGTTGAGCGAGTGGTTGACCAGCACCCCGCGCTCCACCAGCGCCAGCACCAACTCGCCCAGGTGCTCCTGCCGGGCCAGCTCGACGCCGATCAGCAGGCCCCGGCCGCGTACCTGCGCCACGATGCCGCCGCCGTGGGTCGCGCACAGCTCCCGGACGTCGGCGAGCAGGCGCCGGCCCAGCCGGGCGGCGCGGGCCGGGATGTCCTCGTCCCGCAGCACCCGTACGGTGGCCAGCGCCGCCGCGCCGGCAAGCGGTGAGCCGCCGAAGGTCGAGGAGTGCAGGAACGGGTCACGGCCGAACGGCGCGTAGGTGCGCTCGCCGGCCAGCATCGCGGCG
Source organism: Micromonospora sp. NPDC049529 (assembly GCF_055586685.1). Lineage (NCBI taxonomy): Bacteria > Bacillati > Actinomycetota > Actinomycetes > Micromonosporales > Micromonosporaceae > Micromonospora > Micromonospora sp. NPDC049529. The sequence goes on from NZ_JBVJHT010000012.1 coordinate 210,814, forward strand.
ACCGGCACCACTCCCCCGCTGAGCCCCTTGCCGACCAGCAGCACGTCGGGAACGACGGCGGCGCCGTCGGGCCCCTGGGCGTCCACTCCCCACCAGGATCCGAGCCGGCCGAGCCCGGTCTGCACCTCGTCGACGATGAGGAACGCGCCGTGGGCGGCGCAGGTCCGGGCGAGGGAGTGCAGGTATCCCGGCGGTGGGACGACCACCCCGCCCTCGCCCTGCACCGGTTCGACGATCACGCAGGCCCGCTCGCCGCGTTCCGCGACCGCCTGCTCGATCGCGGCCAGGTCGCCGTAGGGCACGGCGACGACGTCGGGCAGCAGCGGCCGGAACGGGTCCTGGTAGAGCGGGTTCGCGGTGACGCTCAGCGCTCCCAGCGTCTTGCCGTGGAACCCGGACACCGTCGTGACCAGTGCCGTGTGCCCGTGCGCGCGGGCGAGTTTCAGCGCCGCCTCGGTGGCCTCCGTGCCGGAGTTCACGAAGTGCACCCGGTCCAGGCCCGGCGGCGCGATCCCGGCCAGTGCCTCGGCGGCCAGCGCGGTGACCGGCTCCAGGAAGGTACGCGTCGCCAGCGGATGGGTCCGCAGCTGGTTGCCCACCGCCTCGATCACGGTGGGGTGGCAGTGCCCCAGGATGAACACCCCGTAGCCGCCGAAGTCCAGGTAGCGGCGGCCGTCGGCGGCGTACACCCAGCAGCCCTCGGAGCGGACCTCCACCACGGCGCCCATCAGCCGGCCCAGCGCGGCCCGGCCGGTGCTCAGGTGCCGGCGGGTCCGGCCGATGACGTCGTCGGCGGCCCGCAGCCCGGCCGTCACCCGGCCGCCACCGGTGCGGCCAGGTCGGCGCGGACCACCGGCGACGGTACGGACGCCACGGCCCGGCCCAGCAGCCCGCTCCGCCGCGCCCAGTAGGTGATCGACGCCTCGAACGAGGCCAGCAGGGCCTCCTTGCCGATCGACCGGGCCTCGCCGAGCGCGGGCAGGTCGGTCGGTAACGGCTCCGGCGCCTGGAACAGCAGCATCAGGGTGATCAGGTCCTCGAACCTGCGGCGCATCGCCGGTGGCACCACGTCCGACAGCAGCGGCAGCAACAGCCGGTCGACGGCCTCGCTGGGGATCAGCCTGGGCGAGGCGTGCCGCAGCCCGCACCGCCGGGCCAGGTCGAGGCAGAGCCGGACCATCTCCGCGACCGTCAACGCCTGGGCGCCGGCGGTGAGCATGTACTGCCCGCCGGTCTGCCCACGGCGGACCAACCCGCCGACCGCCCGCGCCACCACGTCCTGCGGGATGGCGTCGATCAGCGAGGCCGCCTCGGCCGGGATCATCGGCGCGGTCCCGCGCACCACGGCCCGGATCGCCTTGTGGATGCCCTGGAAGGCCGACATCCGCCCGTCGCGGGAGTCGCCGATCACGATCGACGGCCGGACGATCGCCGCCGGATGGCCGCTCTCCCGGATCAGCCGCTCGGCGGTGATCTTCGACTCGACGTAGACCCGGGGGCCGGCGAACCGGCCGGTGTCGTCGGCCGGCATCGGCCGCTGCACGAAGGCCGTACTCACGTAGTACAGCGGCGCGTCGGCCCGCCGGGCGAACTCCAGCATCCGGGCCGTACCGTCCACGTTGGTCGCCAGCACCTCCTGCGCCGGCATCGTCCAGCTGGTCGCCGCGCCCGCGTGCAGGATCACGTCCACGCCGTCGGCCAACGCGGCCGATTGGTGCGGGGTCAGCCCGAGCCCCTCGGCACCGAGATCCCCGGTCACAGGCTGGATCCGGGGATCGTCGACGGATGCCCGGCGCAGCAGGCACACGATCCGGAAGTCGTCGGCGAACTCGTCGATGAATGCCCTGCCGAGCACTCCCGCGCCGCCGGTCAGCAGCATTGTCGGCCTGCCATCGGCCATCCTGGCCTCCCCTGTGGTTGTCGTACGCGTCGAGCGGTCAGGCGATGGTGAGCGGGCCGCCGGAGAGCTGGGCCGCCAGCGGGCCGGCCATCCGGGTACGGGACGGCGGGTGCAGGGTGAGGCCGTTGCCGGCGGCCGACAGGTAGGCCACCTCGTCGGAGCCGATGAACCGCATGCCGCCGAGCAGTTCGACAGCGTGCGGCGCGACCCGTGCGATGGTGTCCTGCGCGGCGTAGCGGACGTACAGCGACTCGGCCAGCGTGACGGAGTCGCGGCAGCCCTCGCCGAGCCGGCCGGCCACCGTCTCCACCGCCGCCATCGCCGCCTCGGTGTCGCCGACCAACCGGATCTTCTCCAGGTCCGGTACGCCGACCCGGTCGACCACCCGTTCGACCAGCGCGCTGACCGCGCCGAGATAGCTCGCGGTCATCAGCAGCTCGAACCAGAGGAAGCCGGCGATCTGCACCGCGTCGAGCGCCTGTCCGGGCGCGGTGTCGGTGCGTACGAGCAGTTCGTCGGGGACGAACACGTCGACGAGGTCGACCTGGTCGCTCTCCGCGCCGGCCAGGGCGAAGGTGTTCCAAAACGGGGTGACGCTCAGTCCGGGCGAGTCGGCGGGAATCATCGCCACCGCCAGCTGCTCGCCGGGGCCGTCCAGCCGGGGCACCAGCACACTGGCCGTGAGCAGGTCCATCGACCGGGAGAGGCTGCACGGTTTCTTGACGCCGCTGACGCGTACGCCGCCGTCGGCGGGAACCACCGTCATCGTCGGCGCCAGGATGCTCCGGTCCGGGTTGCCCTCGGCGAAGCCGGAGGCGATCAGTTTCGCCTCCCGGGCGATGCCCTCCATCAGCATCCACTCGAAACCGTTGCTGATCTCGCTGATCACCACCAGGCTGGCCATCGAGAAGTGGTGCATGGTGGTCGCCACGGCCAGCGACGGCGAACGGGAGCCGATGGCGCGCTGCACCCGTACGGCCTCGACCGGGGTCGCGCCGACACCGCCGTACTCGGTCGACACGAGCAGCCCGGGCCCGCCGGCGCGGCGGAAGGCCGGCAGGGCGGTGCCGCCCGGCTGTTCCAGCGCCCGCAGTGGCTGGCCGGCCAGGTATTCGTCGAGGCCGGGCAGGAGCTTGCCCAGCACCGCCCGCTCACGTTCCAGATAGCGCATGCCCGTCGAGCCCTCCGCTCATTCAGATCGAGTTGGTGACGCGCAGCAGCCGCCACACCGCCGCCGGCCGGGGTCGGCCGTGGAATGCCACGTACTCCGGCAGGACGGTGGCGACGCCCCATTTCTGCTTGTAGGCCAGCTGGGTGCGGGCCGGGTAGACCCGCTCGCCGTGGGTGGCCAGGAACCGGACGATCCGGTCGACCAGCGGGCTGGCGGAGTCGACCGCGTGCGCGGGGTCCAGTCCGGTGAACGGGGTGAAGCCCAGGTGCAGCCACCGGCAGCCGTCGGCGCGGAACGCCTCGATGGCGGCGGCGTTGAGGGCCTCCATCACCCCCGGCGGCGCGTCGGGGCGGCGGCGGGTGAGGTCGTGCAGCCAACCGGGCCGGTTGCCGTAGACGGGCGAGTAGCTGATGTAGCCGATCACCTGCCCGTCGATCCGGCCGACGAACAGCCGCTGGTCGGCCGCGTACGGGCCGAGGCGTTCGCCGATCAGGAAAGTGAGTTCCTTGCGGTGCGAACCCTTGCCGCGCAGCCAGGCCCGGTCGACCTCGGCCAGGGTGTCGGCGTGGTCGGCGGGTTGGACCTCGCAGACCTCCAGACCGCAGCGCCTGGCTCGGGAGATCTTGTTGCGCAGCTGCATGAACTTGCGGCCGCGCAGCGAGAAGCCGTCCACGGCGATGGCGTACGAGGCGCCGATCTGGTTGACGGTGAAGCCGTGCCGGGCGTACACCTCGGCGTCGGCGCGTTGCAGCTGGATGGCGACGATGCGGCGGCGCTGCCGGCCGGCGAAGTCGACGAACCCGCCCAGCAGCCGTTCGTAGTCCGGTGCCGTGGTGAACGCGCCACCGAACTGCACCAGGTGCCGGCCGGATCGCCGGTAGGCGATGACTCCGTCGGCGCCGTCGGCCCGGTAGTAGTCGTTGCCGCTGTTGAGGGCGAGGAAGCCGCTCGGGTTGTCGCTGTGCGCCTGGATGTCCTCACGCGTTGACGGCACGCACAGGCCCTTCCGCCGGGGTGGGCGCCGGTGTAACCGCCGGTGCGGCCGGTTCGACGCCGGCGAAGCGTCGTTCGAACTCGGCGAAGTGCGGGTCGGGGTGCGGCTCGAACGGGACCCCGAAGGGCTTCAGCGAGTTGCCGAACAACGCCCGGTCGCCCATCAGGTGGATCGGTACGGCCAGCAGCGCCCACTCCGGCCCCACCAGCAGGCACCATGCTCCGACCAGGAGGGCGTTGAAGGCCAGGCTGTGCATGGTGTTGTAGGCGACGTAGTAGCCGCGCGGGATACGGCCGTCGGCACTGCGTCGGAAGGCGATGGCACCGGGAATGTATCCGATGATGTCGATTACCAGGAAGAAACCGACAAAGACCGCCCACCTGATCTCCGTGATATGGATGACCGCAAACACGACCGCGATCACGAGCGCGACCAGCCATTCCAGCCTGGCCAGCTCGAATGTCGCTTTCGTCTCGAACCGATTGCGTGCGTCCACCGGCCCCACCCCCTGCCGCTAGCCATACGTTGTGCATGGTGTTACGCGGTCCGGCATTCACAACCCTCAGAAAATATCGGGTCGATTTCACCAGGCCCATTCAAAGGGCGAAACAGACATTAATCCTCGAATTCGCGCATAGGCCATTTCCCTGGGCAGCCCGAGTGATCTCTCACCAGTCCCTTGCCTGCTTTCCTCCGCTCTGGCATCGTGGGGCCTCAACGGTCGATAGACCGAGATCATTAATTCCGCATTTTCGCTGCACAAGGGGCCAACAGCCCTCGATAGCGGCACAAACTTGGACCCTCCCTCCTCAGGAGATGGTTTGCCATGTTGAAGCACAGCAGCGCAACAATCGCCTGGCATGAAGATTTCGCCACCAACCCCGTGAATGCGGATTTGAATGCCGTCCACCTGCGCTCTCCGGCCCACGATCAAAAAGAACTGGTGGTCCGGGTACCGGCCGAACCGGACAGCCGCCGGTGGGCCATCGTCCTGGGCTATCGCGATCACATCACCAGGTTGGTACGCAGCAGGTTGTGGAATCCGCAGGACGTCGACGACTGCGTACAGGAGGTGATCCTGCGGGCGGTGATGTTCCAACGCCTCGACGAGGAGCGGGCCGGTGCGTTCCTGACCACGGCGGCCCTGCGCCTGTGCGTCGACTACTACCGCGACCGCGACCGGCAGCGCCGGCTCCGGCTGCGGGTCGCCTACGCCGAGCGCTCCGCCGGACCGGAGGAGATCATCTGCGAGACCGACCTCGGGCACTGGATGTTGGCGCTGGTCCAGCAGCTCCAGGGGCGCGAACGCCAGGTCATGCTGGCCCGCGCCCAGGGCATGACCAACCGGCAGATCGCCGACCGCTACGGGCTGTCGGCCAAGTCCGTCGAGAGTGCCTTCACCCGTGGCCGGGCCCGCCTGCGCTCGCTCTACGAACGGTCGATGACCGACCCGATCCGGGACCAGCCCGACAGCTGTGCCTGACAGGAGTGGTTGATGTTCGCCGACGACATCCTGGCGGGCCTGTTCTCCGCCGACGGACGGGCCAACCCCTACCCGTACTACCGGCGCCTGCACGCCCTCGGCCCCGCCGCCCGGGTCACCCCGGGCCGGGTCGGACCGTTCGGCGCGGTGGTGCACGGGTACGACGCGGTCGAACGGCTGCTGCGCGACCACGCCACGTTCCTGGTCTCCGACAGCCACCATCTCGATCGCGGCGGGCAGGGCTGGCGGGAGCATCCCACGCTGACCACCCTGATGACCACGATCATGTTCACCAACGCACCCGACCACGGCCGGATGCGCAAGCTGTTCCACCAGGTGCTCACGGCGCGGCGGGTCACCCTGCTGGAACCGTCGATCGCCCGGATCATCGACAACCTGATGGACCGGATGGCAAAGAAGGCCGCCGACGACGTCGAGGTCGACTTCATCGCCGACTTCGCCTACCTGATGCCGACCAGCGTGGTCGGGGCACTGCTGGGCATCCCCGACAGCGACCTGGACTGGTTCCGGCCCAGGGTGCAGCAGATCGTCGACTACCTGGACCAGACCGCCAAATCGGCGGAGGTACTGGCCGCCACCGACGCGGTGACCCGCGAGATCCTGGCCTACTACGAGGAGATGATCGCGTCCCGGCGCGCGCACCCGCGCGACGACCTGGTCAGCACCCTCGTCCAGGTGCTCGACGCCGAGGACCACCGACTCAGCCTGCCCGAGGTGATCGCCAACCTGGTGCTGATGTTCAACGCGGGCTTCGTGACGACCATCAACATGCTCGGCAACGGGCTGCCGCTGCTGCTGGACCGCCCGGAACTGGCCCGGGGGATCCTGACCGATGCGGACCTGCTGGCGAACTGCGTCGACGAGATCATCCGGTACGACGCCTCGTTGCAGTACATCAGCCGGTGGGTGGTGCGCGACGCCGAGATCGAGGGGGTGCCCGTACCGGCGGGGTCGATGGTGTTGGTGCTGCTGGGCGCGGCCAACCGCGACCCGCTGCGCTATCCCGATCCGGACGCGTTCGACGTCCACCGGCCCGACGTGCAGTCGATCAGCTTCGGCGCCGGACCGCACTACTGCCTGGGCGCGGCGCTGGCCCGTACCGAGGGCCGGCTGGCCTTCCCCCGGCTGCTGCGCCGGTTCCCGCGACTGGCGATCGGTGCCGCCGAGCGCAACGACCAGTTGCTGCTGCGCGGGTACCGGGTGCTGCCGGTGACGCTGGGCTGACCACCGCGACGGCGTGGGAAAGACGCATCGGCTGTACGGGTGGCAGGGGGCGACGGACGGGCGCCGGACAGCGACCGCCCGGCGACGCGGGTCGGTGCGGGCGCGGCCGTAAAGGTTGCGTACCCGCACGATCCCGTCACCGAGAGGACCGACACCCATGCGCCCCATGTCGCATCGTCGACGAACCGTCAGCGTCCTGACCGTAGTGCCGCTGCTGGTCGCGGCACTGCTGACCGGACCGGCTTCGCCCGCGCAGGCCGCCACGACGCACTGCACGCAGCACTCGCTCAACGTGCGCACCAGCGACCCCGGCCCGGTGAACGCCGTCCTCTGGGGCGAACTGTGCTACCGGGGCGTCCGTCAGCCCCGTACGGTGCAGTTGCTGGTGCACGGCGCGGGCTACAACCACCACTACTTCGACATCGACCACGGCGGCGGCTTCTACTCGTACGTGAAGGCGGCGACCGTGGCCGGCTACGCCACCTTCAACGTCGACCGGATCGGCGCCGGCAACAGCAGCCACCCGGCGAGTCCACTGGTCAACATCGCCAACGGCGCGGTCGCCCTGCACGACACGATCACCGCCCTGCGCTCGGGCGCGGTGTCCGGAACCGGCTTCTCGAAGGTGATCTGGGTCGGCCACTCGTACGGCTCCGTCTACGGCTGGTCGGAGATCGCCCGCTACCACGACGTCGACGGGTTCATCAACACGGCCGCGCTGCACCTGTTCAACCAGCCGCACCTGGACACCAACGTCTTCCCGAACTTCTACGCCGCGTCCAGCGACCCGGCACTGGCCGGACTCGGCCTGGACCCCGGATACCTGACCTCGCGGCCGAACACCCGCGGGCTGCTGTACTACCACCCGAGCACGGCCACGACGGGAGCGCTCGCCGCCGACGAGGCGCACAAGGACGCGGTCACCTACACGCAGTTGCTGGACCTGTCGGCGATCGTGGCCCTGCCGCCGGAGCAGGCACTCACCCAGCAGATCACGGTGCCGACGCTGATCCTCAACGGTCAACAGGACCCGATGCACTGTGGTCCGGCGGCGATGGACTGCAGCAGCACCGAGGCCGTGCACGAGTTCGAGTCGCGGTACTACCCGCCGCAGGCCCGGATCAGGACCGTCCTCGTTCCCGGCACCGGCCACAACACCGTACTGAGCACCACCGCGCCGCTGTCCGCCGCGATCATGCTCGCCTGGTCGTACACCGTCGCGGCGCCCTGATCCGGAACGTTCCAGGCTCTCGCACCGCCGGGGCCGCGAACGGGGAGAACCCGTTCGCGGCCCGTACGGGCGGCGGTTCCGGTACGGCCCGCCGTTCTACCTGGGGCTGGTGGTCGCGGGTTGGGGTGGGGCCGGCGTCGGGGTCTCCGGCTCCGGTGGGGCGGGTGCGTCCGGGTCCTTCGCCGGGGCGGCGATGCCCCGCCAGCCCTCCCGGAACAACAGCGGGACCAGGCTGATCGCCAGGAAGATGACCGAGCCGGTCAGGATCGCGGGGTTGAGCCCGAGACCGTCGACCGACCAGCCGCCGAGCAGCCCACCGAGCGGGATGCCGACGAACGACAACGCCGCCGCCAGGCCGAACACCCGGGTCTGCAACGCCGTCGGCACCCGCTCGTACATCAACGCGCCGATGATCGGGTTGACCGCCGACATGGCCAGGCCGGCCAGGAAGGTCACCACCAGGACCAGGGTCAGGTTGTGGCTGACCCCCATCACGATGAACCGGGGCGCGCTCCCGATGATCAGCCCGATCACGAAGGTGGCGTAGCGCGGCACCTTCGTGGCCACCAGGACGAAGCCGATGCTGCCCAGGGTCGCACCGGCCGCGAACGCGCCTGCCACCAGGCCGAGCGCCGCCGGGGACCTCAGCACCTCGTTGACCCAGAGCGGGATCCAGACCCCGGCCGCCGCCTGGGTGAACAGGTTCGTGACGGTGGTCATCAGCACCAGCGCGAACAGCAGCCGGTCGGTGACCAGGTGCGCGAACCCGCCCCGGAGCGCGACGAAGTACGGCTCCTTGGCCGGCGGGGTGGCCGGTGTGCCGTCGGCGTTCGGCGCGGGCGGCTCCGGGGGCGGCGGCTTCACCCAGATGATCATCAACAGGGCGCAGATCCCGAACGTGGCGGCGTCGATCCAGATCGCCCCGGCCGCACCGAGCCAGTAGATCAGCAGGCCGCCGAGCGGCGCCCCGACCAGGCCCGCCGCCCGGGTGAAGCCCTCGTACAGCGCGGTCATCCGGACGATCGGGATGCCGGCGGCCTTGGCGATCGGCCGGTTGATGACGTTCTTCGAGCGGTCGCCGATCCCGCGCAGCCCGCCGGCGATCGCGACCAGCACGAGCAGTACGACGTAGTTCAGCTCGCTCCACGCCGCGATCGCCGCCATCGCGAACGTACTGCCGACGTTGGCGATGATGATGGTGCGGCGCAGCCCGATCCGGTCGGCCAGCGGCGCGGCCAGCACCCCGGTCACGACGTAGGGCAGCATCTCCGCGGCGGCGGCGATGCCCATCTTGGTGGGGCTGCCGGTGGTGACGAAGACCAGCCACGGGATGGCCAGCAGCGAGATCCGGCTGCCCAGCGACGACAGGGTGTCGGCGACCAGCAGCGCGATGTACGGGACCTTCGCCCTCATCCGCGGTCCCGGCCCACCGCCACGGCGACCTGATCAGTAAGAATCCCCTCGGGCAGGCTGTGCTCGGCCAGGTACGCGCTGCGCAGCGCCTTCTTGTCCACCTTGCCCGACCGGGTCAGCGGCAACGCGTCGACGAACTCCACCGTCTCGGGTGCGGCGGCCCTGATCAGGTTCTCGGCGACCAGCTCGCTGATCTCCGCGGCGGTGACCGCGGCCCGGTCGGCGGCGATGACGTACGCGCGCACCACCTGCCCGAGCCTGTCGTCCGGCACGCCGATGACCGCCGCCGAACGGACCTGCGGGTGGGTGGCGATGACGTCCTCCACCAGCCTGGAGTGGATCTTACGGGCGCCGAGGCCGGTGATGATCACGTCCTGGATCCGGTCGACCAGGTAGAGGTAGCCGTCGGCGTCGGCGTAGCCGAGGTCGCGGGTCCGGACCCAGCCGTCGACCATGGTCTGCGCGGTGAGCTCCGGCTGGTTCCAGTAACCGGCCATGTTGAGGTTGCTGTGGATCCAGATCTCGCCGATCTCGCCGGCCGGCAGCACGGTCTTCGCGTCCTCGGCGCGCACCTGGATCCGTACGTCGCCGTAGGCGGTGCCGACCGAGCCGACCCGCTCGGGGTGCTCGGGGTCGACCCGCAGACCCGGCTGGGTGGTGATCATCGTGGACTCGCTGAGCCCGTAGATGATCCGCAACACCGGCCCGAACCGCTCGATGCCCTCGCGCAGCCGGGTCGGGGTGGCCCCCGCGCCGCCGATGTTGAACATGAACAGGCTGGACGTGTCCGCCGTCGCCGTCGCCGGGTGGTCGAGCAGTTGGTAGAACATGGCCGGCGAGACGAACGTACCGTTGATCTTCTCGCGCTCGATGGTGTCCAGGAACTGCTCGGGGTCCCAGGTCTCGCCGAGCACCACCAACCCACCCCCGAAGATCACCAGGAACGCGGTCATCTGACCGCTGACCGCCCAGAACGGCGAGATCGAGTACTGCCGCAGCGTCGGCAGCCCCGAGTCGCGGTAGGCCACAGCCAGCGCCTGGGCCTGGGCGAAGAAGCTGTTGCGATGGTGTACGAGCTTCGGCGTACCCGTGGTGCCGCTGGTCTGGAAGACCGACTCCGGCTCGGTGACCACGTCGCCGCGCTCCAGCGGCGCGGCGTCGGCCGGCAGCGGCGCGAGCAGGTCCGGCCCGACCCCGCCGGCTCCGAAGCAGAGCGTCGGCACCAGCGGGTTGATGGCGCTCAGGTCACGGCCGTTGTCGGCGTGGCTGCGGTGGTCGTAGATCAGCACGTCCGACTCGGCGAGCAGCCGCACGTACTCCTCGAACAGGCGCCGGGGATTGCCCGGCATGATCCAGATGGTGCGGCAGCCGAGCAGGTGCAGGGCCAGCTGCGCGATCGGCGCCTCGGGCGGGTTGCCGAGCATCATCAGCACGGCGCTGCCCGGACGCACCCCGTGGTGGCGAAGCTTGGTGGCGAGCTCCACGACAGCGGCTCCGAGCTCGGCATAGGTGAACCGGCGCTCCCCGCCGACCAGCGCCTCGCGGTCGCCGTACCCGGTGAACAGTTCCAGACCCCGCGCGACGTAGTTTTCCGGGATAGGCGAGCCTTTGTCCATATTCACTCCTCGGTCGGCCGTGACAGTCGAAAACGTCCGCAAAGGCGTCGTGCCGTGGCGGTCGCAATATCTATACGGCCGACGGCCCCGCTCACCCTCACCACAGTTTTTCGACAAAAATCATCGCTTCCCAGTGGACCGAGAAATGCTTTATATTGCCCGCAACGGATGGAGGTGAATATGCCCAAGATCGTGGTCAGCGACGCGCAGTTCGTGGTCAGCGACGCCCAGTTCGTCGTCGCGGAGTAATCGCGACGGTCGCCCGCGTTGACGGGGCGACCGGGACAGTATCGAGACCTCCGGCGGAATGATGCTCCGAACACCATTCCGCCGGAGGCGGTACATGCTGCGCGAACCGGCCGGTCGGCCCGCGCGCGGCGGCGCCCAGTCGCCGGGACGGGCGGTCAGACGGCTCGGGTCAACCGGCGCGGCCGGGGCACCTGCTCGCCGGTACAGTTGGGACAGATCCCCCCGAGCTCCGCACTGCACGCCGGACAGAATGTGCACTCGAAACTGCAAATCATCGCCGGCCCGTCAGCGGGCAGCGGAGCGTCGCACCGCTCGCACACCGTACGCATCTCAAGTGCCATGGATCGATGTTATCGGTTGTGACAGGTATGACAATCGGCAGCGCGGACACCACGACGCGGTGGTGCGGCGCTACCCGGCGATGTGGTCCGTGGCGACGACGACCAGTGCCACCCCGACCACCAGGTCGACCACCCCGCAGAACTCCGACCAGTGCCGGTCCACCACCCGGTCCACCACGAAGTGGTACGCGTCCCAGGCCCCGTGCGCCAGGAAACCGACCCCGGCCAGCAGGCCACCCAGGCCCGGCCGCGCCGCCGCACACAGCAGCGTGACCGCACCGAAGCCGACCATGCCGGCGGTCTGCACCGAGAACGTACCGACCTCGGTGAACCGGCGCCGCGCCACCGCCCACAGCCACAGCGGCAGCAGCACGACGGTCATCCCGACGCCCGGATCGAGCTGCGGCACCGCCGTCCGGTGCAGCACGTGCAGCACCGACACCAGGGCACTCAACACCACGAAGGCCAGCCACGCCGTCCGCGGCCGACCGATCGCGTACGCGACCAGGTAGATCCCCGCCATCGTGGCGACCGCCGGGCCGAACACTCCCGCCTCGCCCACCGGCAGCGCGATCACCGCGACGGCACCCACGGCGACCACGAGCGCCAACCCGGTCGGCCAACGATCGGTAACCCTCGCCCGCCTCGGCAACGCCGCACCAGTCATGGCGCCGATCCTCGCCGACAACCCCGGCCACCGACCCGGCACGGCCACGGGCATGTCCGGATTCCTGGGCGGTGGTTCCGGAAACCTGGCCCCGGCCGCCGCTGACGACGAACGCGGGCGCCGGGCCGCTACCGGACCGGCGTGTGCTCGATCCGGTAGCGCGACGGTGGCACACCGTACCGGTCGAGGAACGCCTGCCGAAGGGTCTCCGTCGAGCCCAGGCCGCACCGTCGCGCCACCGCGCCCAGCGGCAACCCGGTCGACACCAGCAACTGCGCGGCGGCCTCCGTCCGTACCCGACGCACGTGCCGGGCCGGTGTCTGCCCGACGTGGGTCCGGAACAGCCGGGACAGGTGCCGCTCGCTCACCCCGGCCAGCCGGGCCAGCGTCCCGGTGCCGAGATCGTCGGCGAGATGGCTCACGATGTACTCGCCGGTCCGGCGGACCAGGAGATCGTCGGTGGGGCGGCGGGCGACGAACATGCTCAGCTGCGACTGGTCACCGGGTCGTTGCAGGTAGGCGACGGTACCCAGCGCGACACCGTGCGCCAGCGCCACCCCGTGATCCTCCTCGATGAAGGCCAGGGTCAGGTCCAGTGCGCTGGTGACGCCGCCGGAGGTGGCGATGGTGCCGTCGCGGACGTAGATCGGCTCGGGATCGACCAGCACGTCGGGATAACGCTCCGCCAGTCGCTCGGCGTACATCCAGTGGGTGGTGGCGCGGCGGCCGCTGAGCAGACCGGCCGCCGCCAGCACGGTGGACCCGGTGCAGACCGAGGCGACGCGACGGGCCAGCGTGGCCAGTCGTCGGACGTGGCCGACCAGGCGCGGGTCGGCGGCGGCCCGTTCGTGGCCGAGCCCGCCGGAGACCAGCAGGGTGTCCAGCGGTCCGGTGAACCGCTCCAGCGCCGTCTCCGCCTCCAGCCGCAACCCGGAGTCACAGGCGATGCCGCGTCTGCCGGGCGAGGCGAGGACCACCCGGTACGGCGGGTTCGCGCCGATGCGGTTGGCGATGTCCAGACTGGAGGTGACGCAGGCGATGTCGATCAGCTCCGCCCCGTCGTAGCCCACGACCAGGATCGTCCGTTCCGGCATGGCTCCCACGCTAGTCGCGACCCGACACCGGTACGGTGACCGGCCCGGTTGCGACGTTGGACGGATCATGTCCGCCGAACTTCCGTCAGCTGTCCGGTGTCGCCGATCGAGGCCGACGGATAGCGTCGGTCGACCTTGGATCGATGTCGGGGAATCGCAGCGGAGGTCGGTGCGTCGGGCCACGGCGTGGTTCGGTCGGCTGCCCAGCACCCTTCCCGGGTCGCAACACCCAGGTTCCGCGCGAGGCGTGGTCGAGTGCCGGACGTCGTACCGGCACCTGAGAGGTGAGGTGAAGCTTGTGAGACGGTGGAGAACAACTCTCGCGGTGGTGAGTCTGGCAGCCGGTCTGCTGGTCGCCGGGCCCGTCCCGGCGGCGCTGGGCCAGGAGGCGGCCCCGCTGCCGGCACCGAAGGTCCATCCGATCCAGGTCACCGGCCCGACCACCGAACGACTCAACCTGATCATCCTGGGTGACGGCTACCAGGCGGACCAGCAGAGCCTCTTCTTCGGCGACGTCGACCGCAACCTCGCGGTCATGTGGGCCACCGAGCCGTTCCGGACCTACCGCGACTACATCAACGTCTACGCCGTCGAACTCGCCTCGATCGACCACGGCGTCCGCTGCGACCCGGACGGGCGGGTCCGCAGCCCCGACGGCACGATCCGGGACACCGGCGAGCGCGAGGGACCGATCGACACGAAGAACACCGCCCTGCGGATGATCTACCAGGACGGTTGTCGGGACCCGCTGGCGCGGGGCACCGTGTACGGCGGCGCGCCGGTCAACTGCCAGAGCTACGCCGCCTACTACCCGCCGGGGGTGAACCCGTGCGAGACCGGCAACCAGGCGTACAACCGCATCATGGACACGTACGTGGCCCCGGTGCTCGGCATCCCGCGTACGTCGCAGAACGTGCAGTCGCTGGCGATCTTCAACACGTTCACCTACGGCGGCATCGGCGGCACGAACGCCACCACCTCCGGCGGCTCGCCGCAGGGCCCGCTGATCTCCCTGCACGAACTGGGCCACTCGCTCGGCACCCTGGCCGACGAGTACCCGTACAGCTCCCGTGACGTGGTCCGCGACTGCTACACCGGCAACGAGCCGGGCAGCTTCCACCACACCGTCTACACCGACGAGCAGAAGATGACCGCCGACCAGCACAAGTGGTTCCGCTGGCTCGGCGAGGAGAGCCTCTCCGGCGGCACGATCGGGCTGCACGAGGGCGGCGGGTCGTACCCGTGCGGCCAGCGCCGCCCGAGCGAGCACTCGATGATGCGCTGGATCGGGTTCGACCTGGACCAGATCGGCCGGGAGAACATGGTCGCCCGGATCACCGGCATGCGCAACGCCGGCCAGATGAACCTGCGGCAGACGCCGCTCGGGACCGTACCCCGCGACGGGGTGCTCTGGGTCGAGACCGGCCAGCCGCGCTACCACGAGCTGAAGGTCACCTGGCGGGTCGGCGGGCCGGACGGCACCGTGCTCGACACGCACAACAGCCGCAGCCTCGACCTGGGCTCGCTGAACCTGCCCGCGGGCACGGTCGTGCACGTCGAGGTACGCGACCCGGTGGGACCCGACGGCACCGACTGGGTACGCAACCCGTCGACCAACAACACCGCCTCGGACTCCGGCTACAACGGTCCCCGGTTCGTCCAGACCCGGCAGTGGGTGGTCGGCGACACGACCGTGACCCCGTCGGCGCCCGCCGCCGAGATCACCTCCGCGACGATCGCCACCCAACCGGTCGCCGGTGACGAGATCGTGTTCGTGGAGACGAACCACCCGACCGACCGGATCCTCGACGTGGCCTGGTCGCTCGACGGGAAGGCGGTGCCGAACCCGCACAACGGCCGGACCCTGGACCTCGGCGCGCTGAACCTGTCGGCCGGCACCCACAGGCTGGTCGCCACGGTCACCGACCCGGCCGCACCGGGGGTGTCTGACCGGGCGGAGTGGACGGTCGACCACGCTCTGCCGACCGCGCCGCGCACCCTGTCGGCACCGTTGACCACGCTGCCCGGCAACCTGGAACACCCGGTCTACTTCGACGGCTGGGACATGTGGCTGGACCCGCGCGACGACCAGACCGGATACGCCGAGCAGCGGTACGTCGTCGGCCAGCTCCGCCTGGACAACGACGGCTGGTTCAACTACTTCGGCTTCCCCGAGCAGCCGATGCCCGCCTCCCCGTTCCAGTTCCGGCACTCCGGGACGAACGTGAAGGCGCTGACGTACGGCAACCTCGGCACGGGCGGGCTGTCCCGGGCCACGTTCGAGCAGACGTTGCCGGACGACCACCCCAGCGGCGGGTTCGTCCCGGGCTTCGGCACGCACCTGGTCGAGCACCGGGCGATCGACCCGGCCGGCAACGTCGGCGCGGCCGAGAGCTACCGGGCCACCGTGCTGCCGGGCTCCTCGCCGACCTGCACCGCGACGCTGACCGGCCGCCAGTCGCGGGTGGTCGTCGAGCAGGGCGTGACCTGCCTGACCAACGCGCAGGTGAACGGGTCGGTGACCGTACGTGCCGGCGCCTCGCTGGTGGTGCGGGACAGCTCGATCAACGGGAACCTGGTGTCCGCCGGGGCGGCGGCGGTGCAGATGTTCGGTTCGAGCCTGAACGGCGCGGCCCAGATCACCGGCACCACCCGTGACCTGACCGTCGCCGGCAGCACGTTCAACGGGGCGCTCGCGCTTTCCGGCAACACCCAGGTCTCGGCGAACGAACGGTACAGCCGGCTCGCCGGTGCGTACGGTCCGGTGCTGGTGGGCAACCGGTTCAACGGTGCGCTGAGCTGCTCGGGCAACAGCGCGCCGGTGAAGGACTTCGGCGCGCCGAACAAGGTGAACGGCTCGAAGAGCGGCGACTGCGCGAAGCTCTGAGCAGCGCCGTCCGGTGACGGGTGGTGGGTCGGCTCCGGGCCGACCCACCACCCGCTCCGTTTCCGGTACGAGTACGCCGGGGCCCCTCGACCGGTCCGTCCGGAGCCGGCCGTCCCGGAACCCGGGCCGGGGTGGGTCAGGCATCCGGTGCGAGTCGGACGAGCTCGTCGACGGTGCCCGACATGATCACTCGCAGGTGTGCGGTGATGTGCTCGGCGGGCCAGTCCCACCAGGCAACTTCGAGGAGGCGGGCGATGTCGTCGCTGTCGTAGCGGCGGCGCAGCAGTCTGGCCGGGTTGCCGCCGACGATGCCGTAGTCGGGGACGTCGTCGACGACAACGGCGCCGGAGGCGACGACCGCGCCGTGCCCGATGCGTACGCCGGGCATCACCATCGCGTGGTATCCCAACCAGACATCGTTTCCGACGATCGTGTCACCGCGTGCGGGCAGGCCGGTGAGCAGGTCGAAGTGCGCGGCCCAGGATCCGCCCATGATGGGAAACGGAAAGGTGGAGGGGCCGTCCATGCGATGGTTGGCGCCGTTCATGACGAACCGCACCCCGGTCCCCAGCGCGCAGAACTTACCGATGACCAGCCGCTCCGGACCGTAGTGGTACAGCACGTTGCGGGTCGCGAAAGCGGTCGGCTCGTCGGGGTCGTCGTAGTAGGTGTACTCCCCCACCTCGATCAGTTCGGAGGACACCAGCGGCTTCAGCAACACCACGCGCGGCTGCTCGGGAATCGGATGGAGAACTGTCGGGTCAGCGGGGACCTGGTTCACGGAAGCGGCTCTCAGCTCGGGAACGGCCGACGATCCATCCTATTCCGGGACGGTCCGGTCGCGGGCCGACCGGGTGGCGACATGTCGTCGGCGCCTTCCTCCGACCGGCCGTCCGGCCGGCCGGACGTGGTGCCCGCGAGCAGGAGGTGCCCGTGCGACGTCCACGCGACCGTGGTGGGCGTAGCGCACGAGCGGTCGGTCCAGCGCGACCGAGCCGGCCCATCACACCTGAGGAGACACGATGGCATTCGCCAGCGCCCCACCGGCCCCGCGTCCGAGCGGCCGGCACATGGAGGAAGCGTACGGCCACCCGACCAGGCGCAGCGTGTTGGCGGGCGCCGGAGCGGTCGGAGCGGGCGCCCTGTTCGGCAATCGCGGCTCCGACGGATCGCCGGCCCCCGGATCCCGTACCGTCGACCGTCCGCTCGGCGGGGGCGGCGTGATCACCCGTACCGTCGGACGCAGCGGTCAACGGCTCCCCGCGATCGGTCTGGGCACCTTCATGACGTTCGACAAGTTGCCCGGCGCCCGGCGCGGTCACCTCCGGGAGGTGATGAAGCGGTACTGGGAGCAGGGCGGACGGGTGGTCGACACCTCGCCGCTGTACGGCGGCTCCGAACTGTCGGTCGGTGACTTCGCCACCGAACTCGGTATCACCAACGAGATGTTCCTGACCAACAAGAGCTGGTCCACCGGCGAGTACCTCAGCGACCGCAGCCACATGGTGAGCCAGTTCGAGACGTCGAAGACCCGGTTGTGGCGCGAGAAGATCGACCTGTTGCAGGTGCACAACCTGGTCAACGCCGAGGCCGCCGTGCCCGTCCTGCGGCAGTGGCGGGACGAGGGGAAGATCCGGTACGTCGGCGTCAGCCACCACGCGACCCAGTACTACCCGGCGATCGAAGTCCTGATGCGCACCTTCGACATCGACTTCGTCCAGGTCCGATACTCCATCGCCACCCGGCACGCGGCGGAGCGGATCCTGCCCCTCGCCGCCGAGCGTGGCATCGGCGTCATCGTCAACATGTCGATGGAGAAGGGGCGCCTGCACAAGCTCGTCGAGGGTCACCGGGTGCCGGGTTGGGCCGGCGAGTTCGGTGCCACCACCTGGGCCCAGTTCTTCCTGAAGTACGTCCTGGCCGACCCGAACGTCACGGTCGTGCTCCAGTGCACCGGGGACCCCCGGCACCTCGACGAGAACATGGGGGTCCTGCGCGGTCCGCTGCCGACCGAGACGCAACGCAGGGCGATGGTGTCCCACCTGGAGACCGTGTTCGGGGACCGGTTCGCGCAGTTGGACGGCACACCGTGGTACCCCGGCAAGACCTTCGACGGGTACGTCAGGCTCTAGCCGATCCCGACCGGGTCGGCCTCCGGCATGGGCTCGGCGCCGGAGTCGGCGCGGCGCCGAGCCGTACGGGTTCAGCCGGGTTCGATCCCGGACCGGACCGCCAGCACCGCCAGACGGACCCGGTTCGAGGTGCCGGTCTTGGCCATCAGACTGGCGATGTGGGTCTTGACCGTGGTCACTCCGAGGCGCAGGCGCACGGCGATCTCACCGTTGGACAGGCCTGCGCCCACGAGCGCGAGGACCTCCCGTTCCCGGGTCGTGAAGGTGAACCCGGGCGCGGGCTCCGGCGGAGGTCCGGCGGTGTGCGTGGCGACGGCGGCGGCGACCAGACGCCGCAACACGCCCGTGCTGAACGGATTCTCACCGGCGGCGGCCTGGCGAATGCCGTCGAGCAACTCCGCCGGAGCCGCGTCCTTGACCAGGAAGCCGCAGGCGCCCGCCCGCAGCGCGGGGTAGAGGTGATCGTCGTCGTCGAACGTCGTCAGCACCACGATCCGGGCCGACGGCCGATCCGACAGGATGCGCTCGGTGGCCGAGATGCCGTTCACGCCGGGCATGCTGAGGTCCATCAACACCACGTCGGGCAGCACCTGGTGCGCGATCCGCACCGCCGCGGCCCCGTTCTCGGCTTCGCCGACCACCTCCACGTCGGGTGCCGCCTCACACAACATCCGCAGCCCCGCCCGCACCAGGTGTTGGTCGTCGACGAGCACGACCCGGATCACGACGGCACGTCCGCGAGTTCGGCCCGCGCGGGCAGTACGGCGGCCAGCCGCCAGCCGCCGTCCACGGGACCGGCGTCGAGGCGACCGCCGAGAAGGTGCACCCGCTCACGCAGACCGATCAGCCCCTGACCGAGTCCGTACGAAGCGGCCTCACGCCGACCGTCGCCGCCATCGTCACGGATCTCCATCGACAACTCCCCCGCATCGCTCAGACGTACGGTCATCGACACCCGCGCGGCTGCGCCGGCGTGCTTGGCAACGTTGGTGAGCCCTTCCTGGGCCAGCCGCAGGACCGCCAGGCCGCGTACCGCGTCCAGGTCACCGACCTGTGGAGCGACGCAACTGTCCACCCTCAACCCGATCCCTCGGCCCCGCTCGACCGCCTCGGCCAGAGCCGCCGGCAGGTTGGCCGGGTCCGCCAGGTGCTGTTCGGGATCGAGCCCGACGGACCGGTCACGCAGCAACGCCACCAGCCGGCGCAGGTCGGCCAGCGTGGCGACCCCTCCGGCGTGGATGTCGTCGAGCAACTCACCCACCCTCGGGTCGGTCGCCGGCAGAACATGTCGGGCCACCCCCACCCGCAACACCATCGACGCGACGTGCTGGGCGACCATGTCGTGCAGTTCGCGGGCGATGGCACCGCGTTCGGTGGCCCGGACCAGGGCCAGTTCCGACAGCCGACGCCGCTGCTCCTCCGCGACCCGCCGCTGCGCCTGACGGGCCTCCTGACGCACCGACCGCAGGTACGCGCCGAGCAGCAGCGGAAGACCGATCAGCACGGTGACCCGGTACAGCACCGGTACCAGATCCGCCGGCATGCTGTTCAGCACCCGGGTGGCGTAGACGGCGGCCAACGCTCCCCAGCCGACGAGCAACGCCCACCCGGTGCGGTACAACGCCAGTTCGAAGACCGCGAGACTCGCCGCGAGCTTGATCGGGACCAGCATGGTGGCGCCGACCAGGCCGGCCGTCCCCAGCAACGCCGACTGGACCAGCACCGTGGCCAGGGGCCACCGGCTTCCCCCGGCGCTGACGACCACCGCCGTACTCGCCAGGACCCAGTCGGCCGGGCGCAACGGTACGGACGGGTCGCGCACCTGTGCCAGGTATCCCAGTACGCACGCGAGGACGATGAGCACCCGGACCGGCAACATCCTCCGGTCGAACAGTTGGCCGATCCATCCCACCAGCACAATCGAACTGTAAGCCCGGCCCGGGACGAGGTGCTCCTTCTCCGGTAGGAGGCGGGTCCTACCGGAGGCCGGCCTGATTGGCCGACGCGGACCACGACGACCGGCGCTCGCCGGGCCCGTGCCGACTGCGGCAGCGGTGACCCGGCGAGTCCGATCGTGGTCGCGCCGGCGGCCGGGCCGCGTCCGGTCAGTACTGGTAGGAGACACCGACGCTGTGTGTGTAGGCGTACACCGGTGGGTTGATCACACGCGAGCCGGTGCCGAACACCAGGACGAATTCGTAACGCCAACTGTTGACGGCCGGGTCGCCATTGAAATAGGTCGACGTGCCGGAGTTCCCGCCGAAGGTCCAGAGGGTTTCGCACCGCTGGTTGTTGCACAGCCGCCGGGTGAGGTTCGACGGGTAGTCCGAGAGCGTGAACTGCCACGTCACCCCGGTGATCGTCGAGCCCACGGGGAGAATTCCCGGACTGCTCGCGTACGAGCTGACGTAGACGGTGTTGGTCCGGTACACCGTGCCCCCGCTCGGGCTGGCGGTGTAGGAGCCGACGGCGGCCTGGGCCGCACCGGCAGGCAGGAGTGCGGCCATGCAGGCGGCGACGACGAGTACGGTTCTACGCCATATGGACATCGTTTCCTCCAATGGAGACGGTGAGGGTGGATGGGCCAATGATATTTATGGGGACACATATTCGTACAGGTAATCGTCCTCATATCGACTTGGCTTCATCTGATGAGGTCCACCCCCGGGAACTGCTCTATGCTGCGGCATCCGAAAAGCCTCGGAATACGCGCGCGACGCGTCGGCGAATTCGAGCGCGCATCGACGCGCGACCATGCGACGAACCAACCCCGGCCGGACCCGGCCCCCGACACCGGGGACGTGGCGCGACAGCGGTCGGTCGGCGCAATGCGACACAACGAGGGCAATGCACTGAAGATGGTCGATCTACGGAATGTCCTGCGAGACGCCGGTACGGCCGCGGCAGGTGCTACATTCCCGCCACGCGACCACCCCTGGCGGTACCAGCGACCGCCGTCGGGCCGGGCCAGAGAGG
This sequence comes from Micromonospora sp. NPDC049529, assembly GCF_055586685.1. NCBI lineage: Bacteria > Bacillati > Actinomycetota > Actinomycetes > Micromonosporales > Micromonosporaceae > Micromonospora > Micromonospora sp. NPDC049529. The sequence goes on from NZ_JBVJHT010000012.1 coordinate 232,213, forward strand.
TGTCCGATGAGCAGTCGGGTCGAATTGCGCACCTGGCGGATGACGGTCAACGGTATCGGCACGCCGGTGCGCGAGGTCGGGCCGGGCGACGATCGGGAGGCCGTGGTCTTCCTCCACGGCAATCCCGGTTCGGGCGCCGACTGGCTCGGGCTCCTCGACCGGGTGGGCGACTTCACCCGGGCCGTCGCCTGGGACGCACCCGGTTTCGGCCGGGCCGACAAGCCGTCGGACTTCCGGCAGGACATCGACAACCACGCCGCCTTCGTCGCCGCCGCCCTCGACCGCCTCGGCATCGAACGGGCCCACCTCGTCCTCCACGACTTCGGCGGGCTGTGGGGCCTGGCCTGGGCGGCAACCGACCCGGCCCGGTTCGCGAGCGTCGTACTCGCCGACACCGGGCTGCTGGTCGACTACCGCTGGCACCGGCTGGCCCGGATCTGGCAGACCCCCGGACTCGGTGAACTGTTCATGGCGAGCACGACCGGGCCCGCGTTCCGCACCCTGCTCAGGGAGGGCAACCCGCGCCCGCTGCCCCGCGCCTTCACCGACCAGATGTACGACGACTTCGACCGGGGAACCCGAGCGGCGGTACTGCGGCTCTACCGTTCGGCGATCGACATCGGCACCCCGAGCAGGCGGATGTCCGCCGCACTGCGGCCGTTGAACCGACCGGCGTTGGTGCTGTGGGGCGCACACGACCCGTACCTGCCGAAGACGCTGGCCCGGCAGCAGCGCGAGACGTTCCCGGACGCGGAGGTGGTGGTCCTCGACCACAGCGGACACTGGCCGTTCGTGGACGATCCCGACCGCTGCGCAGACCTGGTCGCCGGATTCCTCCGACGGGTACGGACGACCGACCCGCACCCGTGAACCGATCGGGGGTCGACGGCCTTCGGATGCCCCGACCGGGGCGACCTTCGGTGACCCGACCGGCGATGGTGGTACCGGCGGGCGGTCGTCGCGCGGGACCGCGCGGCATTGGCTACCGGCGATAGAGTGAGTCGTCGCGTGCTCGTGCGCGACCACCAACGCCGGCGTCACCAGCGCACCAACTCGTCGTTGCCGGCGCCGGCGTCGGAGGGGCGGGTGTTGACGATCGAGTCGACGGGGCCGGAGACGGTCGACGCTTCGGAGTTCACGGTCCGGTTGGCCCGTGAGGTGACCAGGGCCCTCGCCCCGGAGGAGTCGAGCGTCTTCGACGAGGTGGCGACAACCTGGCGGGCCGGTGTGGCGGCGGGCCGGGCGCCCGGCGGGGCGATCGTCTTCGGGATCGAAGCGGCCCTGGTGAACGCGATCGTCCTCGAGGTCATCGCGGTGTCCGTCGCCGAGGTGATGGGGTTCGGTGTCGGTGTCGCGAAATCGCGCTGGCGGCAGTGGCGGACGCGCCGGCACGGCCCGTCCGGCGCCGAGCTGGTCGCCGCCGAGGCCCCGGCGGTGGCCGGCAGGATCGTCATGACGGCGGCCCAGTCGGCCCGACTGCGCGAGGTGTCCCGGCGCCACGCCGTGGCCTCGGGGCTGTCCGAGGCCGCCGCCGACCTGATCGCGGACGCGATGGTCGGTGCCGTACACACCCTCGACGCCCCGCCGCCACCGGACGATGGCGGCTCCTGACGGTCACCCGAGGCCACTGCTGTGGCTGTACGGGCTCATTGGGCGTCGTACACACGTCGGCGATGCTGGAGCCGCTCGACGAACGGTTGCTGGACAACGTACTCGCAAACGCGCTCCACACCCTGCTCCACCTTCGTTGACCTGCCGCGCAGGACCGCCACTGAGCCAGGAGGCCGACCATGACGCAACCGGATGCCGAGCTTGCCGCGACGCTGCGTTCCGAGGTGCCGCACGCCGCGCGGATCTGGAACCACTGGATGGGCGGCCGGGACAACTTCGCCGCCGACCGTGCCGCCGGGGACGCCGTGGCCGAGGTCTACCCGGAGGTCGTCGTCATGGCACGGCAGTCCCGTCGGTTCCTCATCCGCGCGGTGCGGTTCCTGGCCGCCGAGGCGGGCATCCGACAGTTCCTCGACATCGGGACCGGCCTGCCCACGATGCAGAACACCCACGAGGTCGCCCAGCAGGTCTCGCCCGAGTCCCGGATCGTCTACGTCGACATCGATCCGATGGTGCTGGTACACGCCCACACCCTGCTCTCCGGCTCCACGTCCGAGGGGCTGACCACGTACGTGCACGCCGACTACCACGATCCGGGGAAGGTTCTCGCCGGGGCGGCGGAAACGCTCGACTTCGGGAAACCGGTCGCGGTGATGTTCATGGGCGTCCTGGGCTACGAGCCCGACCTGGAGGTGGTGCGGTCGATCGTGCGACGGACGATGGCGGCCACCGCGCCCGGCAGCCACCTGGTGTTGTGGGACGGGACCGACACCAGCGCGGCCGTGGTCGAGGGCGCCGGCAGGCTGGCGGAGAGCGGCGGTGTCCCCTACATCCTGCGTAGTCCCGACGACCTCGCCGGGTGCTTCGAGGGCCTGGAGGTGGTCCAGCCCGGCCTGGTAGCGATCACACGATGGCGCCCGGACGACTCCTCCGCCGAACACATCGACGCGTACGGCGCGGTGGCCCGGAAGCCCTGAGCCGGCACCGGTCACGGCGACCGGCGGCGGCGCCTCGGTCGGCCCGGTCGGCGGTACGCGGGACAGCCCGCCCGACCCCGAGGCCACACCGTACACAGAGGACATGGTGAGCTAGCACACGTCTGCGCGGAGGGATGGCCGTACACGCGGGTGACCCTGTGATGCTGGATCTGGGATCTGGCGTCCGCAGGGCTGCATGGCCGTCGGCTTCCGCGCGACCTACGCAGTTTGACGTGCACTGCGTCGGCATCTCCCCACCGGCCAACTGGACCTGGAGAGTTACGTGACCAATCAAGCCGTCGCGGCGCCCGCGAAACTCGACGCCGCCGTCCTGAAAATCGCCGGAGTGGTCGTACTCGGCGCGATCATGTCGATCCTCGACATTACCGTCGTCAGCGTCGCACTGCCGACCTTCCAGACCGAGTTCGACGCCACGTACGCCGAGGTCGCCTGGACGATGACGGGTTACACCCTGGCCCTGGCCACGGTGATCCCGCTCAGCGGCTGGGCTGCCGACCGGTTCGGCACCAAGCGGCTGTACATGCTCGCCCTACTGCTGTTCACGCTCGGTTCGGCGCTCTGCGCGACCGCCGACTCGATCGGTCAACTCATCGCCTACCGGGTGTTGCAGGGCCTGGGCGGTGGCATGCTCATGCCACTCGGTATGACGATCATGACTCGGGCGGCCGGTCCGGCGCGGATCGGCCGGCTGATGGCGGTCCTCGGCATCCCGATGCTGCTCGGCCCGATCGGCGGACCGATCCTGGGCGGCTGGCTGATCGACGCGGCGAGCTGGCACTGGATCTTCCTGATCAACGTCCCGATCGGCGCGATCGCACTCGTGTACGCCCTCGTCGCGCTCCCCAAGGACAGCGCGGAACCGTCCGAGTCGTTCGACTTCGTCGGCATGCTGATGCTGTCGCCGGGCCTCGCCCTGTTCCTCTACGGCGTCTCGTCGCTGCCGGAGACCGGCACGATCACCGCCACCAAGGTCTGGTCCACGATGCTGGTCGGCGCCCTGCTGCTGGTCGGCTTCGTCCTGTACTCGTTCAAGCCGCAGCACCCGCTGCTCGACCTGCGGCTGTTCCGCAACCGCAACCTGACCGTCGCGTCGATCTCGCTGTTCGTGTTCATCATCGCGTTCATGGGCGCCGGGCTGCTGTTCCCGAGTTACTTCCTCCAGGTCGGCGGCGAGTCCACCCTGAACGCCGGTCTGCTGATGGCACCCCAGGGCATCGGAGCGATGCTCACGATGCCGATCGCCGGCATGCTGGCCGACAAGATCCCGATCGGCCGCACCGTGCCGTTCGCGATGGCCCTCATCGCCGCCGGGTTCTTCGCGTTCACCCAGGTCGGCACGGACACCTCGTACTGGCTGCTCTGCGGTTCGCTGTTCGTGATGGGTCTCGGCATGGGCGGCACGATGATGCCGATCATGACCTCGGCGTTGCGGACGCTGACCAACCACGAGGTGGCGCGCGGTTCCACGCTGGTGAACATCCTCCAGCAGATCGGCAGCTCGATCGGTGCCGCGATCATGTCGGTGATCCTCACCAGCCAGCTCAACGGGTCGGACCAGATTCCGGGGCTGACCGACCCGCGTACCGGTGAGCCGGTCACCGAGGCCGGCGCGGCGATCGCCAGCCAGCACGGCAGCCAGTTTCCGGTCGAGCCGTCGGTCATCGCGCGCGGCCTGGAGTTCGTGGCGGACTCGTTCGCCACGACGTTCTGGGTCGGTTTCGTGCTGGTCCTGCTGACCTTCATCCCGATCGCGTTCCTGCCCCGCAAGCGTGAGGTGTCGCACCTGCTCGACGACGAGAGCGACGGCGGTGACCGCGCGGCGGCACCGGTGATGATTCACTGAGTCTGCGGTCGGCGTCGCTGCGCACGCCGACGGACCGACGAACACCGGGACCGGTGGCTGCCGACCTGACGGCGGTCACCGGTCCCGCGTCGTTCACCCGACCCCGGAGCCGGGGAGGCACTCGGATGCCGCAAAACCCGCCCCGACCAGGCGCGCTTTCGACCATGCTCGGAAAATGGACGCGACGGGGCAGTCGGCACTGATCCGGCCGATGCTGGCCACCGCCGGTGAACTGCCGGCCGAGGCCGGCTGGGCGTACGAGTTCAAGTGGGACGGGGTACGCGCGGTCGCGTACGCCGAACGCGGTGGACGACTGCGCCTGTACTCCCGCAACGACCGGGACATCACCTCGGCGTACCCGGAGATCGCGATCCTGCCGTCGCTGCTCGGCGGCCGAACCGGCGTGCTGGACGGCGAGTTGGTGACCCTGGACCGGCGGGGTGCGCCGAGCTTCTCCGCGTTGCAGCGCCGAATGCACGTGCAGGCACCGAGCGCGGCCCTGATCGCCTCCGCCCCGGTGCGGTACCTGGTCTTCGACCTGCTGCGGCTCGGTCGGACCCGGCTGGTCGACCGGCCGTGGTCGCAGCGCCGGGCCGCGCTGGAGGAACTCGGGCTGCGGGAGCAGCAGGTGGCGGTTCCCCCGGTCTTCGACCTGGACCCGGATTCGGTGATGACGGCCGCCCGCGAGCGGGGACTCGAAGGGGTCGTCTCGAAGCGGATGGAGTCCGGGTACCAGCCCGGCCGACGGTCACCGGCGTGGCGCAAGACCGCGCTGATCCAGACCACCGAGGTGGTGGTCGCCGGCTACAAACCCGGTTCCGGCCGGCGGTCCGGGACGGTCGGGTCGCTGCTGCTCGGGATCAACGAACCGGCCGGGCTGGTCTTCGTCGGCGGTGTCGGTACCGGTTTCACCGGCGCCATGCTCGACGACCTCGGCGAACGCCTGCGACGGCTGGAACGCGACCGGGCCCCGTTCGCCGCGCCGGTGCCGGCGGCCGAGGCGAAGAACGCCCACTGGGTCGAGCCGACCCTGGTCGGCGAGGTGGTCTACCGGACCGTCACCCCGGACGGGCGGCTCCGCCACGCCTCCTGGCGTGGGCTGCGACCGGACCGTGATCCGGACGAGGTCACCCGCCCGCGATCCACCACCTGAACCGCGCCGGGACGACCCTCAACGAACCTCCAGGAAGCTCTCCGGGTTTTCCCACCCGCGCCGCGCATCGTAGATCAGGCCACGCCACCGACCACCGGTGGGTCCGTGGCGAAACACCCAACCGGGTGTTTGTCCCCAGGAAACACACGCGAGGGATTGCCAGCATGGCGAGTGAGAGCCGGAAGGAACGCGCGGCCGCGGCCCGTAAGGCGACGGAGCGTGCCCGGCAGCAGGAGCGGCGGCAGCGGCGGATGATCACCGGCATCGCGATCGGCCTGGCCGCGGTGGTTCTGGTGGTCGTCGGCCTGGTGGTCGCGCTGGATCGACCGGACAGGGCGCCGGCCGCCCAGGCGATCCCGACCCCGCCACCCACCACCGCCGCCCCGGGGCGGACGGACCCGCCGCCGTGGTCCGCACCGGCCGACACCTCCGCCCGGGTACGCGCCGCCGGGCTGCCCATGCTGGGCACGGAGGGTACGGTCGAGCACATCCACGCCCACCTCGACGTCATCGTCGACGGTCAACCGGTGGTGGTGCCGGCGGAGCTGGGCATCGACGAGTCCGCCGGTCAGATCAGCCCGTTGCACACCCACGACACCACCGGCGTCCTGCACATCGAGTCGCCGGTGCAGGCCGACTTCAGCCTGGGCCAGGTGTTCACCGAGTGGCAGGTGTCGATATCGGCCGACCAGATCGGTGGGCTCCACGCGGGCGACGGCAAGGTGCTCCAGGCGTACGTCAACGGCAAGCCGGTCAGCGGTGACCCGGCGGCCATCGTCCTGCACGCCCACGACGAGGTCGCCGTCGTGTACGGCACCCCCGCGCAGCAGGCCAACCCGCCGTCGAGCTACACCTTCCCGGCCGGGGAATAGCCGGCGGGGCGCACCCGGCTCTCCCGGTGGGACCGATCCGAGGATCGTCTCCGGGATCGCCGGGTGCGCCCCCGCGACCTGCCTGGCGGGTTCCGCCGTCGGCCGGGACGCACCCGGTTCGCGGCGGTCAGTCGAGGCAGGTGCCGTTTGCTTCCGGGCCCGCCACGCAGGGCCGGTTGCCGGTGACCACGGTCTTGTCGTCGAGCTTGACCACGACGTCCTTCGCGGCCAGACCGCCCGGCTGCTGGGCCGCGCCGTTCCCGGTCACCTTGCTCCCGAACAGCGACACCTGACCCCCGACCACCGAGATGCCGCCCCCCTTCGACTCCGGGCCGGCCGCGGTGTTGCGGCTGCTCTCGCTGTGCCGGACGAGCACGTTCGACCTGTCGGCGAAGATGCCGCCGCCGTCGCCGTCGGTGGTGTTCTCCACGACGGTGCTGTCGTCGACGGTGAGCAGACCCTGGGAGCTGGAGACGCCGCCACCGGCGACCTCCGAGCTGTTGTGGCTGATCGTCATGTTCCGCAGGGTGATGGTGGCGTCCTTGTTGACGACCCCGCCGCCGGTCCGGGCGGTGTTCGAGGTGATCTTGGTTTCCCAGACCTTCGTCCGGGCGTTGACGCTCGCGATCCCGCCGCCCTCCCCGGCCGTGTTGTGGACCAGGGTGCTCTCGCTGATGTCGGCCGCACCCTGGTAGTTGGCGAAGCCACCGCCGAACCCGCCGGCCCGGTTGTTGGTGAACTCGGTGCCCTTCACGGTGAGTACGCCGCCGTTGAGCAGGCCGCCGCCCCGGCCCGCCCAGCCGGCGGCGCTGTTGTCGACGAACTTGCCGCCGACGAGGGTGAGGTGGCCGTCGTTGAAGATCCCGCCGCCCCCTCCCTCCGGGGCAACGGCGGCGCTCTCGGTGACCGTGGTGCGTTCGATCACCGCGGTGCCGCCGTGGTCGATCGAGACGCTGCCACCGTTGGCGGCGCGTCCGTTCGAGAGGGTGAGGTCGGTCAGCTTCAGCTCGCCACCGTTGCGGACGGTGAAGAACCGGAACTCCTCGGCCGTCGCGTCCCGGACGATGCTCGCGCCCTCACCGGCGATGCTGATCGGTTGGTAGATCACCGGGAGGCCGGACCTGTCGTTGGCGTTCTCGGCCCCGCCGTCGGCTGACGCGAGGAGGACGTAGGCGCACGCCGGAGCGAGCTTGAGGTTGCCTCCGCCCTCGGCGTTGGCCTGGTTGATCGCGGCGACGAGGGCCGCGGGGTCGCACGGGACCGACTTCACCTCGCGACGTGCGTCCGCCGCGCTGGCCGGGTCCGGCTCGGCGGGAGCACGCTCCGCGACCACCGTCGAGGAGCGGTGCTCCAGGCGCGGGCCGGTCGACCCCCCGTCACCGGCCATCGGAACGAGCGCGGTCAGGCCCGCCGCCCCTGCCACCACGCCCCCGGCCAACAGACCACTGGCCAGCAGCCATCGTCGCTGCGACGGCCGTGCCGCCAACCGATCGGGATTCTCCTGACTCCCGTTAGAACCGGACATAAAGCTCCCCGCCTTCCGTACGAGACACGGCCGCACCACCTGGGGCGCGGCGGCTACAGACGCTGCAACCACTAAAAGCCACAGTACGGCGATCATCCGGGCAGGTAGGGCTTATGCGAACAAACCACATGTTCCCGAGAAACGGTCATCAAGCGTCGAAGCGGACAGAGTTCGACCGGTCCCGTACGGTCGTTCTTCGGCAACCGTCCCCTGGAGACCCCCGTGGTGGCGGGAGTCTTCGACGCGCTCGCCGCGCTGGCCGTCCATCCCTTCGCCGAGCGGGTGCACCTGGTCTCCAAGGCCGGACCGAAGGTGGCCGCCAACACCCGTGCCTGGCTGATCCACCACGACTTCTTCGGGCGCACCGGCATTCCCGCCGCCCACCTGCACTTCGTCCGGGAGCGTCGGGACAAGGCCCCGGTATGCCAGCGCCTCGAAATCACCCACTTCGTCGACGACCGCCTCGACGTACTGGCCCACCTCGACGGTGTCGAGCACCGCTACCTGTTCCTGGGCGGAACCGGCAGCCAGGCACCGGACGGACCGCTTCCCGATCGGGTGACAACGGTCGACACCTGGGCCCGACTCGCCACCCTGCTCTGCGGACCGACTCCCGCCCCGACCGGCGACGGCAACCACGACAGCGACGGCGACGGCGACGAACGGCAATCGCCCGCCGAGCCGGTTCCGGGCGGCGAGTCGGACGTACCCGTCATCGCAGTCGGGCGGCACGAGCGGTGAGGTGGCGCCGCTCCTGGAGGCTGGTCGCACGCCGGGCGGCTTCCCGGTAGTCGCCCTCGGCGGCGTGCCGCTCACCCGCCATCTCGCGCAGGTGCGCGCGGGTCGCCAGGAACCGGTGGTGGCGGGCCATCCGGTTGTCCGCGCCCAGCTCCGCCAGCAGGAGCAACCCGGCCGGCGGGCCGTACACCATGGCGACGGCGACCGCGCGGTTGAGCGTCACCATCGGCCCCGGCGCGAGCTGCTCCAGCAGTTCGTACAGGGCGACGATCTGCGGCCAGTCGGTGGCGTCCAGGTGCTCGGCCTCGTCGTGGACGGCGGCGATGGCCGCCTGCACCTGGTACGGGCCGACCGGCCCCCGGGTCAACGCCTCGGTGACGAGGGCGACCCCGTCGGCGATCAGTTGCCGGTCCCAGGTGCCGCGATCCTGCTCGTCGAGCGGCACCAGGGCACCGTCGGGTGCCGTACGCGCGGGTCGTCGGGCCTCGGTGAGCAGCATCAGGGCCAGCAGTCCGGTCACCTCGCCGTCGTGCGGCAGCAACCGGTGCAGCCAGGAGGTGAGCCGGATCGCCTCGTCGGACAACCGGGGTGCGGTCAGGTCCGGGCCGGTGCTGACCGTGTAGCCCTCGTTGAAGAGCAGGTACAACACGTGCAGCACGGCGCGCAGCCGCTCGGCCCGATCCGGTCCCTCGGGCGCCGCGAACCTCGCACCGCTGGCCCGGATGGTCTGCTTGGCCCGGCTGATCCGTTGCGCCATCGTCGACTCGGGGACCAGGAAGGCGGCGGCGATCTGGGCGGTGCCGAGGCCACCGACCGCGCGCAGGGTCAGCGCGATCTGACTGGGTGGCGACAGCGCCGGGTGGCAGCAGAGGAAGAGCAGGGTCAGCGAGTCGTCCCGGTCGGTGTCCGGGTCGGCGTCCGCCGGTCGGCCCAGCAGTTCCGACTGCGGGGTGGCGGCGGCGATCGCGTCCTCCCGTCGCCGCCGGGACCGTTGGCCGCGTACCTCGTCGAGGAGCCGGTGGGTGGCGACGGTGATCAGCCAGGCCCGGGGGTTGTCCGGCAGGCCGTCGGTGGGCCAGCGCATGGCGGCCCGCAGCAGGGCCTCCTGGGTGGCGTCCTCACAGGTGTCGAACTGGCCGTACCGGCGGACCAGCGCGCCGAGGACCTGCGGCGCCAGTTCGCGCAGCAGGTCCTCGACTCGCCGGTCGACGTTCACAGGTCGGCGGGCGCCTCGTGCAGGACCGGCCACACCTCGACCGGCTCGACGTCCGCCCACGGCATGTCCGAGGCGATCTCGTACGCCCGCTGCTCGCTCTCGCAGTCGAGCAGGTAGAAGCTGGCGAGGTACTCCTTCGTCTCCAGGTACGGCCCGTCGGTGACCGCCGGAGGTCCGTCCGTACGCCGCACCATCCGCACCGCCGCCGCGTCGGCCAGCCCGTACGCGCCGAGCAGTTCGCCGGTTGCCTGGTACCGGCGGTTGAACGCGTCCTGCTTGGCGATCTCCGCGGGCCACTTCTCGGCCGGGATCGAACTCCACTTCTCCTGGTTGCCATAGATCATCAGCAGGTACTTCACGAGGTCGTCCCTTCCGGTTCGCGCACCTTGCCGGCGCCATCACCCGGTAAACGGAGCCGGCACGCCGCTCTCGACATCCTTCCCGAAATTTCTTGGCCGAAGATGTCGAGCCGAGCCGGACCGCTCCGTTCGCACTGACGAGGACAGCAGATCACGCAGAGCGGGAGACGTCATGAACACGATCACGATCCGGGCCACCGACAGCCTCGCCACCCGACCGGTGTGGCTGGTCAGCACGCTGGCCGGACTCGCGGCGGCCGTCGCGACCGAGCTCTTCGGCCTGGCCGCCCGCGCGGTGGGGGTACCGATGGTGGCGGGCAGCATCGGTGCCACGGTCACCGAGCCGATCACCGTCGGCTTGTTCGCCATGGGTACGGCGATCTCCGTGTTCTGGGGCACGATCCTCGCGGTGCTCCTCGCCCGGTACGCCCGCCGCCCCGCCCGCACCTACCGGTGGACGACCATCGCGCTGACCGTGGTGTCGATGGCGGGGCCCTACCTCGCCGGGGCCACCGCGACCTCAACCAAGATCATGCTCGGGCTGGCGCACGTCGTCGCCGCGCTGATCGTCATCCCCGTGGTCACCCGCCGGCTCGCCCACGCCGCCGGCCGTCCCGACCGGTCGGTCCGACCCGATCTCGCCCCGGATGTAGCCGCCGACGGCGGGCGCCCCGATGGTCACCGGTAGCCGTACGGTCCGCTGCTCACCGCGATCGCCGGTTCGACCGCCGGCACCGCGCCGTTGTTGCGTACGTCGAAGTACCGGGACCGGTTGGACGCGCTCCCGCTGGACGCCGCCGAGTTCGAACGGACGGCGAACAAGGCGGTGATCGCCTTCGACCTCAACCGGGAGGTGTTCCACCAGCTGGGCCAGGCCCACCCGGCGGTGCGGTAGGGGCCGGGCGGGGACGGGCGATCGGACCACCCGCTCCCCGCCCGGCCGTCACGACGTGCCCGCTACCAGCCCGTCGGTCGAGCCGACGCCGGAGTCACCGTCGGTCGAGCCGACGCCGGAGTCACCGATGTCGTCGCGCCTCAGAAGTCACCGACGTCGTTGCGCCACCGGCGACCGCTGCGGCCGATCAGGCGCTCGGCGTCGGTCGGCCCCCAGGAGGCGGCCTCGTACGTCGGGATCGGCGACGAGTCCTTGGCCCAGTGCTCGATGATCGGGTCGACGATCCGCCAGCACTGCTCCACCTCGTCGGTACGGATGAACAGCGTCGGGTCACCCAGCAGGGCGTCGAGCAGCAACCGCTCGTACGCCTCCGGCGACTCCTCGCGGAACGTCTTGTCGTACGAGAAGTCCATGCTCGCCGTCCGCACCCGGAACGAGTGGCCGGGCACCTTGGCGCCGAAGCGCAGCGAGATGCCCTCGTTCGGCTGGATGCGCAGGATCAGCGCGTCCGCCTCCAGTTCGGTGAGCTGGTCGGTCGGGATCGGCAGGTGCGGGGGCCGCTGGAACTGCAACGCGACCTCGGTGACCCGGGCCGGCAGCCGCTTGCCGGTACGCACGTAGAACGGCACCCCGGCCCAGCGCCAGTTGTCGACGTTGAGCCGCATCGCCGCGTACGTCTCGGTGCGCGACAGCGGGTCGACGCCGGGCTCGTCGCGGTAGCCGGCCATCAGGTCGTCACGGGTGCCGCCTCGGGTGTACTGGCCGCGTACGGCCAGGTCGGCGATGTCCCGGTCGGTGGGGAGCCGGATCGCCTGGAGCAGCTTCACCTTCTCGTTGCGCAGCCCCTCGGCGTCGAACGAGGCCGGCGGTTCCATCAGCGAGAGCGCGAGCACCTGGAGCACGTGGTTCTGCACGATGTCGCGCATCGCCCCGGCGCTCTCGTAGAAGCCGCCCCGGGTGCCGACGCCGAGCGTCTCGGCGACCGTGATCTGTACGTGGTCGACCCAGCTCCGGTCCCAGATCGGCTGGAAGATCGAGTTGGCGAAGCGCAGGGCGATCACGTTCTGGACGGTGTCCTTGCCCAGGTAGTGGTCGATCCGGAAGACCTGCGGCTCGTCGAAGCTGGAGTGCACGATCGCGTCCAGTTCGCGGGCGGTGGCCAGGTCCCGGCCGTACGGCTTCTCGATCACCAGCCGGGAGAAGGAGCCCTCGCGGGCGTGGTTGAGTCCGGCGCCGGCCAGACCGTTGATCACCGGTTCGAAGGCCTCGGCGGGCGTCGACAGGTAGAACAGGCGGTTGCCGGCCGTCCCACGCTCGGCGTCGAGCTGGTCCAGCGTCTCGGCGAGGCGCTTGTACGTGTCCGGGTCGTCGTAGCCGCCGGACACGTACCTGATCCCGCCCTCGAACTGCGGGGTGTTGCGCAGGCCGTGGCCGGTCAGGGCCGAGTCGGCGAACTGCTCGTCGCTCATCGCGGTACGCGCGACCCCGACCAGGGCGAACTCGCGGGGCAGGCGGTTGTGGCGGGCCAGGCTGGCCACCGCCGGGATCAGTTTGCGCCGGGTGAGGTCACCCGAAGCGCCGAAGATCACCAGCGTGGCCGGTGGGGCGTTGCGCTCCTGCGCGAGCTGAGGGGTGCTGTCCATGGTCCTTGAGTCCTCCAACCGCGCGAAGCCGTTCGACCCGCGCGAGTGTCCGAATGTCGCTGGGTAGCGCTACCGAACTCGCCGTCGACATCTGTGGCGACGGCCATCGACGTGGGGGCGATGCCAGTCGTACCACGCCCCGCCGTCGCTCATAACCAGGAAGCTTGCCAGGATCTTCCGGGGCGGGCCGGACAGGGTCGGGCCACGCATCGGGAACACCCCTGGCAGGGCCACATCCGATCGCGCGGCACGGCTTGCGAGCCGGTACCGGTAGTGTCGCAGCTCACCTCGACGCCGCCCGGTCCACCCCCGCGCCGGACGCGGGCCGGTGCGAGCGCCGCCGGCCGCGATCCGGAACACGGACACGGAGAAGGAGAAGAGCGCGATGCGAGGAACCGAACCCGAGCCGGCGCTGGCCATCTCGACCGCGCTTGCGGCCGAGGCCGACGATCGCGAGTTCGTGGCGTCGGTCGTCGACCTGATCAACCGGGTGTACGCCGACGCCGAGAAGGGGCTGTGGCTCGACGGCGCCGCCCGGACCGGCCCGACCGAGGTGCAGACCCTGATCCGCGCCGGTCAGCTCGCCGTGGCCCGGATCGACGGCCACCTGGTCGGCACCGTACGGTTCCAGCGCCTGCCCGGCGGCGAGGGTGAGTTCGGCATGCTCTCGGCCAGCCCGCGGCACCGAGGGGTCGGCATCGGCCGGGAGCTGGTCGCCTTCGCCGAGCGCTGGGCGCGGGACCTCGGACTCGCCCGGATGCAGCTCGAACTCCTCGTCCCGCAGACCTGGGCGCATCCGAGCAAGGAGTTCCTGCGCGGCTGGTACACCCGCATCGGCTACCGCGAGGTGGGCAAGGGCCGACTCGACGAGGCGCACCCCGACCTGCGGCCGTACCTCGCCACCCCGTGTGACTTCGTGATCTACCACAAGTCCCTGTGACCCGGTTTCACACGGCCGCCGGCAGGTCGTAGCGGACACCGGTCAACTCCTCGGAAAGTCGCCAGAGCCGTGCGGCGGTCGCCGGGTCCCCGGCGGACGCCACCGGCCGGACCCGCTTCGGGTAGCCCCGACTCTCGCCCGGCCCGTCCGGGCCGATGAACTGTCCACTCTCGGCGCCCGGATCGGTGGCCGCGTACAACTGCGGCAGCGCCCCCACCTCGACGTTCTGACCGAGGAGCCGGTTGGTGGCACTACCCAGCAGTTTCGTCAGGCCGGTCGGTGCGGTGCTCTGCAGGTTCGTGGCCGTGTAGCCGGGGTGGGCCAGCACGCTGCGCACCGGACTGCCCGACGCCCGCAGACGCCGGTCGAGTTCGAGCCCGAACAGGGTGCTGGCGAACTTGGACTGGGCGTAGAAGCCGAACGACGAGTACTTCCGGGCGCCGGTCAGGTCGTCGAAGCGGATGCGGCCGAACCGGTGCAGAACCGAGCTGATGGTGACCACCCGCGGATCATCGCGTTGCTGCAGGACACCCAACAGCAGGCCGGTGAGCGCGAAGTGACCGAGGTAGTTGATTCCGAACTGGATCTCGTGGCCCTGCGGGCTCAGTGTGCGCGGCGGCATCATCACGCCGGCGTTGTTGACCAGGACGTCGACCGGTACGCCGTCGGCGTGGATCCGATTCGCGAACGTCCGCACCGAATCGAGATCGGCGAGGTCGAGAAGGCGCAGTTCGAGGCGGGCATCCGGCTGAGCGGCGGTGAGACCGGCAACCGCCTGCCGGCCCTTGGCCTCGTTGCGCACCGCCATGATGACGTGCGCACCACGTCGGGCAAGTTGGCGGGAGGTCGCCAGGCCGAGGCCACTGTTGGCCCCGGTGACGACGAAGGTCCGCCCGGTCTGGTCCGGGATGCGACTGGCACTCCATTTACTCTCGTCCATGCAGCCCAGCATGAGGGCGACGGGCGCGAGCTGTCCACAAAGGCCGCAGCCTCCGAGATGTCAGACCGGGCTTTTGCCGCAATCCATGACGAGGCAGCCGGTTCGGGGACCGGCCCCGCTCAGCGGGCGAGCGAGCGGGCGATCACCATCCGCTGGATCTGGTTGGTCCCCTCAACGATCTGCAACACCTTCGCCTCGCGGAAGTAGCGCTCGACCGGGTGGTCGGCGACGTAACCGGCACCACCGAGCACCTGTACCGCGTCCGTGGTCACCCGCATCGCGGTGTCGGTGGCGAAGAGCTTGGCCTTGGCCGCCTCGATCCGGTACGGCCGCCCGGCATCGCGCAACCGGGCCGCCGCCAGGGTCAGTGCCCGCGCCGCCGACACCTGGGTGGCCATGTCGGCGAGCATGAACCCCAGTCCCTGGAAGTCGATGATGGCGCGACCGAACTGCTGGCGCTCGCGGGCGTATCCGGCGGCGTAGTCCAGGGCCGCCTGGGCCAGCCCGACCGCACAGGCGGCGATCCCGAGCCGGCCCGAGTCGAGCGCGGCCATGGCGATCCGGAAACCCTCACCCTCCTCCCCGATCAGCCGGTCGGCCGGCACCGGGGCGTCGTCGAACACGATCTGGGCGACCGGCGACGACCGCAGGCCCATCGTCCGCTCCGCCCGCTGCGGCTCGATGCCGGTACCACGGGCGGGGGCGAGCAGGCAGGAGATACCGTCGGCGCCCGGCCCGCCGGTCCGGCAGAAGACGTTGTAGAAGTCCGCGGTGGCGGCGTGGGTGATCCATGCCTTGGTGCCGGTCACCCGGTAGTGGTCGCCGTCGCGGACCGCCCGGGTGCTCAGCGCGGCGGCGTCCGAACCGCCCTGCGGCTCGGAGAGGCAGTACGCCCCGAGCAGTTCGCCGCCGATCAGGTCCGGCAGCAGTTTGCGCTGCTGTTCGGTGCCGTACGCGGCGGTCGGGTAGCAGGACAGGGTGTGCACGCTGACCGCCTCGGCGACCGCGAGCCACCGGCTGGCGAGGATCTCCAGCACCTGCAGGTAGACCTCGTACGGCTGGTCGGCTCCGCCGTGCTCCTGCGGGTAGGGCAGGCCGAGCAGGCCGCTGCGGCCCAGTGTGCGCAGCACCTCCCGGGGGAACTCGCCCCGGGCCTCGAAGTCGGCGGCGCGGGGCGCGAGTTCGCGGTCGGCCAACTCGGTGACGAGCTCGAGCAGCTCGTACGCCTCTTCGGTCGGGAGGATGCGGTCGACCGTCATAGCTGCACCAGCTCCGTCGGGATGGTGTTGAGTCGTTCGACGCCGTCCACGGTGCAGACGACGATGTCCTCGATCCGGGCGCCGTGTCGCCCGGCCCGGTAGATGCCCGGCTCGATCGAGAAGACCATGCCGGGCTCCAGCGGCCGGTCGTTGCCGGTCACCAGGTAGGGGTCCTCGTGCCCGTCCAGCCCGATGCCGTGGCCGGTGCGGTGCAGGAACTCCGGCCCGTACCCGGCCTCGGTGATCAGGTCGCGGGCGGCGGCGTCGACCGCCTCGGCGGGTACGCCGGGACGGACGGCCGCGACGGCGGCGCGCTGGGCGGCGTACAGCACCCGGTAGTAGTCGACGAAGTCCGACGGCGCGTCGGCGCCGACGACGTAGGTGCGGGTCGCGTCGGAGCAGTAGCCGGTGGGCATGGTCCCGCCGATGTCGACCACCACGGGTTCACCCGCGTCGATCCGACGCGACGAGGTGGCGTGGTGCGGGCTGGCGCCGTTTTCTCCGGCGGCGACGATGACGAAGTCCACGCTCGCGTGGCCGGCTGCCCGGATCGCGGTGGCGATGTCGGCGCCGACCTCGGCCTCGGTCCGCCCCGGCCGCAGCCACTGCCCCATCCGGTCGTGCACCGAGTCGATCGCCGCGCCGGCCTCGCGCAGCGCGGCCACCTCGGCCGGCGACTTGCGCAGCCGCAGTTCGCGCAGCACCTCGCCGGCGAGGCGCTGGGTGCTGCCGGGCAGCGCGTCCCGCAGCGCCAGCACCTGCTCGGCCCACATCCGGTTGCCCAGACCCACGGTGCCGACCGGCCCGCCGAGGGCGGCCACGACCAACGGGTACGGGTCGGTGCCGTCGTCGTGCGCGACGATGCGTACGCCGGTGCCGGGTGCCGGGGACGCCTGCGCGGCCGGCCGCTCCAGGGCCGGTACGACCAGCGTCGGTTCGCCGTGGGCGGGCAGCACCAGGCAGGTGAGCCGCTCCTGCGCGTGCGCGTGGTAACCGGTCAGGTAGCGCAGGTCGGAGCCGGGGGTGACGAGCAGCGCGTCCAGACCGGCGCGGGCGGTGGCCCGTTGGGCTGCGGCCAGCCGCTGCGGTGGGTAGAGGTCGTCGGTACGCACACCGATAGCTTAACGGTCGTTCGGGTGAGGGTCGTCACCCGAGGAGGTGGAGGGGAATGGATCCCCGAGCCACAGGGTCGGCTAGCAGACATCGGGGCACATACGCTCGTCACCATGACAATGGAATACGTACGGCTCGGCGCGACCGGCCTGCGGGTGTCGCGGGTCTGCCTGGGGATGATGAGCTACGGCTCGCCGACCTGGCGGGACTGGGTGCTCGACGAGGAGGCCGCCCACCCGCTGGTCCGCCGCGCGGTCGAACTCGGCGTCACCTTCTTCGACACCGCCGACATGTACTCCCTCGGCGCCAGCGAGGAGGTCACCGGCAGGCTGCTGGCCAAGCTGTTCGACCGCCGGGACGACTACGTCCTGGCCACCAAGGTCTACCAGCCGATGGGTGACGGGCCGAACGAGCGCGGCCTGTCCCGCAAGCACGTCCTCGCCTCGATCGACGACTCGCTGCGCCGCCTCGGCACCGACCACGTCGACCTCTACCAGACCCACCGGTGGGACTACGACACCCCGATCGAGGAGACCATGTCGGCGTTGCACGACGTGGTCCGCGCCGGCAAGGCCCGCTACCTCGGCGCCTCCAGCATGTACGCCTGGCAGTTCGCCAAGGCCCAACACGTCGCCCGGATGAACGGCTGGACCCCGTTCAGCTCCATGCAACCGCACTACAACCTCGTCTACCGGGAGGAGGAGCGGGAGATGCTGCCGCTCTGCCTGGACCAGGGCGTCGGCGTCATCCCGTGGAGCCCGCTGGCCCGTGGGGTGCTCGCCGGCACGCGTGGCCGCGACGGCGACCGGCGTACCACCCGGGCCCACTCCGACGGCATCGCCGACACGCTCTACGACGACTCGGACTTCGCCGTGGTCGACGCGGTCGCCCGGCTCGCCGAGCAGCGCGGACTGCCGTCGGCGCAGGTGGCCCTCGCCTGGCTGCTGCACCAGCCCGCGGTCACCGCGCCGATCGTCGGCGTGACCAAGCCCGGCCACATCGAGGACGCGGTCGCCGCGGTCGGGGTACGGCTCGACGAGGACGAACGGGCCGCACTGGAGGCGCCCTACCGGCCGCACCCGGTCAGGGGCCACTCCTGAGCGTACGACCGGTCGGGGCCGGTACCGGGGCGTCGGCTCCGGCGCCGGCCACGACTGTGCCAGGCTGTCGGGTGTGACCGACCGACGCCCCCTGCTCCTCGTCGACGCGCCCAGCCTCTACTTCCGGGCCTACTTCGGCATTCCGGAGTCCGCCGCACGGGCGCCCGACGGCAGCCCGGTCAACGCCGTCCGGGGCTTCCTCGACATGATCGCCTCACTGGTGCGCAGCCGGCGGCCGGACCGGCTGGTGTGCGCGCTGGACTACGACTGGCGACCGGCCTTCCGGGTGGCGCTGCTGCCGTCGTACAAGGCGCACCGGGTCGCGCCGGCCGGTGGCGAGGTGGTGCCCGACACCCTGGCCCCCCAGGTGCCGCTGCTGCTGGAGGTGCTGGCGGCGATCGGGATCCCGGCGATCGGTGCCGACGGGTACGAGGCGGACGACGTGCTCGGCACCCTGTCCGCCACCCAGCCCGGACCGGTCGAGGTGGCCTCCGGCGACCGGGACCTGTTCCAGCTCATCGACGACGAGCGTGGGGTACGGCTGCTCTACTGCGGCCGGGGCGTGGCCAAGCTGGAGGACTGCGACGACGCGGCGGTGCGCGCCAAGTACGGCGTGCCCGCCGCCGGCTACGCCGACTTCGCCGCGCTGCGCGGTGACCCGAGCGACGGCCTGCCCGGGGTCGCCGGGGTGGGTGAGAAGACCGCCGCCCGGCTGATCGAACGGTACGGCAGCCTGGCCGGCATCCTCGCCGCCCTCGACGAGCCCGGGTCCGGTTTCGCACCGGGGCTGCGGACGAAGCTCGTCGCCGCCCACGACTACCTCGCGGTCGCCCCGCAGGTGGTACGGGTGGCGCTGGACGTCCCGCTGCCGGCGCTCGACACCCGGCTGCCGACGGTTCCGGCGGACCCGGAGCGGCTGTTCGCGCTGGCCGAGAAGTGGAACCTGGCCGGTTCCTGCCGCCGCCTGGTCGACGCGTTGGCCGCCGACCGCTGAGTCGCGGACGTGACCGCGGTGCTCGTGGGGTACGAGTTGACCTCGACGGCATGATCGGGTCATGACTGCCTACTGGATCAACACGTTCACCGCCATCCACGACGAGGCCAGGCTCGCCCGCTACATCGAGTTGGCCGTGCCGGCGATACGGGCCGCGGGCGGAGTGTTCCTCGCCCGCGGCATCCCCGTACACGTGTTGGAGGGATCCGCTGCCCTGCGCACCACCGTCATCCGTTTCGACAGCGCCGATGCCGCGGTCGCGGCCTATCGCAGTAGCGCGTACCAGGAGGCGCTCGCGGAGCTCGGCGACGGTGCCGAGCGCGACATCCGGATCATGAACGGCGTAGCGGACTGACGCCCACTGGAGCGGGGTCGGGTGGGGCATGGTGCGCCCGACCCGACCCCGGTACCGGTCTGTGAAACCCGATCCGAACCGCTTGCGGACCTATTCGGAGCGGGGCGAGCCGGTCGGGTTCAGGTACCCGACCGGACCGTCGCCGGCCGGGCTCCACCACCGGAACTCGGTGCTCGTCGCGCTCAGTGCGACCGACTCGCGGCGCTGGACCGTGTTGGTGCGGAACACCAGCGTCGCCGTCGAGGTGACGTCCGGCTGCGTCGGTGTGAAGCGCACCGACACGGTGCAGGTACGTCCCGGCGCGATCGTGCGGCCCGAGCACTGGTCGCGGTCGAGCCGGAACACGTTCCGGTCACTTTCGGCGCGGAGCGCGTCCCGTGCTTCCAGGCTCGTCTTCTCGACAGCCGTCGAGAGAATTCGCAGCGCCTTGTCGCCGCTGTTGGTGACCGTGACCTTCCGCACCTGACCGGACGTGCCCACCGGTTGCGCGGTGAACACCGGGGTCTCGGCGGAGAACTTCGGCCCGGCCGGCGGCGGCGGTCCGACCTGGATGGTCTTCGAGGTGGTGATCGGCGCGAGCGAGGCGCTGTCGGTGTACTGACGCATCGAGTCGTTCGTGACGGTGACCGTCACCGAACCGCGCCGCAGTGCGGTCAGCGTCTGGGTCTGCGGGTCGAGGATCGCGACCTTGCCGGCCTGACGGGCCTTGGCGATGGCCTCGGTGCCGCTGCCGACCGCGAGGCTCGACGATCCGCTCCAGTGCACCGACATCGGGTACCGCAGGGGCACGACACGCGAGCCGGTGGACACTCCCTGGGGCTGGACGATGCTGCCGCTCAGTTGCGCGGTCGTGTGCAGGTCGAGCAGCTCCGGCGCGTTCAAGGTGATCGACTGCGCGAAGGCCCGTACGTCCGCCTCCAGCCACTGCTGGTTCGCGTTGCGGCGGCTGTCCACCGACCAGTTCACCCATCCGGTGAAGCCGCCCCGGTCCGGCGTGCCGTACGGGTCCTTGCCCGACGACGGCAGCACGACGTACGGGACACCTTCGACGCGGTGGACGTCGGCGATCTGGGCGTGGGAGCCGAACATCACCGCCCCCTTGTTGCTCTCGTCGCGGAAGTCCGTGAGCAGGCTCTCCACGAGCGCCGCCTCATCGCGGTCACCGAGCTGGCTGGACTTCGTCTCGGCCGGGTCGTCCACCGGGTGGTGGGCGGCCACGACGACATTGCGTACCGACGGGTCACGCTTGGCGTCGTCGAGTGCCTGCTGCATCATCGGCAGCTGGTCCCACGCGGTGCCGCGCAGCGTGCCCAGGGAACTGGCCAGCAGGATGAACCGGGTGCCCTTGTGGTCGAACGTCCGGTACGGCTGCCCGAACTCGGCCTTGAACGCCGTCAGGTCCGACTGGGTGTTGTTGAGCCCGTAGGACTCGTGGTTACCCGGAACGTAGTAGCACGGCACCCTGCCGGTTGTCGGGTCGGGCGTGCTCTCCTCGGCCGGCTCCTGGCCGACCGGGATGAGATCGCAGCCCGCGTCGGTCAGCACCTGCCGAGCCAACGCGAGATCCTGCGGCAGACCGCGGTCGGTGATGTCGCCGTTGAGGATCACCAGGTCCGGCTGGGTCTGACGGATCCGGTGCAGGGCGGCGGTCGCGACCTGGGTCAGGTTCGGGTTGTCCGCGGTGAACTGCACGTCCGACAGTGACGCGAAGGTCCAGGTCCCCGCCGCGTCCTTCAGCGACCCGTCGGGCGACACGAGCGGGTCCGGCCGCAGGTCCGGCTGGGCCGGGAGGTCGATCGACGTCGGCACGTCGGCCTCGATGCGGCTGAGCACGAAGGTGCCCGCGCGCTGCTGGGGCACGCTGGTGTTGATCCCCTGGAAGCTCGAGATCGAGATCGGGAACGTCGTGTTGGCCGGCAGCGTGAAGCTGGCGTACTGCCAGTCGTCGCTGGCCACCAGCGCCGTACCGTAGACGCCCGTGCCCTTGCCGTTGGCGTCGGTGTAGCCCAGGTAGGTCAACCCGCTCGGCACGGCGATGCTCGACTTGATCCGTACCCGCACGCGCAGCGGCTGACCCGGCAGCGTCACCCGGTTGGCCGTGGTGGTCGCGGCGATGCCGACGTTGCGCATCGCGGCGAAGTCGATCCGCAGGCCGTCGGGGTCCTTGGCGAAGGTGGTCGCGGCGGTGCTGTTGTTGCGCCACCGCGCGAGCACGTCGTCGGTGAAGTCGTACGCCGAGATGTTCTGCACGCCGATCGTGATCGGCAGCTGTACCGACCTGTCCGCGACGGAGATGGTCAGGATCGTGCCGGCTGCCTTCAGCGGAGTGATCCTCAGTTTCCCGGCGGACGGCTGGACGTCGACGACACTGTGGTCGTAGTCCAGGGTGAGGTCGGCCGGGTCGATCGGAGCGGTGTAGCCCTGGTCGTCGCGGCCGGTGACACTCACCGTCGTCGCGGCGTCGGGCGTGGCGTCGGCGATGGCGAGGCGACCGGTCGACAGTTCGACGCTGTCGAGCTTGCCGAGCACGTCGACCTTTGTCGAGGCTGTCATGCCGCGGACGGCGGCGGTGACCGTGATCCGGCCGGACGCGCGCGCCGGGGCCTGGAGCACGCCGGCCTTCACCGGCGTGCCGGCGCCGTTCCAGCGCACCGACTCCGGGTCGACCGCCACCGGCGTCTCGTGGTTGTCGAGGCCCTGGGCGAGCAGCGTACGACGCAGCCCGGGGAAGACCTTCACGCCTCCGTCACCGGACGCCCCGGCCGGGGCCGGCTTGACCAGGAGCTGGTGGAGCTTGCCGTCGCCCGGTACGACGAACACGCCGACGCCGTTGGGGTCGTTGCGCTCCTGCCCGTCGGACGGCACGTTGCGTACGGTCGTCTCGGTAGCGCCCAGCGCGCGGGCGACCATCGTCGTGGAGCCGCCACCGTCGAGGTTGACCGCCGTCTCCACCCCCAGGGCGGCGAGATCGCGCGCCTCCTTGTCGATGCCGACGCCGCCCTTGCCGGTGCCGCCCGGACCGTCCCAGGTGGCGAGTACGAGGGTGCGACCACCGTCCTTGAAGCCGAGCGCGGTGCGTGGCGCGACCGAGGTGTCCAGGCCGGGTACGACCTTGCCGCCGGACACGATCGTCCCGCCGTTGCCGAGTGCGAACTTCATCGTCCTGGCCACGTCGTTCGACAGCGCGTACGTCAGCGTGGCCGGGTCGCCCGGTTGCAGGGCGCGCAGGGCCGTCGCCGCAGCGTCGCGACCGACGAGCACGAAGCTGTCGTCCGGGATCGCGCCGGAGCCCGCCGGTCCACCGGGCGCGACGGAGACGACCTTGCCGCCGGAGACGAGGACCTCGGCGATCCGGCTGGCGTCGACGCCGGTGAACCCACGGTTGCGGCTGTAGGTTCCCCATGCCGCCGTGAAGGCGACCAGTCCGTCGACGGGTACTCCGGCGCCGTTGGCGGCATTGATCGACAGGACCCTGTGGTCCGCGCCGGCGAAGTTCGCGTTCGAGTCGACGGCGAGGTCGACGAGCTGGGCGATCCCGTCCCGGCTCACCCCGACGTGCTGGCGTCCGCCGATGTCCGCCGTCTTCAGCAGCTGTCCGTCCTGGATCTCGCCGCCGAGCGCGGCGTTGCTGTTGCCGATGTCGAAGAACTCGCCGTTGACGCCGGCCACCGCACCGGCCCTGTTGGCCGCGACGCTCAGCGGGCCGCCCGAGGCGACCGGGCCCGAGGTCAACAGGTCCGTGCCGACCGCGGCGTTCGACAGGTCGACGGTCAGGAACTGCGCGTCGTACCAGCCGCTGCGGTCCAGCGCCTTCACGTGCGCGAGACCAATTCCGGGACCGATTTTCTCGTTCGTGTCGACCAGCGGAATTCCGCCGGTGACGGGTGTGGCCGGCTGACCGGATCTCGCCTGCGCGACCGCCGGAAACGCCATCAGGGTGAGCGCCGTGGCGAGCACGCTCACCAGCGGCGTGACACGCCCGAGGGTGGGGAATTTCGATCTCACTCGGATCCTCGACTCCATAGACACAGGCGCGCAAGCGCGCCACGCCCCGCTCGGCACGGGATCGGCCAGACGCTAACGATCTTGACCGAATCAAAGATGAATCAGCCTCGACCAGCCAATGAATGTCCGTGCGGAGAGAAGATCCGGGGACTGCATCCCGGCGGTTGTCAGCCGCCCTCGCGGCGCTGGGCAGTCAGGACGCCCGGGCGGCTGGCGTCGACCGAACTCTGCCGGACCCGGAGGGCGGCGGGGAACACGCAGCGCCAGTGCGGGGCGAGTTGCCGGTTCACCAGCGCTCGGGTGGCGGTGGCAGCCATCTGTTCGACCGGCTGGTGGACAGAGGACATCGGCGGGGTGGTGCAGGCGGCGAGCACGCTGTCGTCGAATCCCACCACCGCCACGTCCTGCGGCACCCGCCGGCCGGTGTCGGACAGCGCCTGCATCGCCCCGGTCGCCATCAGGTCACAGCCGACGAAGATCGCGTCCAGCGTCGGCTGCTCGGCCAGCAGGCGCAGGGTCAGCTCGTACCCCTCCTCCCGACGGAACTTGCCGACGGCGGAGATGTCCGGTAGCCCGAGGTCGCGTACCGCACGCCGGTGCCCCTCGCGCCTGCTGTCGGCGCACGGGTTGCCCGGTTGACCGTGGAGTGCGGCGATGCGGCGACGGCCGGTCTCGTGCAGGTGGATGACCGCCGCGTACGCGCCGCCGACATTTTCCACGTCGATGAACGGAACCGCCGGAGCCGACCGCCCCATCGCCACGACCCGGTCACACCGGGCATAGAACTCCGCCGCGAGCGCCGGTGCCACGTTGACGAGCAGGACACCCATGCTCGCCGTGTCGGCGACCTTGGCCAACAGCGCGCGTGCGTCCGCCTCCTCGACCACGTGAACACGCAACTGCGCGTTACTGCCGGCCAGTTCCTGCAGGATCCCGGCGGTCACCCGGCCGTAGTACGGACTGGTGCCGAACACCGACGGGTCGTCGACCACGATGAGTTCGACCACGTCACCGTGGCCTGACGCCAGAGCGCGGGCAACGGAGTCGGGCCGGTACCCGAGCCGGGCGATGACCTCCCGGACCCGCTCGCGGGTGGTCGGTGACACACCCGGTGCGTCGTTGACGACCCGAGAGACCGCCGCCTTGGACACGCCCGCCTCGGCGGCGACATCGGCCAGCGTCGGCCTCCTCTGTGACATCGGCCAACTATATGATCTGCAACCCCCTCCGGCCGAGGACGTCCGCGATCATGCCGGGTGGCCCGTCGTGGCCTCGGTCGGGACGGTGGACCGGCGGGTCGGCACCGCACGGCCCGGCACACCGGATCAGCCTTCAGGGGTACGTCCATGGTCTACCCACCAGCGCGGGCTGATACCTCCGTGAGCCGATGACGTCGCCACCGCCGAGCGGCCACCATCTAGGCACGTTGTCAACACGGGGAGGGCACATGGCAGAACCACCCACCACGCGCATCGACCGAGTACGAGTGACGCGCCGAAGCGTGATCGCAGCGGCGCTGGCGGTTGGGGCCGTCGTACCGGTCGGCGCGGCGGGACACGCATCGGTGGCTCGGGCCACTGCGGGTCCGGCGCGGCTCACCCTGCCCGTGCCGACCGGGCCGTACCCGGTGGGCACGGTGCAGTTGCGCGTCGTCGACCGTTCACGTCCGGATCCCGTGCTCGGCGCCGGGCACTACCGCGAACTGATGACCAGCCTCTGGTATCCCGCCCGGGACGTCGGGCGGCATCCGTTGACACGGTGGATGCCCCCCGCCGTCCTGCGCACGTACCTCACGGCCGCCGGGTTCGAGGCGGACGCGGCGGTCGCGCCACTCACGGCCGGTCACCTGGGAGCCCCGGTGCGGCGTACGGGTGAACGGCTGCCCGTCGTCGTGTTCTCGCACGGAGCGCACGATCACCGAGCCGACACCACGATCGTCGTTCAGGAACTCGCCAGCCACGGGTACCTGGTGGTCACAGTGGATCACACCTATGACGCGTACAGTGAATTCCCGGACGGCCGACTCACCGTACCGCTCGACGACCCGGCGCTGGTCCCGTCGGACTTCGCCCGGGACGTTCGGTTCGCCCTCGACCGCGTCGAGGACCTCGTCGCCGGGCGCAACCCGGACGCCGATCACCGGCCGTTGCCGGCCGGCCTGCGGGGCGCCCCCGACCCGCGTCGCGTTGGCATGTTCGGGTGGTCGAAGGGTGCGACGGCTACCGCGCTCGTCATGAGCGACGACCAGCGGATCCGGGCCGGGCTGGGCATCGACGGTCCGATGCAGGCGCAACCGCCGCTCAGCACCGACCTGCACCGGCCCTTCATGCTGATGACCGCGGACTTCACCCGGGCAGCGGAGCCGAGCGTCGCCGAGTTCTGGTCACATCTGCGCGGATGGCGGCTCAACATCCAGGCCGACGGCGCGATCCACTCGTCGTACGGCGACACCCAGGTGCTGGTCCCCCAACTGGCGAGGGCTATCGGGATGAGTGACGAGGAACTCCGGAACTGGATCGGCACCCTCGATCCAGTCCGGGCGCTGCGGATCCAGCAGGCGTACCCGCTCGCGTTCTTCGACCTGCACCTGCGGGGCCGGCGGAGCCACCTCCTCGATGGCCCGAGCGCGGTCTTCCCGGAGGTGCGATTCATTCCCTGACGCGGTGCTCAGATGGGAGGCGTGGGCAGGTCGGTCGCTCGTCCCCTCGACCGGATCGAATCGGCGACGACGATCCCGACCAGGACCGCGGCGGCCGCCGCGCCGATCGCCAGTGGGGGAAGGCGCCCGAGGGTCATCGCTGGCGCGATCAGCGCGACAAGGACCAGCCCGACCACCCGGGGCCAGGAGATCGAGCCGACCACCTGGTACTCGAACAACGCCCGCCCGGCCAGGAACACCACCGGCCCGCCGAGAATCGCGTACAGCCAGACCGGGGTGGTGCGCCCCAGCGGGGTGGTGACGAACAGTTCGTAGCCGACCGAGGCGAGCACTATCCCGCCGACCATCAACAGGTGCGTGTACGCCATCGCGAAGCCGAGTCGGGCCGGCTGGCGCGCCGAGGTGATCGCCGCCGGCAGGAGTTGCCCGGCGCGGTGGAAGTAGACCCGCCAGAGCAGCACGGTGGTCAGGAACGCCACCAGGAACGCGACCGTCCGGTCGAGGGCGAAGTTCTCACCGCTGAAGGTCAGGCCGATCACCAGGATCGACTCCCCCAGGGTGACCAGCAGGAACTGCTGGTACCGCTCGGCCAGGTGCTCTCCGGCGATCGACCACTGGGCGACCCGGGACCGGCCGAGTCTCGGGGTCGGCCAGCCGAACGCCGCACCGGCGAAGTCGAGGCCGACCGCCAGGGTCCACAGCACCCCACGTACACCGGGGTCGGCGGCCACGCCCCCGAGCAGCCACAGCACCCCGCTCACCCCGAGCCAGCAGATCACCCGCACGGAGACGACCCGCTCACGCGAGTGGACCACCGCGAGGAAGACCGACCGGCCGAGTTGGACCGCGACGTACGCCCCGGCGAACACCACCGCACGCTCGCCGAAGCCCCGGGGAACGGCGACCGCCATCACCATGGCCCCCAACATGCTCGCGATCACGACGAACTGGATCTCGGGCCGGTCCGGATCCAACCGGCTGGTGATCAACGCGGTGAACGACCACACCAGCCAGAGCGCCAGGAAGAGCAACAGGGTCTGGCCCGCCTCGGAGAGCAGGATCCGCCGGTCGGTACTGAAATCAGTGATCAACCGCTGGGACACCCGGGTCAGTCCGAACACGAAGACCAGATCGAAGAAGAGTTCCAGGAAGGTGGCCCGCTGTGAGGTCGCCTCGGTACGAAGCAGCCCCATATCCCCGGCACCGCTCATTGTCCCACCCACCGAAACCAGCCTCCGGGACTCGTCGGCCAGCGATCCCCACAACTAACGAGGCAACATCCGACGAGGGCGTGGACTATCCGGGGCGTTGCTGACGAATCTGCGGACAAGACCAGGCAGTAAGCATCCGAATAATCCGCTAAGTCCGACGTATCGTCTTTATCCGCTGCTACGGTCGTTCCGAGACCTCGCGATCCTTGAGGTCATCCGCCCTCGGCAACGAAGGCCACGTCAGGAGCCTCGCCAGCCGGGCGTGGATCACCTGACAGCTCCCTCGGCCATGGCCGGGCGAAGCTTCGAGGCCCGAGGGGTGGGTGTGCGGTGTTCGACGGATTCGAGGTCTTCGACGTCGCGACGTCGGCCACGACCATCCATGGGCGTCGTGGAGGAGCCGGACCACCCGTGCTCCTCCTGCACGGAATCCCGGAGACCCACCTCATGTGGCATCGGGTGGCGCCTCGGCTCGCGGAGCGCCACACCGTCGTCGCCACCGACCTGCGGGGCTGGGGCGACAGCGGTAAGCCGTCCAGCGCGGCCGACCACGAGCCATACAGCATGCGGACGATCGCGCGCGATCAGGTCGAGGTCATGCGGCAGTTGGGCTACGAGCGGTTCGACGTCGTCTCCCATGACCGCGGATCCCGATGTGGCTACCGGCTCGCACTCGACCACCCGGAGGCCGTGACGAAACTCGCCGTCATGGACGTCATCCCCGTGGGGGAGGCATACCGGCGAGCCGGGCGCGAATTCAGCCTCGCCTACTGGGTCTGGTCCTTCCTCGCCGCCCCGGAACCGGCGCCGGAACAGTTTCTCGCCGCTGCGCCGGGCGTGCTGGTCGACTTCATGCTCGACACCTGGACGGAAGTGAAGGACGCCTTCCCGCCCGAGGTACGCGCCGCGTACGTCAAACAGTTCGGCGACCCTGCCACCGCGCACGCGATCTGTGAGGAGTTCCGGGCATCCGCGACGCTGGACTACCAGAACGACGAGAACGATCGCGAAAACAACCGCAGGATCGACTGCCCGGTCCTGTTCCTCTGGTCGCAGCGGGGTTCGGTCGCGAAGCTATACGATGATCCACTTGCCATCTGGCAGGAATGGGCCGATGACGTGCGTGGTGGTCCGATCCCGGTCGGGCACTTCATCCCGGAGGAGGCGCCCGACGAGACCGTCCGCCGGGTGCTGGACTTCCTGCGGTGATCTCGTCCCTCGCGCGTGAACCTCGAACGACGGGGTCACCGGACGCACGACCTGGACCGGCCCTCTCCTGAGGAGGCGAACCGGGCCACGCTGGCCCGGATGGCCCCGCTCCACCTGGCACGACGGCGATCCTCGCCGCGCCGGGCCCGCGTACGCCGCCACCTCTGCCGCGGTGTCCGCCGCCGAAGGCATCCCGGTAGCCATGAGCTCCGGCGGCCGGCCGCCACCGGCTTTCCCAAGATCTGCCAGCAGCGCCACGGGGTCGAGTGCGACACCCTCCACTGGACGCGGGCCAGCCGTTAGGCCGATTGCGGTCAACATCGCCGTTCTATAGATACATTCCAGTACCTCGATGTGCCACCGCACCCATCTGGAGGTAAGTCAGAATGACGTTCTCCACCAAGACGATCGGTCGATGGCGGGCGATGGGCGTTGCGCTCACCGCAACCGCCCTGGTCCTCGCCACGACGGCCACCCCGGCGTCGGCGGGCACCGATCCGGCCGCCACCGACACCGGCCGGGCCGCCGCGGGCGCCAAGGGCTCCCCCGGCTCGCGCACGGCGGGCACCATCCTGCGGGCCGGCGGCAAGACAGCCGTCAAGGACAGCTACATCGTCGTCTTCAAGGACTCGACGGTCTCCCGGACAGCCGTGGCAGCCAAGGCACGGAACGTCGCCGACCGGGTTGGCGGTCGGATCGGCCACCAGTACTCGCACGCGCTGCGGGGCTTCGAGATCACGGTGAACGAACAGGCTGCCCGCAAGATCGCGGCTGACCCGTCGGTCGCCTACGTCGAGCAGAACCACACCGTGTCGCTCGCGGGCACCCAGACCCCCGTACCCTCCTGGGGCCTGGACCGCATCGACCAGCGCAACCGCCCACTGGACAACAGCTACACCTACCCGGTCACCGGGTCGGGCGTGCGGGCCTACATCATCGACACCGGCATCCGCTTCGACCACAACGACTTCGGCGGCCGCGCGGTCAGCGGGTACGACGCCATCGACGGCGGCAGCGCCGACGACGCCAACGGACACGGCACGCACGTCGCCGGCACCGTGGGCGGCAGTTCCTACGGGGTGGCCAAGAGTGTCACCCTGGTCGGCGTCCGGGTGCTCGACGCCAACGGATCGGGCACGTGGGCCCAGGTCATCGGGGGTGTCGACTGGGTGACCGCGGACCACGACCCCGGTGAGCCGGCGGTGGCCAACATGAGCCTCGGCGGCGCCGGCACCGCAGTGAACGCCGCCGTCGCCAACTCGATCGCCGACGGTGTCACCTACGCGGTCGCGGCCGGCAACGAGAGCACCGACGCGTGCACGCGTACCCCGGCGAGCACACCGACCGCCATCACCGTCGGCGCCACCGACAGCGGCGACACCCGGGCGTCGTTCTCCAACTACGGCACCTGCCTGGACATCTTCGCCCCGGGGGTGAGCATCACCTCGGCCTGGCACACGGGCAACACCGCCACCAACACCATCAGCGGTACCTCGATGGCCAGCCCGCACGTGGCGGGAGCGGCGGCGCTCGTCCTGGCGCAGAACCCCGCCCTCAGCCCCCAACAGGTACGCGACTCGCTGGTCAACGACGCCACCAACGGGGTGGTCGGCAACCCCGGCACCGGGTCGGTCAACAAACTGCTGTACGTCACCAACACCGGAACCCCGCCGACGAACGACTTCTCCGTGGCCGTCTCACCGGCCTCGGGCACCACGCCGCAGGGCGGATCGGTCGCCACGACCGTGGTCACCGCGACCACCTCCGGCTCACCGCAGTCGGTCAGCCTCTCCGCCGCCGGCCTGCCCTCCGGTGCCACCGCGACGTTCGCGCCGTCCTCGGTCACCTCCGGCGGCAACGCGACGTTGACCATCCAGACGTCGGGCTCGACGCCGCCGGGCAGCTATCCGGTCACGGTGTACGGCACCGGCGCGTCGGGCACCCGCACGACCACCTACACCGTGGTCGTGACCGGGACCGGTGGCTGTTCGAGCCCCGGCCAGAAACTGGCCAACCCCGGCTTCGAGGCGGGTCACTCGGTGTGGCAGATGACCCCGGACGTCATCGGCCAGCACGCGCCGTACCAGCCGCCCCGCACCGGGACGTACAACGCCTGGCTGCTCGGGTACGGGTTCACCACGTACGACATCCTGCAGCAGACGGTGACCCTGCCGGCCAACTGCTCCTCCTACCAGCTGAGCTTCTGGATGAAGATCAGCACCGCCGAGTACGAGGGCCTCGCCTTCGACGGCATCCAGGTGCAGGCCATCGTCGGCTCGACCACCACTCCCCTGGCGACCTGGACCAACCTGGACGCCAGCGCCGACTACGTACTGCGCACCGTCGACCTGTCGGCATTCGCCGGGCAGACGATCCTGTTGCGGTTCTACGCCACCGAGGACTGGTCGCTGCCCACCTCGATCGTGATCGATGACACGGCGCTGACCGTGTCCTGATCGCCACTGATCGCTGGTGCCCGGGTGCGGGCGCACCCGGGCACCAGCGACGCCCCAGCCCAGTGACTGACCGGGAAGCCGGCCGCCCGTTCAGGCGGTCGCGTGGTACGCGAGGACTCCCCGGTTGATCGCCACCATCGCCTGCCGGGCGGTCGCCCGCAGGTCGGCACTTGCGCCGTTGGCGTTGGCGAGCTGACCGAGCAGGTCGACCACCTGCCGGGTCCAGCGGACGAAGTCCCCGGCCGGCATGTCCCCGTCGAGGTTGTGACCGCTGCCCAGAACCTTGGTCAACGCCTCGCCCCTGGCCCACCGGTAGATCGGCCAGACGAACCCCAGATCGGGCTCACGGGTCGATTCCAGCCCCTGGGCGGCCTCGTCGGCCTCCAACTCGCCCCAGAGCTGCACGGTGGCGTCGACGGCGTCGGAAACGCCGCCGCGCGGCACCGAAGCCCGCTCCTCGGCATCCCGACGGGCCTCGAACACCACCACCGAGACCGCCGCCGCCAACTCGGCCGGGGCGAGCCCGTCCCAGATCCCGCGCCGCAGGCACTCGGCGACCAGCAGGTCCGCCTCGGTCCAGATCCGCCCCAGCATCCGGCCCGCGTCGGTCACCTCGCCCTCCGGGGTGAGATAGCCGCGCGAGGCGAGCAGCCCACAGATCCGGTCGAACGTACGGGCCAACGAACCGGTACGCCCCGACACCCGCTCCCGCAGCTCGTCGGTGTCCCGCTCCAGCCGGCGACGCCGTTCCGCCCAGCGGGCGTGTTCCTCCCGGTCGGTGCAGGCGTGACACGGGTGCCGGCGCAGCTCGACGCGCAACTGGGTGAGCCGGTCGTCCTCGCCGCTGCTCCGGCCCCGGCTGCCCCGCCGCGAGTGGCGGTCCAGACCCAGCCCGTTGAGCGCCGCCCCCAGGTCGCGGCGAGCGGCCGGGGAGCGGTGGTTGAAGTTCTTCGGCACCCTGATCCGGGCCAGTACCTCGGCCGGGGTGGTGAAGTCCGCCGGGGTGATCCGGCCGGCCCACCGGTCCTGGGTGAGCACCAGCGGCCGGGGCTCGCCGAAGCCCGGCGCACCCGGTTCGAGCACCACCGCCAGCCCCGCCCGGCGACCGGCCGGAACCCGGATCACGTCACCGATCCGCAGCCGTTCCAGGGCGGTGATGGCGGCGTTGCGGCGCTGGGTCTGCCCCTGCCGGTTCAACGCCCGCTCGCGCTCACCGATCATCGTGCGGAGCGCGAAGTATTCGTCGAAGTTGCCGTGGTGGCACTCCGCCTCGACGCCGTACGCCTCGATCGTCTCGACGTTGCGCTGCACCTGTCGGGCCAGGCCGACCACCGACCGGTCGGCCTGGAACTGCGCGAACGAGGATTCGAGCAGCACCCGCGCGGATTCCGCGCCGACCGAGCCGACCAGGTTCACCGCCATGTTGTACGACGGGCGGAAGCTCGACCGCAGCGGATAGGTCCGGGTGGAGGCGAGCCCGGCCACGTGCCGGGGATCCACCTCCGGCGACCAGACCACCACCGCGTGTCCCTCGACGTCGATGCCCCGCCGGCCGGCCCGCCCGGTGAGCTGGGTGTACTCCCCCGGCGTCAGGTCCACGTGCGCCTCGCCGTTGAACTTCACCAGCCGCTCCAGCACCACGCACCGGGCCGGCATGTTGATGCCCAGCGCCAGCGTCTCGGTGGCGAAGACCGCCTTGACCAGGCCCCGGACGAACAGCTCCTCGACCACCTCCTTGAAGGCGGGGAGCATGCCGGCGTGGTGGGCGGCCAGGCCCCGTTCCAGCCCGTCGAGCCACTCCCAGTAGCCGAGCACCGCCAGGTCCTCGCCGGGGATGCTGGTGATCCGCGCCTCCACCACCCGGCGGATCTCGGTCCGCTCGTCCGGCGTGGTCAGGCGCAGGCCGGCGGCGAGACACTGCTGCACGGCGGCGTCGCAACCGGCGCGACTGAAGATGAACAGGATCGCCGGCAGCAGGTCCTCGCGTTCCAGCCGCTCGACGATCTCGTGCCGCAGCGGTCCGCGCCACCGTGGCCCTCGCCCGCCGCTGCGTCCCCAGCCGGGCCCGTGCGTCCGCCCGTCGCCGAGTTCGAGCCGGCGCAGCATCTCCCGGGTGTAGCGCAGCAGTTCCGGGTGCACGTCGTGCTTGCGGGCGGCGTCGGCGTCGTGGAACAGGTCGAAGTTGCGCCGCCCGACCAGCATGTGCTGCCAGAGCGGCACCGGCCGGTGCTCGCTGACCACCACCTCGGTCTCGCCCCGGACGGTGATCAACCAGTCGGCGAACTCCTCGGCGTTGGAGACGGTGGCCGAGAGCGACACCAGGGTCACCGACTCCGGCAGGTGGATGATCACCTCTTCCCACACCCCGCCCCGGAACCGGTCGGCGAGGTAGTGGACCTCGTCCATCACCACGTACGCCAGACCGGCCAGGGTGGCGGAGCCGGCGTAGAGCATGTTGCGCAGGACCTCGGTGGTCATCACCACCACCGGGGCGTCCCCGTTGATCGCGTTGTCACCGGTGAGCAGCCCGACCTGGTCGGCACCGTACCGGTCGACCAGGTCGTGGTACTTCTGGTTCGACAGCGCCTTGATCGGGGTGGTGTAGAAGCATTTCCGCACGGCCGGCGGCTCGACCACCGGCGGCGCCCCGGCTGCCGGCGGCCGGCCCCGCAGTGCCAGGTGCACGGCGAACTCGCCGACCACGGTCTTGCCGGCGCCGGTGGGGGCGCAGACCAGCACCCCGCTGCCGCGCTCCAGTGCCTGGCACGCCTCACGCTGGAAGTCGTCGAGGTCGAACCCCAGATCGAGGGCGAACTCGTCCAACGCGGGAAACATGGTGACCTGCGCGGCCCGGCGGCGCGCCGCTGCGTACCGCTCGGCGGGGCTCGACATAGGGTCAAGATTAATGCGTCCCGGCACCACTCATGCGGTGAGGCCGTCGAGCAGACGGGTCGGACCCGGTCGGTAGGGTGCACGGCGTGCCGGACCATGCCGAACCGCCCAAGCCCCGTACGCCGAGCGGACCCGCCGACGCGCTCCCGGCACCACCACGCCGGCCGGTCGACGCGGTGCTCTTCGACTTCCACGGCACCCTCGCCCAGGTGGAGGACCCGGTCAGCTGGGTGATCGCCGGCGCGGCCGAGTGCGGCACCGCGCTGGACCGGGGTCGGGCGACCGTGCTCGCCGACCGGTTGATCACCGCTGGCCGGGCCGGTGGACCGTTGCCGAACCGGGTGCCGCCGCAACTGGCCGAGGTGTGGGCCAACCGTGATCTCTACGAGTACGCGCACCGGGCCGCGTACACCGGGCTCGCCGGCACCGTGAACACCGGCGTGGAGGGCCTCGCCGAGGCGCTCTACGAGCGGCTGCTCCGGCCGGAGGGCTGGGTGCCGTACCCGGACACGGCCGGCGCCCTGCGGGCCCTACGAGCGGCCGGGGTGCCGGTCGCCATGGTCAGCAACATCGGCTTCGACATCCGGCCGTTCTTCACCGCCTGGGGGCTCGACGACCTGATCGACACGTACGTGCTCTCGTACGAGGTGGGCCGTTGCAAGCCCGACCCGGACATCTTCCGGCGGGCCTGCGCGGCGCTGCGGGTCGACCCGGAGCGGGCCCTGATGGTCGGCGACAGCCCGGCGGATGCCGGCGCGGTCCGTGCCGGCTGCGCCACCCTGCTGCTGCCGGCGGCCGAGGCGGGCCGGCCGAACGGCCTGGGCGCGGTCCTCGACCTGGCGATCCCCGACGGCGGCTGAGCGGCCGACCGGCCCGGTCCGGTCGGCCGCTCACCGCAGCAGGCGGGCCGCGCCCGGCACCGCGTCCACGGTCACCGGCAGCGGTCCGATCCGCTCACCGTCGGCGTAGCAGACGATGCCCTCGGCGGCGGCGAGTTCCACCGTCCGGGCCCGGTAGCTGCGCACCCGTGGGTGGTCGACGTGGGTGCCCCGGTAGACCCGCGGCTTGATCCGGATCAGCGTGCCCCGACCGACGGCCCCGGCGACCACCACGTCGAGCCGCCCGTCGGTGGGGTCGGCGGCCGGGCAGATCCGCATGCCGCCGCCGTAGCTCGCGCAGTTGCCGATCGCGACCAGCACCGCCTCGATCTCGTGCGCGACCCCGTCCAGGCGCAGCGTGTAGGACCGTGGCCGGAGCCGGGCGAGTTCGACCAGGATCGCCAGGTCGTAGCGGATCGGGCCGCGCGGCCAGCGCATCCGGTTGGCCCGTTCGTTCACTATCGCGTCGAACCCGGCCGCGAGCACCGCGCCGTACCAGCGCGGCGGTGCGTCCGCACCGGTGATTCGGGCCAGGTCGACCGGGCGGGCCAGGCCGGCGCGGAGCGCCCCGGCGATCACGTCGGCGGCGGCGATCGGGTCGGCAGGAAAGCCGGTCTCCACCGCGAAGTCGTTGCCGGTGCCGACCGGGACCGGGCCGAACCCGACCGGTGTGCCGGCGACGGCCTGCAGGGCCGCGTGCACGGTGCCGTCACCGCCGACCGCGACGAGCGCGGCGGCGCCGTCGGCCACCGCGGCGCCGCAGCCGGCCAGGGCCTGTTCGGCCGTACGCGCCTCGATCAGGCGGACCGGGCGGCCGGCGGCGCGCAGCCGGTCCAGTACGCCGGGCAGCAGGTCACGGTGCCGCCCCCGGCCGGCGGTCGAATTGGCCAGTACGGCCACCGGCCCGTCCCCGATCGGGACGGAGGCGGAACCGATCGGGTCACGGCGCTGCGGCACGGTCACGGCGAGCACGGTACCGCCCGGCGTCGAGGATCGCCGATCCCTCGTTCGCCGGGCGGTGGTGACCGTCTGGTCGTTCGTGCCGTGACCGTGCTCAGGTCATGTCGTCGTAACGGCTGTCGATCGGCTGCGGCGGCGCCACCGGTGCCACCGTGTCGACCCGGGCGGTGGCCTCGACCGGCTCCGGCTCGTGCGTCAACGGGGAGACCTCGTCGTCGTCGAGACCGGCGTAGACCTCCTTGCCCCGCCCGCGCCGTTTGTCGTTGATGAACGCGACCCCGACGGCGGCGAAGTAGAGCAGGGAGAGGCAGAGTGCCAACGCCGTCATGCCGAACGGGTCCGGCGTCGGGGTGACCACCGCGGAGAAGGCGAAGAACAGGAAGATGACGACCCGCCACCAGCTCAGCAACCGCCGGGCGCTGGCGATGCCTACGAAGTTGAGCATCAGGATCACCAGCGGGAACTCGAACGCCACCCCGAACATCAGGATCATGCTGGTGACGAACGAGATGTAGCGGGTGACCTCCAGTTGGGTGTCGAGGCCGGTGACCCCGGACTCAAGCAGGAACTGGAGTCCCTTGTGTACGACGAAGTACGCCAGGAACGCGCCACCGGCGAACAGCGGGGCGGCCAGACCGGTGAACGCGTACGCGTAGCGCCGCTCGTGCCGGTGCAGACCGGGCGCGATGAACGCCCAGAGCTGGTAGAGCCAGACCGGTGCGGCGACGACCAGACCCACCCACAGTGCGATCTTGAGGCGGAGCAGGAAGCCGTCGGCCGGGCCGAGCTGGGTCATCTGACAGCTGCCGTCGGGCTTCGTCATCCCCGGCAGGTCGCAGTAGGGCGCCTTGAGGAGTTCGAAAACCGCGTCGGCCAGCCACATGCCGACGGCGAACCCGACCACGATCGCCAGCGACGCCCGGAACAGCCGGGTGCGCAGGTCGCGGACGTGCTCGATCAGCGTCATCGAGCCGTCGGCGGCCCGCTCGAATTGACTCGGTCCGCGCTTGCGGAGTGCGAAGGCCACGATGCTCGGGCCTCTCCGGGTCAGTTGTCGCGGACGCGCTGCACCGGGTCGGTGACCGGCGGCGCGGGCGGCTGGTAACCCGGCTGGTGCACGCTGCTCGGCTGGATCACCGGATCCGGCGTGTACGGCTGCCGGCTGTGCTGCGCGTCGGCCTTCTCGGCCAGGTCCTTGTCATCGTCGGTGAGGCTCTTGGTCTCGGCCTTGATGATGCGCAGCGAACGGCCCAGCGAGCGGGCCGCGTCGGGGAGCCGCTTCGCGCCGAAGAGCAGGATCAGCACGACCACAAGTACGGCGATATGCCACGGCTTGAGGGCACCCATGGGAAGCTCCAGTCGGTCTTCGTGGAATTGCGAGTGTCGGGGCCCATCGTACGTGTGTTCACGGCCCGTGCCACCCGTCGGGATGCATCCGGTCGCATCCGGTCGGTGAAGTCTTGACCAACACAAGCGCCCCGTCAACCCGCACAATGGCCTCTTCCTGCCCGAACAGCCTCGACCGGGGCCGAAACGGGGCAGCGAGCCGATCACTCCCCGTGTTTGGCCTTGATCAAAATGAGACGTTGCTGGGTGACCTCCGCCTGCCGTTGCAGGACATCGAGCCGCTCCTGGAGCGTCTCCGCCCGAGTGGCGAGCGCCTCTACCTGTCCCTGTCGGCGCAGCAGGGCGAGCGCGGCCCGTTCCAGGCCGGGCAGCCGGGACAGGACCGGCCGGACCGCCAGTACGAGCACCAGGAGAGCGAACAACACCACCGCGAGGACGATCCAGGTCACCACGCCGGTCAGCCTAGTGCCCGACTGCGGCCGGTGTCGGCACGGCGTACGCGTCGAGCGCGGCGGCGGCGGAGTCGCGTACCTGTTCCACCAGGTCCACCGGGGACACCACGGTCACCTCCGGACCGAGCCCGAGAACGAACCGGCGGGCCCAGTCCAGGTCGGTAACCCGCAGCGACACCAGCCACTGGTCGCCGTCGCCCGGCTCGATCTGCTCGCACGGGTAGTACTCCGTGATCCACCGACCACCGCGGCCGACCCGCAGGGTGACCAGGGGCAGGTCGGGGGCGGGGCGGAAGACACCTGCGCTGAAGTCGTGCAACCGGGCCTGCGGGGGCGCCATCGCGGGCTCGTCCAGCTCGGTCTGCGCGTCGATCCGGTCGGCCCGGAACATCCGTACCGCCTCGGCCCGCCGGCACCACGCCTCAAGGTACGCGCGGCCGCCGACCATCAGCACCCGGATCGGGTCGATGGTGCGTTCGGTCGTCTCGTCGCGGGCGGCGGTGTAGTAGGTGATCCGTAGCGCCCGCCCGCGCTGGACCGCGCCGTGCAGGGCCTCGACCCGGTCGTCGTCGCCGGCCATCCGGACCTCGACCGGGGCGTCGGCGAGATCCCCGGCGGCGTCCTCGATCTTCGCCAGCGCCCGCTCGATCGCGTCCCGGTTGGCGATGCCCGGCGTCTCGACGAGCATCCGCAGCGCCACGACCAGCGCCAGCGCCTCGTCGGGGGTGAGCCGCAGCGGCCGGTCGATGCCGGCGTCGTAGGTGATGGTGACCCGGTCCCCGTCGAAGGCCATGTCGATCAGGTCACCGGGACCGTAGCCGGGCAGGCCGCAGACCCAGAGCAGCTCCAGGTCCTCGCGCAGCTGCCGCTCGCTGACGCCGAGGTCGGTGGCCGCCTCGGCCAGTTCGATCCCCGGCCGGGCCAGCAGGTACGGCACGAGGTTGAGCAGCCGGGCGAGCCGGTCGGCCGAGGCTCGCGATCCACTCATAACGTCACTCCGTCGGGTGCTCATGCGCCGGCCCCGCCCACCATCACGTCGTGCTGGGTGGCGATCTCCTTGAGGCGCTGGATGACCGCGTCCCGGACCTCCGGCGGGTCGAGCACCCGGACGTCGGGACCGTAGCCGACCAGGGTGCCGGCGAGCGCCTCGGGGTCGGCGTACGGCAGCACCAGCCGGTCCCCGTCCGGACCGGAGATGATCTCCTGGGCCGAGCGGCGCAGGCCGGCGGCCCGACCCGGCCGGGCCAGTACGGTCGCCCGCCCGGTCCGCTCGACCGGCCCGAACCAGCGGGACACGTGACTGATCAGGTCGACGCCCTCGGGTGGGGCGTAGCCGCCCGGCCGACCGACCGTGCGGACCGTGCCGACCACCCGGGACAGGCGGAAGCACCGGGTCGCCGCCCGGTCGAGGTCGTGCCCGACGACGTACCAGCGGCCCCGCCAGCAGACCACGCCCCACGGTTGCAGCCGGCGGCTGGTCGACACGTCGTCGTCGGGCACCCGGTAGTCGAAGGTGACCGCCCGGCGGTCCCGGGCGGCGGCGGTCAGCGGCGCGAACGCCGGGTCGACCGTGACCACCGGTTCCATGCCCAGGGTCGCCTGCGGGTCGACGTCGATGCCGGCGGCCCGCAGCTTGGCCAGCCCGGAGGAGGCGGCGGCGGCCAGGCCGGCGTGCTGCCAGAGCCGGGCGGCGATGCCGACGGCGGCGGCCTCGTCGGGCTCCAGCGGGATCTCGGGCAGGGCGTACTCGCGGTGCGCGATCCGGTAACCGGGCTCGGTGTCGAACACGCTGGCCGTGCCGGTCTCCAGCGGCACGCCGAGTTCGCGCAGTTCCGCCTTGTCACGTTCGAACTTGCGCTGGAACGCCTCGTGGTCACGCGGGTCGTCCGGATCGTGCTCGTAACCGGGCACGGTCGCGGCGATCTGGGCGGCGGTCAGGAACCGCCGCGTGGACAGCAGACATATCACCAGGTTGACCAGGCGTTCGGTGCGGCTCCGCGACACCTGCAAGACGCTAGCAGTGTTGCCCCGACACGTAAGCACCCACACGGGTGTGGGAAGCAATCCGATCCATCCGTCATGTCGTCCGCAGGCCCATAGGCTGGCGCCATGGCGAGATCGCCGGAGGGCGCGCAGAGTGTCGGCACGGTGATCATCGCCGGGGCGGCCAACCTGACGATCGCTGCGGCCAAGACGCTCGCGGGCCTGCTCAGCGGCTCGGCGGCGGTGCTGTCGGAGGCCGCCCACTCGTTCGCCGACACCACCACCGAGGTGCTGCTCTTCGTCGCGCTGCGCCGGGGTAACCGACCGGCCGACGAGGAACGGCCGTTCGGACACGGACGGGAGAGCTACGCCTGGGCGTTCCTGGCCGCCTGCTTCACCTTCGTCGGGGGCGGCGTCTTCTCGATCACCCAGGGCGTCCAGGCCATCCAGACCGACCAGCGCCAGGACGACAACCTCATCTCGTACGTGGTGCTGGCCATCTCGGCCGTCGCCGAGGGAATCTCGTGGCGCCGGGCACGCCGGCAGATCAAGGGTCGTGCCCGGCGGTTCTCGGTCAGCCCGTGGCGGGTGGTGCAACGTACCCCGGACACCACCGTGAAGGCGGTCTTCTTCGAGGACAGCGCGGCCCTGATCGGGCTCGTGCTGGCCGCCGCCGGGGTGGGAATCTCCCAGCTGACGGACGACACCTTCTGGGACGGGCTTGCCTCGATCATGATCGGTCTGCTGCTGCTGGTGGTGGCCGTGACCCTGGCCAGGAGCAACCTGTCGCTGCTACTCGGCCGGTCCGCCGGGCCGGTCACCCGGGACGAGATCTACCGGGAACTGGTCGGCGTACCGACGGTGGCGCGGGTCGACACCCTGCTGACCCTGCAACTGGGCCCGGACGAGATCCTGGTCGCCGCGAAGATCGATTTCGAGGACGACGCCACCGGTGCCGCCATCGAGGCCGCGGCGGACGAGGCCGAGCGGCGACTGATCGCCCGCAACCCCGCCGTACGGTTCGTCTTCCTCGACCCGACCGGTTCCAAGGCACCGGACATCGAGCAGGACGGCCCGGACTGACCGGCGCCCCCGCCGCCCGGCCGCCCA
Organism: Micromonospora sp. NPDC049529; assembly: GCF_055586685.1. Lineage (NCBI taxonomy): Bacteria > Bacillati > Actinomycetota > Actinomycetes > Micromonosporales > Micromonosporaceae > Micromonospora > Micromonospora sp. NPDC049529. Next base: position 272,929 of record NZ_JBVJHT010000012.1, read on the forward strand.
CCCACCCGGCTACCGTGCCGGACATGGTGCGATGGCGGTCCGCGACGGTGACGGCGGTACGGCGGCAGTGGCGCGGCGCGGTCGAACTGGAGGCGACGCTGCCCGACGGCACCACCGTCCGGGCGCTGGCCTACCCCGCACTGGTCGGCACCCCGGAACCCGGCGACCGGGTCCTGCTCAACGTCGGCGCCCTGCTGATGGGGCTCGGCACCGGCGGGTACGCCCTGGTCGTCGCGGTCCCCGACCGGCTACCGGCCGACCCGCCGGAGACGGTCGACACCCGCGACGGCGGGCACCTGGTGAAGGCGCGCTACACCCCGCTGCAACCGATCCTGCTCGGCGCGGACGAGGAGGCGTCACCGCACCGGGCCGCCCTGGTCGACGCCGACGACCTCGCCGGACTGCCGGTGGTCACCGCCGACCTGCACTCCGCGCTCCCGGCGATCGTCGCCGGGATCCGGGCCGACGCGCCACGGGCCGCGATCGCCTACCTGATGACCGACGGCGGGGCACTGCCGGCCTGGTTCTCCCGTACGCTGGCCGCCCTCGCCGACGAACTCGTCGGCACGGTCACCGTCGGCCAGGCCTTCGGCGGTGACCTGGAGGCCACCAACCTGCACGCCGGGCTGCTCGCCGCCCGGCACGTGCTGCGGGCGGACATCGCGATCGTGGCGCAGGGTCCGGGCAACCTCGGCACCGGAACCCGCTGGGGATTCTCCGGGGTCGCGGTCGGTGAGGCCGTCAACGCGGTGACCACGCTGGGCGGTCGCCCGGTCGGCTCGCTGCGCATCTCCGGTGCCGACGCCCGGGACCGGCACCGTGGTCTGTCCCATCACAGCGTCACCGCGTACGGCCGGGTCGCGCTCACCCGAGCGGACCTGGTGCTGCCGAACGGCCTGGAGCCGGCGCTGGCCGCCGAGGTGGAGCAGGCGCTGGCACCGCTGGCCCGGCGGCACCGGGTGGTCCGGGTGGACACGCACGGGCTGGACGCCGCGCTGCGGGCGGCCCCGGTCACGCTCTCCACGATGGGGCGGGGCCTGGACGCCGACCACGCCTACTTCCTCGCTGCGGCGGCAGCCGGCCGGCACGCGGCGACCCTTGCCGGATGAACCGGGCCGGCCGGCCTAGCTGAACACCACCACCGCGATCCAACCCGCGACGAGCAGCACCAACGCCGTCACCAACACCCAGGTCGGTACGGTGTACTCGCCTCGCCGGTTGCGCGCGATCTCTTCGACGATCTTCTCGCGGCGCCGGTTGACCCACCCCTGGCGCACCTGTTCGGAGCTGCGCTCGGGCGGATCCTCGGCGGAAGGGTCAGGAGACGTCATAACGCCCCGAGACTACCCGCCGCCGTCGCCGTCGCGTACGCCGACCCTGCCCTGCTCACATGCTCGCGATCAGCCGCTCCACCCGCTCGTCGTAGGCCCGGAACGGGTCCTTGCACAGCACGGTGCGCTGCGCCTGGTCGTTGAGCTTCAGGTGCACCCAGTCCACGGTGAAGTCCCGCCGCTTCTCCTGCGCGTGCCGGATGAACTCGCCGCGCAGCCGGGCCCGGGTGGTCTGCGGTGGCGTCTCCTTCGCCTCGAAGATCTCCGGGTCGGTGGCGATCCGGTCCACCTGACCGCGCCGCTCCAGCAGGCCGTACAGACCGCGCCCACGGCGGACGTCGTGGTAGGCCAGGTCCATCTGGGCCACCCGGGGGTGGGACAGCGGCAGGTCGTGCTTGGCCTGGTAGCGCTCGATCAGGCGCAGCTTGCTGACCCAGTCGATCTCTCGGGAGACCGGTTCGAGGTCGCCGCTCTCCACCGCGTTGAGCACCCGGCCCCAGAGCTCCACCACCCGCTTCGCGGTCTGGTCGCCACCCCGGCGCTCGACGAACTCGGTCGCCTTGGCCAGGTACTCCTGCTGGATCTCCAGCGCGCTGATCTCCTTGTTCGAGGCCAGCCTGACCTTGCGGCGGCCGGTGATGTCGTGCGACACCTCCCGGATCGCCCGGATCGGGTTCTCCAGCGACAGGTCCCGCATCACCACCCCCGCCTCGATCATCCGCAGCACGATGTCCGCGGTGCCGACCTTGAGCAGGGTGGTGACCTCGTTCATGTTGGAGTCGCCGACGATCACGTGCAGCCGGCGGTAGCGCTCGGCGTCGGCGTGCGGCTCGTCCCGGGTGTTGATGATCGGCCGGCTCCGGGTGGTCGCCGACGACACGCCCTCCCAGATGTGCTCCGCCCGCTGGGACAGGCAGTACACCGCGCCGCGCGGAGTCTGCAGCACCTTGCCCGCCCCGCAGATCAACTGCCGGGTCACCAGGAACGGGATCAGGACGTCGGCCAGCCGGCCGAACTCCCCGTGCCGGGAGACCAGATAGTTCTCGTGGCAGCCGTACGAGTTGCCGGCCGAGTCGGTGTTGTTCTTGAACAGGTAGATCTCACCGGCGATGCCCTCGTCGTGCAGCCTCTTCTCGGCGTCGACGAGCAACCCCTCGAGGATCCGCTCACCGGCCCGGTCGTGCGCGACCAGGTCGGTGACCGAGTCGCACTCCGGCGTCGCGTACTCCGGATGGGACCCGACGTCGAGATAGAGCCGGGCCCCGTTGCGCAGGAAGACATTGCTGGATCGTCCCCAGGACACCACCCGACGGAAGAGGTAGCGGGCGACCTCGTCCGGGGAGAGTCGCCGCTGACCGCGGTAGGTGCAGGTGACGCCGTACTCGGTCTCAAGACCGAAGATTCGCCGCTCCATGAACAGACACTAGCCGCCCGAGGCCGCGGAATGGTCGCCCTCGGGGTGCGCATTCCGCGCGTCGGCGCCGAAACTCCCCGCGGAACGGTTGATGCGGCCGGGCCGGCGGGCCCGGCGGCGACCTCAGCGCAGCAGGTTGAGCAGGTATTCGCCGTATCCGCTCTTGAGCAACGGGAGGGCGAGCGCGCGGAGTTGATCGTCGTCGATCAGGCCGGCTCGCCAGGCGACCTCCTCCACACAGCCGATCTTCATGCCCTGGCGCTCCTCGATCACCCGGACGAACTCGGCCGCCTGCATCATCGAGGTGAAGGTGCCGGTGTCGAGCCACGCGGTCCCCCGGTCCAGCACCGTCACGCTCAGCTCGCCGAGCTCGCGGTACGCCTCGTTGACCGCGGTGATCTCCAGCTCGCCCCGGTCGCTCGGACGCAGGTCGCGGGCGATCTTGACCACCCGGTTGTCGTAGAAGTAGAGGCCGGGTACGGCGTAACGGGACTTCGGCGTCGCCGGCTTCTCCTCGATCGAGAGCACCTGCCCGCGCTCGTCGAAGTCGACCACCCCGTACTCCTCCGGGTTGGCCACCTGGTAGGCGAAGACCCGCCCACCGACCAGGTCGTTCTGCCCGGCGAGCTGCCGACCGAGGCCGACGCCGTGGAAGATGTTGTCGCCGAGGACCAGCGCCACCGAGTCGTCGCCGATGAAGTCGGCACCGAGGACGAACGCCTGCGCGATGCCCTCCGGACGAGGCTGGGCGCGGTACTCCAGGCGCAGGCCGAACTGGCTCCCGTCACCCAGCAGACGACGGAACTGGTCCTGGTCGTCGGGCGTGGTGATGACCAGGATCTCCCGAATGCCGGACATGACCAGTGTGGAGAGGGGATAGTAGATCATCGGCTTGTCGAAGACCGGCATCAGCTGCTTCGATACCGCCTTGGTCAACGGCCACAGCCGCGAGCCGGTGCCACCGGCGAGCAGGATTCCACGCACTCGGGGAGAGTACCGACTCTGCGTGACGTCGGCACGCCCATGTGCCGCCCGGTTCCGCCTACTCGTCGCGTAGACTCACCAACCCGTACGGATCCCCCGTCCACGGGCCGGATCCCAGGGCTCGGCCGGTGAAGCGAGGCGGGGAATGACCGAACGGAACGGCAACTGGCTGGTCACCGGTGCCGGCGGCATGCTCGGCCGGGACCTGGTGACGGTCCTCGGGGCCGACCACGCCCGCCGGATCACCGCCGCCACCAGGGCGGAACTGGACCTGACCGACGCCGACGCGGTACGCGCCGCGGTGAGCGGACACGATGTCGTGATCAACGCTGCCGCCTGGACCAACGTCGACGCGGCCGAGACCAGCGAGGACGAGGCCACCGCCGTCAACGGACTCGGCGTCGAGAACCTCGCCCGCGCCTGCGCCCTCACCGGGGCACGACTGCTGCACGTCTCGACCGACTACGTCTTCCCCGGCGACGCCGACCGCCCCTACCCCGAGGACGCCCCGACCGACCCGATCAACGCGTACGGGCGCAGCAAGCTCGTCGGCGAACAGGCCGTGACCCGGCTGCTGCCGGAGACCGGTTACGTGGTCCGTACCGCCTGGCTCTACGGCACCCACGGCCAGAACTTCGTCAACACCATGCTGCGGCTCGCCACCGAGCGTGACCAGCTCGCCGTGGTCGACGACCAACTCGGCCAGCCCACCTGGTCCCACGCGCTGGCGTCCCAGCTGGTCGACCTCGGTACCGCCGCCCGGTCCGGACGGGCGCCGGCCGGCGTCTACCACGGCACCGCGTCCGGGCAGACCACCTGGTTCGGCCTGGCCCGCGCGGTGTTCGCGCTCACCGGCCTCGATCCGGAACGGGTCCGCCCCACCACGAGTGAGAGCTACGTCCGGCCGGCCCGACGCCCGGCCTACAGCGTGCTGGCCCACGATCGCTGGCGGTCGGCGGGCCTGACACCCATGCCAGACTGGCACGAGATGCTCGGCCGCGCGCTGGCCAGCCGGGGCCTCGTCGCCGCCACCTGACCCACCCGCCGGGCTGCGCCCCCCGCGTAGCCGGGCGACCATCCGACCCCCGGGAGAGAACGCCGACATGCCCGACCCGAACACCGGTTCCCTCGACCACACCCGCCTACCCCGGGTCAGCGCGATCGTGCTCGCGTGGAAAGCCGAGCCGCTGCTACGCCGTTCCGTGGAGTCGCTGCTCGCCTCGGCGAAGGTGGAGGTCGAGGTGGTGCTCGTCGACAACGGCTGCACCACCGACGACGTCGAGGTGCTGGCGAAGCTGCCCGGTGTGGTGGTGGCCGGGAAGGGCGAGAACGTCGGCTTCTCCGCCGGCTGCAACCTGGGCGTCGCGGCCTCCAGCGGCGACTACGTGGCGCTGGTCAACGGCGACGCGATCGTCGAACCGAACACCCTGGCCCGGCTGGTCGAGGTGGTGGACCAGTCGGACGTGGGCATCGCCGCCGGCGCGGTCCGGCTGGCCGACGAGCCCGAACTGCTCAACTCCTCGGGCAACGAGGTGCACGTGCTGGGAGTGAGCTGGATCGGCGGCTTCCGGGAACGGGAGACCCGGTCCGAGCCGACCGAGACCGCCGGGGCGATGGGCGCCTGCCTGGTGACCTCCCGCAGCCACTGGGACCGGCTGGGTGGCTTCGACCCGCACTACTTCGCCTACCACGAGGACGCCGACCTCTCCATCCGTACCTGGCGGGTCGGTCTGCGGGTGCTCAACGTTCCGGACGCGGTCGCCCTGCACCGGTACGAGTTCAGCCGCAACAGCTTCAAGTACTACCTGGTGGAACGGAACCGGCTGATGTTCGTGGCCACCCTCTGGGGTCGCCGCTCGCTGCTGCTGCTCGCCCCGCCACTGCTCGCCCTGGAACTGGTCATGCTGCTGCTCTCGGTCAAGGAGGGCTGGCTGCGGGACAAGCTGCGCGGCTACGGCTGGCTCTGGCAGCACCGCAAGCACCTCGGCGAGCGCCGCCGGCAGTTGCAGACCGAGCGGACCGTGCCGGACCGGGACTGGATGCGGGTGCTGACCGACCGGTTCAACACCCCGCTGATCAGCCCGCCCGGAGTGGGGCTGCTGAACGTGATGATGGCGGCGTACTGGCGGGTGGTCGGTCGCTGGGTCTGACGCCACCCGCCCCACCGGACACCGGGTCAGCCCTCGGGCTGCTCGGTGTCCTTCGTTTCCAGGTCGGCCGAGGCCGCCGAGACGGCGGGCTTGTCCGGGCCGGTGGCCGGGGTCGCCGGCCCGGCCGGGGTGAGCGCGTCGGGCTCGGCGCCCTTCGGCTCCGCCTCCCCGTCGAGCAGGCCGGTCAGGGCCGCACCGGTGATCCGCCGGAAGGTACGCCCGATTCGGCGCCGGTCCAGCACCGCGACCTCAAGCTGGTTGGCCGCGATCGTCCTGGCCGCGCCACCTTCGCCGCCGACGCTGCCCAGGGACTGGACCGCGAGCCGTACGGCCTCGCTGAGCGACATGTCGTTGCGGTGGTTGTCGCGCAGCGCGCCGGTGATCGCCTCGCTCTGCCCACCCATCGCCATCCGACCGGGCTCGTCGTTGACCGAGCCGTCGTAGGTGAGCCGGTAGATCTCGTCGTCGTCCGGACCGACACCGACCTCGGCGACGCAGATCTCCACCTCGAACGGCTTCGACTGCTCGGTGAAGATCGCACCCAGGGTCTGCGCGTACGCGTTGGCCAGGGCCCGGCCGGTCACGTCCCGGCGGTCGTAGCTGAGCCCGTTCAGGTCGGCCATCCGTACGCCCGCGCGACGGAGGTTCTCGAACTCGTTGTAGCGGCCGACCGCGGCGAAGCCGATCCGGTCGTAGATCTCACTGACCTTGTGCAGGGCGCTGGACAGGTTCTCCGCGACGAAGAGGATCCCGCCCTCGTAGCTGAGTACCACCGCGCTACGGCCCCGGGCGATGCCCTTGCGGGCCAACTCGGAGCGATCGCGCATGATCTGCTCTGGCGAGGCGTAGAACTGCATGGCCACGGCGGCGGTTCTCCTTACAAGCTGGTCTGGCGAGGTAACGAGCTGACGGCGTACGGCATTGGTCGGCCTCAGCCGCCCGGGTTCTCCATCCGGGCGGCGACGACGGCTTCGGCGACCGCAGCGGTCTCGGCCTCGGTGAGCCGGTTGGTCCCCTCCGCCGTGGCTGTCATCACCACCGGGTAGATCCGGCGGGTCAGGTCGGGGCCACCGGTGGCGGTGTCGTCGTCGGCCGCGTCGTAGAGCGCCTCGACGGCGAGCCGGACCACCTCGTCGGTGCTCAGGCCGGGCCGGTAGCGCTTCTTCAGCGCCGAGCGGGCGAACAGCGAGCCGGAGCCGATGGCGTCGTAGCCGGTCTCCTCGTAGGGGCCGCCCGCGACGTCGAAGCTGAAGATCCGGCCGGCCTTGGCCGGGTCGGCGACGGCGAGGTCGAAGCCGGCGAAGAGCGGGATCACGGCCAGCCCCTGCATGGCCGCGCCGAGGTTGCCGCGGATCATCGAGGCGAGCCGGTTGGCCTTGCCGTCGAGGGAGAGGACCGCACCCTCGATCTTCTCGTAGTGCTCAAGCTCGACCTGGAACAGTCGCATCATCTCGATGCCGATGCCGGCGGTGCCGGCGATACCGACCAGGGAGTGCCGGTCCGCCGGGTGGACCTTCTGGATGTCCCGGCTGGAGATCATGTTGCCCATGGTGGCCCGGCGGTCACCGGCCATCACCACGCCGGTGGCGCTGGTGATGGCCACGATGGTGGTCGCGTGCGGTGCGATGTCGGCCGCCAGCCCCGGCGGCAGCGGCCGTCGACCGGGCAGCAGCTCAGGCGCGACCTTGCTCAGGAACTGTGTGAAGGAGGACGTCCCCGCGTTGGTGAACACATCTGGTAGCCGCCCGGATGGATCAAAACCCGCTGCCACGTGGTTCCTCTCAGTACGTGATCGCCAATGCCGAACGCCCTGCGCCGTCGCCGAACCGGCCACGACCACCGTTACGGTTGAAGCAGACTACCGTCTGCTTCAGGCCGACGCGATGATCGCGGTACCGGCGTGGTGCGACGGACGCGGACGGCTTGCCGGGAGCCCGATCGGAGGCTACTGGCCACCCTTTTGGACATAGCCCCGGACGAACTCTTCCGCGTTCTCCTCCAGGACGGAGTCGATCTCGTCGAGCAGGTCGTCGACGTCCTCGGTGATCTCGGCGTGCCGCTCCGCGACCTCGGGATTCGCCTCGGTGGTGACGTCCTCGACCTCTTCGTCGCGGCGTCCCTTGCCGGACTGGGACTGACCGCCGGTGTCACGGGTAGCCATCTGGTGCCTCCTCCACGATCGCTTGGAAGAAACTTACCTCGGAAGAGCGACAGAACGGGGCGGCGCCCGCGACCTTTACCGCTCGCCTGCCCGATTCGTGGCCCGTCCCCAGGGCACCGGACGGGCCACCGGACGGCCGGGTTCTACCCGGCGGCGGGCAGCGCGGCCGGTGGCCGACTCCGGTCCGAGGCGTCGGTGCGGTCGGTCGGGCCGCCGGAGGGTACGGGCACCGGGTCCGCCGGAGCACCGCCGCCGGGAGCACCGGGCGTGCCGCCCCGGCGCCGCAGGCGGGGCGGCCAGTCCTTGAGCCGGAGCGCCTGCTTCTCCACCAGGTTCCAGAAGAGCGCGGCGGCTCCCCCGCCTCAGTTGCCGGTGATCGTCTCCAACAGGTCCTTGGCGCTCGGGCAGCGGTCGAACAGCGCGCCGACGTGCTTGCGGGTGCCCCGCTCGGGCTCCATCATCGGCACCCGGACCAGCGACTCCCGGCCGACGTCGAAGATGACCGAGTCCCAACTGGCCGCGACCACCTCGGAGGCGTACTGGGCGAGGCAGCGACCTCGGAAGTAGGCGCGGGTGTCCTCGGGCGGCTCGACCATCGCGAGCCGGGTCTGCTCGTCGGGCAGCAGGGTGGCCATCGAACCACGGGCGACCAGGCGGTGGTAGAGACCCTTCTCCGGCCGTACGTCGGAGTACTGGAGATCGACCAGTTGCAGCTTGTGCGACGCCCAGCCGAGCTTCTCCCGCTCCCGGTAGCCCTCCAGCAGCCGGAGCTTGGCCACCCAGTCCAGCTCACCGGCGCAGAGCATCGGGTCGCGGCCGAGCCGGTCCAGTACGCCCTCCCAGCGTTCGAGCACGTCCAGGGTCTGCTCGTCGGCGTCGTCGCCGTACCGGTCCTCGACGAACGCGCGGGCCCGCTCGTAGTACGCCCACTGCAGGTCGAGGGCGGTGAGCCGGCGGCCGTCGCGCAGCCGCAGCAGGTGTGACAGCGACGGGTCGTGGCTGACCGCGCGCAGGTCCGCCACCGGGTCGGCGATGCCGAGGTCGGGGCTGAGCGCCTTCTCCTCGATCATCGTCAGGACCAGGGCGGTGGTGCCGACCTTGAGGTAGGTGGAGATCTCGGAGAGGTTCGCGTCGCCGATGATCACGTGCAGCCGGCGGTACTTGTCGGCGTCCGAGTGCGGCTCGTCGCGGGTGTTGATGATCGGCCGCTTCAGGGTGGTCTCCAGGCCGACCTCGACCTCGAAGAAGTCCGCACGTTGGGAGATCTGGAAACCCGGCTGCGAACCGTCCTGGCCGATGCCGACCCGACCGGCCCCGCAGAAGATCTGCCGGGTCACGAAGAACGGGGTGAGGTACGTGACGATGTCGGCGAACGGGGTCTGCCGGCGCATCAGGTAGTTCTCGTGCGCGCCGTAGCTGGCGCCCTTGTTGTCGGTGTTGTTCTTGTAGAGATGGATCGGGTGGGTACCGGGAATCGTCTCGGCCCGGCGGGCCGCCTCGGCCATCACCCGCTCCCCCGCCTTGTCCCAGCGGACCAGGTCCATCGGGTTGGTCACCTCGGGAGTCGAGTACTCCGGGTGGGCGTGGTCGACGTAGAGCCGGGCACCGTTGGTCAGTATCACGTTGGCCAGGCCCAGATCCTCGTCGGCGAGTGCCTCGGCCGGATCGTAGGCCGCACCGGAGTAGGTGAACCCGCGCGCGTCGCGCAGCGGTGACTCCTCCTCGTAGTCCCACCGAGCACGACCGCCACGGGTCAGCTCGGGACGTGCGCCGTAGGCGTTGACCACCTGTGACGAGGTGACCATCGGATTGGCCCCGGCCTGCCCGGGAACCGAGATTCCGTATTCGACCTCGGCGCCCATGATCCGCCGCACGCTCATGCCGCTGCCCCACTTTCCTCTTCCATGAGGCGAGCGTAGTCCGCTTTCAGGCTCATCCGTTCGCCCGATGTGACGACACGGCCGCGGAATGCACCTATTGGCCGGTGTCACCCCGTTGGCGCGGTTGCGCGCCGTGGCGGAGCAGCGACGGCGGCCGGCGGGCGCTAGTCGCGCTGGACGGGCAACGGGTACGGGTCCACGTCGACCGGTTGCCGTTGCCTCGGCACCGCCGGTCGGGCCGTCGGCGGGGGCACCGGCTCGTAGCGGCGGACCAGCGCCAGGCCCAGCACCACCATCGCCCGTCCCAGGTAGAACGAGGCCTTGGCGACGGACTGGCTCGGCGTACCGGCCATCCGGGCCCGCATGGCGACCGGGACCTGCACCACCCGCAGGCCGACCCGGGCCACGTGCACCACGGTCTCGACCGTGTCGCCGAGGTACTCCACCGGATAGGCGCGGGCGAACAACTCGATCACCCGCCGGTTCGCCGCCCGGAACCCCGAGGTGGTGTCGGTCAGCCGCGAACCGGTGATCCGGCTGAGTACGGCCGCCAGCAACGACATCGCGTACCGACGCGGACCCCGTACGGCGTAGTCGCCGACACCCGCGAACCGGGCACCGATCACCAGGTCGGCGTGATCCAGGGCGGCCACCAGCTCGGGTACGAACAGCGGGTCGTGCTGGCCGTCCGCGTCGACCTGGATCGCCACGTCGTAGTCGTGGTCGCGGGCGTACCGGTAGCCGAGCCGCATCGCCCCGCCGACGCCGAGGTTGAACGGCAGTTGCAGCACCGCCGCGCCGGCCGACCGGGCCTGCGCCGAGGTCCGGTCGCGGGAGCCGTCGTCGACGACGAGCACGTCGACGGTGGGCAGGGCGGTGCCGACCTCGCGTACCACGTCGGCGATGGAGCCGGCCTCGTTCCAGGCCGGGATGACGATCAGGATCCGCTGGTCACCGATCACCGTTCCACCTCTGCCCCGCGGACCTCGGCCCGCAGCAGCGCCACGTCCTCGGCGAGCACCCGCGTCTCCTCCTCCAGCCGGCTGAGTTCCCAGCTGAGGTGGATGCTGATCAGCAGCAGGAAGACCACCCCGCCGAACAGCACCAGGCTCACGCCGCTGACCACGCCGAGCGCACCGGCGATCTCGTCCGGCAGCCGGGGGAAGAAGGCGAGCGGCAACGCCACCAGCGCGACGGCGATCCAGAGCGCCGCGTACTTCTCCCGCAGTTGGCGGCGGCGCATCAGCTCGACCACGACCACCAGCAGGACCAGGCCGGTGATTCCGGTCAGGAGAGTGAGTCGCATCAGGAGGTCCGTTCCTCTCGCGTACGCGGGCCGGCGGCGACGTCGATCAGCTCCCGCTCGCCGGGCGGCGGTTCCGGGGCCAGGCCGTCGGGGACGGGGACGGGCCCGGCGGGCAGCACCCGGTCGGGCACGGTGAGCCGCCAGTGGTAGGCGACCAGGATCGCGCCGGCCACGGCGGCGAGCAGGATCGGGGTGGCCGAGCCGAGCGCCGGGTGCCAGGCGCCGCCGAGCACGTTGAACGAGATCACCCCGGGCCGGCCCGGCAGCCCGGACTGGTACCGCACCATCAGGTAGGCCAGCGCGGCCAGGTGGGCGGGGACCAGCAGGATCACGAACAGCCGGATCAGCTTGCGCAGCGGATCGACCAGGCCACTCTCGGCCACCGTGTACGCCGCCAGGATCGGCACCCCGACCAGCAGCGGCAGGAAGTACCGCCCCTGACCGATGAACGCGTACTCGTTGACGTTGATCGCCTCGATGACGCTGGGGACCAGCATGCCGAGCACGCCGAGTCCGGCGACCCGCCACCGGGCGGCGTTCCCGCCCAGGGCGAGCGCCAGCAGGACCAGCGTGCCGACCGAGAAATACCAGGCGAGGTTGAGCAGGATCGGCAGCGGGGTGTCGAGCCAGCCGAGGACGCCGACGAGTTCCTGGACGTAGCTCCGCCACCGGTCGAAGACCTCGATCTTCATCGCGTCGACCAGGCTCAGGTGCCGGCTGCCCACCCCGTTCGGGGTGATCTCGGCGGCCTTCTTCCAGAGCGTCCAGCCGACCGAGGCGATCCCGGTCAGCGCGAGCGCCCCGGCCAGGATCCAGAACCGCCGGGACCGCAGCAGGGCGCGGTACGCCGGCAGGGTCAGCCCGATCAGCATGACCGCGGCGATGACCGCGAACCAGGCCGGGCCACCCGACCGTACGGTGAGCAGCACCGCCCCGCCGACCCCGGCGAGCCACCAGGCGGACCGCCGCCGGCCGGCGCCGTCGGGTTCCAGCAGGATGGCGATGAGCGCGACGACCAGGGCGGCACCGGCGGCGATCTCGACCGCGTTCGGGTTGATCGCCCCGGCGAGGTGGGCGGTGATGGGGGTGACCGCGACCAGGATGGCGCCGAACGCCAGCCGGTGCCGCAGCGACAGGGCCACCGACGTCGCCCACGCGAACAGCGCCGCGACCAGGGCGGCACTCACCAGCCGGGCAAGCAGGACGCCGGCCATGTTCGGGGAGAGCACCAGCGGCCAGCCGACGGTGAGGTAGTAGGCGGGGTTGTAGCGGCCGGCCGGGGTGAGCACCTTGACCAGGGTGTCGTCACCGCCCGGCGGGCGGGCACAGCTCGCCGGCTGGTCCGCGTGGTGGGCGAAGCAGTTGGTGCGGATCAGGCTCTTCGGCACCTCGTGGTACGCGCCGGGAAACTTGCCCTCTTTCGCGGGGGCGGGGGCGATATCGCCGGAGGCCACTCCGTACGCGTGCTGGATGTGTCGCATCTCGTCCGGCGTGCCGTCGTACGGTGTGGCGATGGCCCAAGCCGCGAACAGCAGGAAGTAGCCGGCGAACGGCAACATCACCCGGAGTAGCAGGCTGGTGGGGTGCCGGGCCGACGATGGTGGCCGTGCTGGTGCGGCCATGGGGGTGGTCACGGGTGCCGAGGGTACTCGATGTCGGCCCCCGGACGGGTTCGGGCCTGAGCGCGTTCCGGTGCGTACGTCGCTATGCTCACCGGTCGTGACGACGACTGCCGACCAGAGCGCTCCCGACACCCGGGACCCCGCGTCCGCGACCGCCCCGCCGACCGGGCTGCTGCGCCAGCTCCTCAACAGCGGTTTTGTCCGGTACCTGGTCGTGGGCGGTGGCAGCGCGGCGCTCGACACCGGCCTGCTCTGGCTCCTGCACGGGGCGTTCCACGTGTGGCTGCCGTTGGCGACCTTCGTCGGGGTGGTGACCTCCACCGCGCTGAACTTCCTGCTCAACCGGAGCTGGGTCTTCTCCACCACCGGCGAGGCCGGCGGGCAGCTCGTCCGTTACCTCATCCTGGTCGGCGTCAACTGGGTGCTCACCGTGCTGATGGTGGCCGCCCTCGCCGGGCTGGGTCTGAACTACCTGGTGGCGAAGTGCCTGGCACTGGCGGTGCTGACGACGCTCAACTTCGTGCTCTACCGGGCCTGGGTCTTCCGCGACCCGCGGCCGGCACCCGCCCCGGAGTGAGTCCGGGGCGGTAGCGGCACGGTCGGAAACGGGGGGCGACGCGTCACGCGTCGCCCCCCGTTCATCGCTGACAGGTCAGAGGTACTGACCGGTGTTGCTGGCGGTTTCGATGGAACGGCCGGCCTCGGCGCCCTTGCCACCGGAGACGAGCGTACGGATGTAGACGATCCGTTCGCCCTTCTTGCCGGAGATCCGGGCCCAGTCGTCCGGGTTGGTGGTGTTCGGCAGGTCCTCGTTCTCCCGGAACTCGTCGACGCAGGCGTCGAGCAGGTGCTGCAGTCGCAGCCCCTTGCGCCCGGAGGAGAGGAACTCCTTGATCGCCATCTTCTTGCCCCGGTCGACGATGTTCTGGATCATCGCGCCCGAGTTGAAGTCCTTGAAGTAGAGCACCTCTTTGTCACCGTTGGCGTAGGTGACCTCAAGGAACCTGTTCTCCTCGGTCTCCGAGTACATCCGCAGCACCACGGCCTCGATCATGGCCGCCACCGTGGCCTGGGCATCCTGCCCGTGCTCGGTGAGGTCGTCCGAGTGCAGTGGCAGCCCGGTGAGGATGTACTTCGAGAAGATGTCCCGGGCCGCTTCGGCGTCGGGCCGCTCGATCTTGATCTTCACATCGAGTCGGCCCGGACGCAGGATGGCCGGGTCGATCATGTCCTCCCGGTTGGAGGCGCCGATCACGATGACGTTCTCCAGCCCCTCCACGCCGTCGATCTCGCTGAGCAGCTGAGGAACGATCGTGTTCTCCACATCCGAGGAGACACCCGAACCACGGGTACGGAACACCGAGTCCATCTCGTCGAAGAACACGATGACCGGAGTGCCCTCGCCGGCCTTCTCCCGAGCCCGCTGGAAGATCAACCGGATGTGCCGCTCGGTCTCGCCGACATACTTGTTGAGCAGCTCCGGACCCTTGATGTTCAGGAAGTAGCTGGTGTGCTTCTGCTCACCACGCCGCTCGGCGATCTTCTTCGCCAGCGAGTTCGCCACCGCCTTGGCGATCAGGGTCTTCCCGCAACCGGGTGGACCGTAGAGCAGGATGCCCTTCGGCGGGCGCAACTGGTGCTCCCGGAAGAGCTCGGCGTGCAGGAAGGGCAACTCGACCGCGTCCCGGATCTGCTCGATCTGGGACTGGAGGCCACCGATGTCGCTGTAGTCGACGTCGGGCACCTCCTCGAGGACGAGTTCCTCCACCTCGCTCTTTGGAATGCGCTCGTACGCGTACGCCGAGCGCGGCTCGATCATGAGCGAGTCGCCGGCTCTGATCGACGAGCCGATCAGGGTCTCGGCGAGGTGCACGATCCGCTCCTCGTCGGCGTGGGAGATCACCAGGGCCCGGTCACCCGGCCCACCGGTGGGACTCTCCAACACCTCCTTGAGCATCACGACCTCTCCGACCCGCTCGAACCCGAACGCGTCCACGATGTTGAGCGCGTCGTTGAGCAGGACCTCCTGACCACGTCGTAGTTCGTCGACCTCCAATGACGGAGATACCGCCACGCGCAGCTTCCGACCGCCGGTGAAGACATCCACCGTGCCGTCATCGTGCCGCGCGAGGAAGACGCCGTACCCGCTGGGCGGTTGCGCCAGCCGGTCGATCTCTTCCTTGAGCGTGACGATCTGGGCTCGTGCCTCTTTGAGAGTGCTCACGAGCCGGTCGTTGTTCTCGGTCAGTCGAGCCAGCTGCGCCTGAGTGGCCGCCAGTCGTTCCTCGAGCTGCCGGACGTGTCGGGGGCTTTCGGTCAGCTTGCGCCGTACCAAGGCCAGTTCCTCCTGAAGGAACGCGACCTGGGTGGAGAGATCGTGGGCCTCCTTCTCCCACCGTGCGGCGCGCGAGTCCGCGTCGTCGCTGCGTGCCACGTCCCACCTCCCCGGGGGGCTTGAACGTTCTGCCCTAACACTAGCCGCTATGACGCCGATTCGGTCCCATGCAACACCCTCGTCACCGAACCTTGATCGTCACCAGGGACGCCGCTGGGGTCGTACGGGGGCGTTCGGGTACCGTCGGGTACGTGCCGGACGAACGGATGGAGGGGTCATCGTGGTAACCCAGACCGAGACCGATGAGCTGCGAGTCTGGGTGGACCAGGACCTCTGCACCGGTGACGGGCTCTGCGTCCAGTACGCCCCGGAGGTCTTCGAGTTCGACATCGACGGCCTGGCGTACGTCAAGGACGGCTCGGGCGAGATGCTGCTCGCCCCGGGCAGCCGGGTCGACGTCCCCGCCCACCTGCGGCTCGACGTGATCGACGCGGCCAAGGAGTGCCCGGGCGACTGCATCCACGTGCTGCGCAGCCGGGACGACGTCGAGATCGCCGGTCCGGACGCCGAGGACTGATCCGGACACCGACGACCACCGGCCGACCCGACGCGCGGTCGACCGGGATCCGGCCGGAGGAGCACCCCGGCCGGACGGTCACAGCACGGGACGACCGAGCACCGACGCGACCAGTCGGGCGAACTCCTCCAGCCGGGCGATCTGTCCCGCCCCGCCGTCGTCGAACGTCTTGCCGAACCGCAGCGCGTCGTGCCTCGGCGAACCCACCACCTCGTCCGCCGGCACCCCCTCGTCCAGCGAGCTGAGCAGCAGGTACACGTCGATGCTGTCGACCCGTACGCCACCGCTCGGGGTCCGGGTCAGTCGCCGCCGGCAGCCGACCTCGGTCACCGTCGAGACCGGCACGACCCGCAGCGACGAGGTCATCGACCCGGCCGGCCCGTCGTCCGGCGGGATGTCCTCGCCGTGCCAGAGGATCAACCGGCTGCCGTCGCAGACCGCCACCTCCTGCCAGACCCCGTTCACCTCGTTGACGAACCGCTCCAGGGTGAAGCCGAGCACGGAGGCGCCGCGCAGCACACCGCCCAGCGCCTCCAACGCCACCTCGGGGTCGCGCAGGTAGGCCCGCGCCGCCGACTCCAGGTCCTGGTACGGCGACCAGTCCGGGAAGACGGCGGGCAGGTCCCCGCCGCCGAAGGTGGGCCTGCTCATGCGGACCTCCCGAGGTTGATGATCACTGCACGGTCCCCTACCCCGCCTCGTCCACGCCGACCGCCGGGGCGAGCGGTGCCGACTCCGCTTCCCGGGCGGCCTGCTCCGCCGCCCGCAGTCCCGCCTTGCGCGCCGCGTACGCCTCGACGCCCTTGCTCGGCTTGCGGCGCCGGGGCGGAGCGGTCACACCGGGCGCGAGCTTGCGGGCGGAGACCAGGAACGCGGTGTGCGCGATCATCCGGTGGTCGGGGCGCACCGCCAGTCCCTCCAGGTGCCAGTCGCGCACCAGCGACTCCCAGGCCCTCGGCTCGGTGAAGCCGCCCCGCTCGCGCAGCGCCTCGACCAGGTCGGAGAGCTGGGTGGTGGTGGCCACGTAGCCGATGAACACCCCACCGGGCACCAGCGTCCGCTCCACCAGGTCGAGCACGTCCCACGGGGCGAGCAGGTCCAGGATGATCCGGTCGAACTCCGGCTCCCGGCAGGTCGCCACGTCGCCCACGGTCAGGTGCCAGGACGGGTGCGGACCACCGAAGAAGGCCTCCACGTTGCGGCGGGCGATCTGGGCGAAGTCGTCGCGCAGCTCGTACGAGTGCAGTTCGCCGGTCGGTCCGACGGCGCGCAGCAGGGAACAGGCCAGCGCACCCGAACCGGCACCGGCCTCGAGCACCTTCGCACCGGGGAAGATGTCGCCCATGGCGACGATCTGGGCCGCGTCCTTCGGATAGATCACCTGAGCCCCACGGGGCATCGAGAGCACGTAGTCGGCGAGCAGCGGACGCAGCGCGAGGTACGCCGTCCCACCCGCCGAGGTGACCACGCTGCCGTCGGGCAGACCGATCAGGTCGTCGTGTTCGAGCGCGCCCCGGTGGGTGTGGAACGACTTGCCGCCCTCCAACGTGATCGTGTGCATCCGACCCTTCGGATCGGTCAACTGCACCCGGTCACCCGGCCGGAACGGGCCACGGTGCGCCGGTACCGGCGCGGCGTCGGTGGGGTGGGCGGTGGTGGGCTGTGCGGTCACTGAGTCATCTTTCGTTTCGGCTCCAGGAGCTGCGCCAGATCGGCGATGTGCAGAACGCCGACGACATCTTCGCCTGACGTCACGAGATACTGTGCGCCCGGGTCGGTCTGCACCGCCCGGATGACCTGTTCGCCGTCCAGATCGACCGGGATGGTCGGCAGGGCGTCCAGGCCACGGGCCACCGTGTCGACCGCGACCCAGGGCCGCCGGTCCACCGGCACCGCCTCGGCGGCGGCCCGGTCGACCAGGGCGACCAGCCGGCCCGACGAGTCGTCGACCCCGAGCGCCACCGGCGCCGCCCCGGCGTCTCCCCGGCGCTGCGCCTCGGCCAGCGGGGTGCCGGTCGGCACCCGGAACACCGGTCTGGCCAACCGGTGCAGGTCGATCAGGGGGAACCGGCGGCTGATCCGGGCCATCCGGATCGACTGGCCGGCGCCCTGCCACAGGGTGAAGGCGACCAACACCATCAGGGCCAGCCCCAGCGGCGCGATCAGCCCGAGCCAGGTCAGCACCCCGACCAGGACGACCGTGCCGACCGCGACCGCCCGGCCGGCCCAACCGGCGACCTCGGTGCCGAGGTGCCGGTCCCGACTGACCGCCCAGACCACGGCGCGCAACGCCCGACCGCCGTCCAGCGGCAGACCGGGCAGGATGTTGAAGACCGCCACGATGACGTTGCTCACCGCCAGTTGCAGGGCGAACTGGTCGAGCAGGGTGCGATCGGGCAGCAGTACGGTGGCCACCACCGCCGCCAGGCCGAGCACCAGCGACACGGCCGGGCCGGCGAGCGACACCAGCAGGTCCACCCGCGGCGTCGGCGCGTCGCGTTCCATCTCGGTGTAGCCGCCCAGCAGTTCGAGCGTGATGCCGCGTACGCCGATGCCGTACCGGCGGGCCGTCACCGCGTGCCCGAGCTCGTGCAACAGCACCGAACCGAGCAGGAAGACCACGAAACCGAAGCCCACCAGGTAGCCGGTGACCTGCGACAGATCCAGCTCACGACGGACGAACTCGCCGTACACGACGGTCACCAGGACGGCCAGCAGCACCATGGACGCGTTGACGTAGACCGGGACACCGAACACCCGGCCGACGGCGAGGCCGGGACGGCGGTCCGGCCGGTTCTGCCGTCTTGAACTCCGCTGCACCGTGTCGATGCTACGTAACCGTGGTGAGCGGGCTCGCCCGCGCCTTGCCACCGGGGGGCGGTGCCGGCGTTACCGTCGTACCCGTGGCCTAGCCTTCCGGTCATGGTGGCGGAGATGGTGACGAAGCAGACGGCCGGGCGATCCCCGGTGGCCCAACGACCCGCGGGGCCCTCCCTTTCGCCGTCGCGGGCGGCCGATTTCAAGACCTGCCCGCTGCTCTACCGGTTCCGCAGCATCGACCGGCTGCCCGAGCGCCCCAGCCTGGACCAGATCCGGGGCACCCTGGTGCACGCGGTGCTGGAACGGCTCTTCGACCTGCCGGCGCCCGACCGGACCCCGGCTGCCGCGGGCGACCTGGTGGCACCGCAGTGGGACCGGCTGGTGGCCGACGAGCCGGAGCTGACCGGGCTGTTCACCGAGGAGACGGCGGTCGACGTGACCGAGTTCCTCGGCTCGGCCCGCCGGCTGCTGGAGGGCTACTTCACGGTGGAGGACCCGCGCCGGCTCGAACCCGCCGAACGGGAGACGTTGATTTCCACGGTGGTCGACGACGAGCTGCTGATCCGGGGCTACATCGACCGGCTTGACGTCGCCCCGGACGGGGCGCTGCGGGTGGTCGACTACAAGACCGGTGGGGCCCCCCGGGAGGCGTTCGAGGCCCGCGCCCTGTTCCAGCTCAAGTTCTACGCGCTGGTGCTCTGGCGGACCCGTGGGGTGGTGCCGAAGGTGCTGCGGCTGCTCTACCTCAAGGACGCCGAGATCTGCGACTACGCGCCGGACGCCGAGGAGCTGGCCCGGTTCGAACGTACCCTGGTGGCGCTCTGGCGGGCGATCGAGCAGGCCACCGCGCGGCAGGACTTCCGGCCGAAGCCGAGCCGGCTCTGCGACTGGTGCAGCCACCAGGCCCTCTGTCCGGCCTTCGGGGGCACCCCGCCGCCGTTCCCGGAGTTGACGATCACCGCCGTGGTGCCGGAGCAGCCGAGCCGGTCCGCCGGTACGGCGGTGGACGAGTAGCGCCCCGCCCGAAGCGGGCCACCGCCCGTCCGGGACGGGCCCCACCCTCGTCCCGGATCGGGTCGCCCTCGTTCCTTCGAGCAGGAAGATCCTCGTCCCGGGGGCGGAAGATCCTCGTCCCGGGACGGGAGGCCTCATCCCGGAGGAGGAGGCGCACTCCACCCTCGGTGCGGACGACTCCGCCCCGACAGCGGCTACCGTGCGGAGATGACCCGTATCGACGCCCCGACCGGCCTCGACCGGCCGTCGGGTCGGACCGGGCCGGGGACCGGGTCGCGCCCACCGGTCCGCCGCTGGCGGATCCCGCGACCCACCGGGTACGCCCCGGCCGTCCTTGGCCGCGACGGCTTGCTGGCAACCCTGGTGGTGCTGGCCGAGACGCTGCTGACGGCCACCATGCCGGCGGGGACGACCGCCGACGGCTGGCCGAGGACGGTCGCCTGGAGCCTGGTCTGCGCGCTGCCGATCGTACTGAACCGGGTCTGGCCGCCGGTGGCGGCGACGCTGGCGCTGGCCGGTTTCACCGCCGCGGTGGTCGACGGCCACCAGCCACTCACGGCGGTGGTGGCGTTCATCCTGCTGACGTACACCACCGCGGCCGGGTTCCCGCTGCGCCGGGCGGTCCTCGTCGCCACCGTACTCTGGGCGCCGGTCCTGGTCACCGCGTTGGCGCTGCCGGCGGCCCGGGACCAGCTCGGGGTGCCGGGCGGGTACCTGCTGTTCACCAACGTGCTGATCGCACTGGTCTGTTTCTTCGTCGGGCGCACCGTGCACGCCCGGCGGGCCACGATCCGGGCCTTGGAGGAACGGGCCAGGGTCGCCGAGGAGAACCAGCGTTCGATGGCCGACCAGGCGGTCGCCGACGAGCGGCGCCGGATCGCCCGTGAACTCCACGACGTGGTCGCCCACCACGTCAGCGTGATGAGCGTGCTGGCAACCGGTGCCCGGCGGGTACTCGCCCGCGACCCGGACGCCGCCGACGAGGCGCTGGGCAGCATCGCGCAGACCAGCCGGACCACCCTGCGCGAGCTGCGCCGGCTGCTCGACGTGCTGCGTACCGACGCCGAGCCGGCCGCCGACCTCGCCCCGCAGCCCGGACTGGCCGGGCTGGAGTCGCTGGTCGAGCAGGTCCGGGAGGCGGGCCTGCCGGTCTCACTGCGGATCGACGGCGTGCCCTCGGCGCTGGAACCGAGCCTCGCGCTGACCGTGTTCCGGATCGTGCAGGAGGCGCTGACCAACGCGCTCAAACACGCCGGTACGGCCACTGCCCAGGTCCGGCTCACCTACGGCGTCTACTGGCTGGTGGTGGAGATCCTCGACACCGGTCGCGGCCCGTCCCTGGACCCCAACCCGGCCGGACACGGGCTGGTCGGGATGCGGGAGCGGGTCGCCCTCTACGGTGGGACCCTACGCACCGGCCCCCGTCCGGGCGGCGGCTACCGGGTGCACGCGAAGGTTCCGATGGAACGCTCCGGCGTGCCGAGCAGCGAGGAGACGGCGTGACTGACCCGCAGGTCGGCTATCCGCGCGGGGGTCCGCGTCCGGTGCGGATCCTGCTCGCCGACGACCAGCCGCTGCTGCGTACCGGGTTCCGGATGGTGCTCAGCGCCGAGACCGACCTCGACATCGTGGGCGAGGCCGGCGACGGCAGCGAGGCGGTCGACCTGGCCCGCCGGTTGCTGCCGGACGTGGTGCTGATGGACATCCGGATGCCCCGGATGGACGGGGTGGCGGCGACCCGGGCGATCGTCGACTCCCGGCTGCCGGTGCGGGTGCTCATCCTGACCACGTTCGACCTGGACGAGTACGTGGTGGGGGCGCTGCGGGCCGGCGCGAGCGGGTTTCTCGCCAAGGACGTGCCCGCCGAGGACCTGGTGACCGCGATCCGTACGGTGGCCGCCGGGGAGGCGGTGGTCGCGCCGCGCATCCTCAGGCGGCTGCTGGACCAGTTCGCCGGTGTCCTGCCGGATCCGTCGGCGACCCTGCCGAAGGCGCTCGACGTGCTCACCGAGCGGGAGCGGCAGGTGCTGGTGCACATCGCCCGGGGACTGTCCAACGCGGAGATCGCCCGTACGTTGTCGATCAGCGAGACGACCATCAAGACGCATGTCGGACACGTACTGACGAAACTCGGTCTGCGTGATCGGGTGCAGGCGGTCGTGTTCGCGTACGAGTCGGGTCTGATCCGTCCGGGCGCGTGACGCGCCGGTAATGGTCGCGCGACGGAACGTGGCGTGCCCTTACCCTCCTGAAGTCGGAGCCGAAGGGTACGGCGGTCGTAGCGGAAAACCCTCCGCGGGCAGGATGGCCGGATTGCCCCGGCACCCTAGCGTGACCCTAGGACGGCGATCGCCGTCATCTGACTGAGGGAGAGATCGTGACGGGGACAGTACCAGCGCCCAGCGCTACCGCAGCGGCACGCGCGAGTGACGTGTGGAAGGTGTACGGCAGCGGTGAAGCGCAGGTCATCGCCCTCCGCGGAGTCACCGCCGAATTCGAACAAGCCCGCTACACCGCCATCATGGGACCCAGCGGCTCCGGCAAATCCACCCTCATGCACTGCCTCGCCGGACTCGACTCCGTCACCCGCGGCACCATCCACATCGGCGACACCACCGTCACCGGACTCAACGACAACGGACTCACCAAACTCCGCCGCGACAAAGTCGGCTTCATCTTCCAACAATTCAACCTCCTCCCCACCCTCACCGCCGAAGAAAACATCCTCCTCCCCCTACGCATCGCCGGCCGCAAACCAAACCCCGACTGGTACAACACCGTCATCAAAACCGTCGGACTAGCCGACCGACTCCACCACCGACCCAACCAACTCTCCGGCGGCCAACAACAACGCGTCGCCTGCGCCCGCGCCCTCGTCGCCAAACCCGACGTCATCTTCGCCGACGAACCCACCGGAAACCTCGACTCCCGAGCCGGAGCAGAAGTCCTCACCTTCCTCCGCGACAGCGTCCGCAACCACCACCAAACCATCGTCATGGTCACCCACGACCCCGTCGCCGCCAGCTACGCCGACCGCGTCATCTTCCTCGCCGACGGCAGCATCGTGGACGAGTTGACCGACCCGACGGCGGAGGCGGTGCTCGACACCCTGAAGCACCTCGACGTGCTGGCCCACCAGGCCGAGGTGGCGTGATGCTGCGTGCCACGCTGAAGAGCCTGCTCTCCCGCAAGCTCCGGCTGGTCCTGTCCGGTTTCGCGATCATCCTCGGCGTCATGTTCGTGGCCAGCGCCTTCGTCCTCACCGACAGCCTCGGCGGCCGGTTCGAGCAGCTGTTCCAGACCGTGAACAAGGACGTGGCGGTCCAGGTGCAGGCCACCGACGAGGCACGGGAGGAGGCGACCCCGCCGCTGCTGACCGAGGCCGACCTGGATCGGCTGGCGACGGTGGACGGGGTCCGCTCCGTCGTCGGGGACGCCAGTTCGGACGGCCTGATCCCGTTCCGCAAGGACAACGGCAAGGCGCTGCCGGCCGGCGTCCCACACCTCGGGGTCGGGCTGGGCGAGGACGACTTCGTCGCCGACGGCCTGCTGACGGTGGCCGAGGGCCGGGCCGCCCGGGCCGACGACGAGGTGACCCTGACCCGGTACACCGCCGAGCAGACCGGTCACCGGATCGGCGACCGGATCAAGATCTACGTGCCGAGGAGCGCGACCAGCCCGGAGTGGACGATCGTCGGGCTGCTGGAGTACTCCGGTGGTCGGGCGACGCTCGGCGGCGAGACGATGGTCGGCTTCACCGTGCCGGAGGCGCAGCGCCTCTTCTACGGGCGGACCGGGGTGTTCGGCGCCGCCCAGCTCCAGGCCGAGCCGGGAGTGTCGCAGCAGACCCTGAAGCAACGGGTGGCCACGGCCACCCCGACCGGGTTCGAGGCGATCACCGGGGAGGAGGCGGCCGAGGAGCAGGCCTCCGCGCTGAAGCAGCTGCTCACCTTCGTGAACTGGTTCTTCCTCGGCTTCGCCCTGATCGCGCTGCTGGTCGGGATGTTCCTGATCTTCAACACGTTCAACATCATCATCGCCCAGCGGTCCCGGGAGCTGGCGCTGCTGCGGGCCCTCGGCGCGAGTTGGCGACAGGTCACCGGCAGCGTGCTGGTGGAGGCGCTGGTGGTGGGCGTGATCGCGTCCACGCTGGGGCTGGGCGCCGGCATCGCGGTCGCGGCCGGGTTGCAGTCGCTCGCCGCCGCCACCGGCTTCCCGCTACCGGAGGGTGGACTCACCGTCAGCGGCACCGCCATCCTGGCGTCGTACCTGGTCGGCGTGGTCATGACGGTGATCGCGGCGCTCGTGCCGGCGATCCGGGCCGCCGGGGTGCCGCCGATCGCGGCCATGCGTGACCTGGTCCGGCCGGACAAGTCGCTGCGTGGGCTGACCATCACCGGCGGGGTGATCACCGCGATCAGCGTCGCGCTGCTCAGCGTCGGTCTGGTCGGCGTGGACGGGCTCACCGCGCCCGCCCTCGGCGGTGGGGTGCTGCTCGCCGTGGTCGGGGTGGCGCTGCTCTCCCCGGCCCTGACCCGACCGGTGGCCGGCACGATCGGTCGTCTGGTCAGCTGGGACGCCGCGACCGGGATCGGCCGGCGCAACACGCTGCGCAACCCGCGCCGGACCGCCGTGACGGCGGTCGCGCTGATGGTCGGGGTGAGCCTGGTCAGCGCGGTCAGCGTGATCGGCGCGTCGCTGAAGGCCAGCGTCACGGACCTGGTGGAGAACGACCTGAGCGCCGAGGTCATCGTGACCACGAGCGTGCTGGCACCACCGAGCGGCAAGGAGGGCTTCGATCCGGCCCGGCTGGCCCAGGCCGCCCGGATTCCGGGGGTCACGGCGGTTCTCGCGACCCACCTGGCGGTGCTGCCCCTGGACGGCAACCCGAACGGGTACGTCCAGGCCGCCGACCTGCCCACCGTCCGGTCGATGATGTCGATGGACCAGGTGGCCGGCACGTTGACCCCGACCGGGGAGAACGAGGCGATCGTCGACGACGGCACGGCGGAGGGCAACGGCTGGTCGGTCGGCAGCACCTTCGTGGTCACCATGCCGGTCGGCGGTGACCGTACGTACACGGTCGCCGGGATCTACCAGCGGACGGCGGTGGCGAACGGGGTGATCCTGCCCCCGTCGCAGGTGCGGTACTTCGCCGGGCCGCTGGCCTTCCAGGGCCTGGTCCAGGTCGCCGAGGACGCTGACGTGGCCTCGGTGACCCGTCAGGTCGAGCAGCTGATGGCCGACTATCCGCTGGTCGCCGTGGTGGACCAGGCGAGCTTCGTGGCCCAGCAGACCTCGGCGGTGGACCAGTTGCTGGCGATCTTCTACGTGCTGCTGGCGCTGGCCGTACTGGTGGCGTTCCTCGGCATCGTCAACACCCTGGTACTGAGCATCTACGAACGCACCCGGGAACTGGGCCTGCTGCGCGCGGTCGGCATGCGCCGGGCGCAGGTCGTCGCGATGGTGGCGGTGGAGTCGCTGCTGATGGCCGTCTTCGGCTGCCTGCTCGGGGTCGGGCTCGGGGTGGCACTCGGGGTCACGGTCACCGAGGTGCTGCGCAACCTGGACGCGATCTCGATGATCGCGCTGCCGTACTGGCAGCTGGTCGGGTTCCTGATCGCGGCCGCCCTGGCCGGGGTTCTGGCCGCCGCGTGGCCGGCGTGGCGGGCGTCGCGGCTGAACGTACTCGACGCGATCTCCTACGAGTAACCGACCGGCGTACGACTGCGGGGTGGGCGTTCGCGCCCACCCCGCACTGCGTTTCCGCCGTTGCGGCCGGTGAAAAACGCCTGGCCAGCCGATCGACGATCCGGTCAAATCACCACCCGAAGCGCTCCGTTTACGGAAAAATTCGGTCGGGTGACCGGAATGGGCCGTTAGCAGTCAGGGGCAACCCTGAGGGTGGCATCCGGGCCGACCCGCAGCGGAATATCCGCGCCGGCTCCACCCAGGGGTGGACGAGTCAGGCGTTGGTGGCACCGACGATGGACACTGCCGGGCGGAGCAGCGGTGCCCGGACAGCTGAGACTTTCTTCGAAGGAGAATTCGAGTGACCGCGACGGTAGGCCAGAACACGCAGGCGGCGGCGCGCGCCAATGAGGTGTGGAAGGTGTACGGCAGCGGTGAAGCGCAGGTCATCGCCCTCCGCGGAGTCACCGCCGAATTCGAACAAGCCCGCTACACCGCCATCATGGGACCCAGCGGCTCCGGCAAATCCACCCTCATGCACTGCCTCGCCGGACTCGACTCCGTCACCCGCGGCACCATCCACATCGGCGACACCACCGTCACCGGACTCAACGACAACGGACTCACCAAACTCCGCCGCGACAAAGTCGGCTTCATCTTCCAACAATTCAACCTCCTCCCCACCCTCACCGCCGAAGAAAACATCCTCCTCCCCCTACGCATCGCCGGCCGCAAACCAAACCCCGACTGGTACAACACCGTCATCAAAACCGTCGGACTAGCCGACCGACTCCACCACCGACCCAACCAACTCTCCGGCGGCCAACAACAACGCGTCGCCTGCGCCCGCGCCCTCGTCGCCAAACCCGACGTCATCTTCGCCGACGAACCCACCGGAAACCTCGACTCCCGAGCCGGAGCAGAAGTCCTCACCTTCCTCCGCGACAGCGTCCGCAACCACCACCAAACCATCGTCATGGTCACCCACGACCCCGTCGCCGCCAGCTACGCCGACCGCGTCATCTTCCTCGCCGACGGCAGCATCGTCTCCGAACTGGTCGAGCCGACCCCGGAGACCGTGCTGGACACGATGAAGAAGCTCGACGGGCTTGCCGAGGCGGGGCTCTGATGCTGCGCGCAACCCTGAAGAGCCTGCTCGCCCGCAAGGTCAGATTGGTCCTGTCCGGGCTCGCCGTGGTGCTGGGCGTCATGTTCGTCTCCGGCTCGTTCGTCCTCACCGACACCCTCGGGCGCTCCTTCGACTCGGTGTTCAGCGACGCGTACGCCAACACCGACGTCAACGTGGCGGCGAAGCCGAAGATCGCGGTCAACGAGTTCGAGGGCGAACAGCTCGCCAACCCGCTGCCGGCGAGCACGCTGGACACGGTGCGCCAGGTGCCGGGCGTGGCCGAGGCGACCGGCGTGGTCGGCACCGACGGGGCCCGCCTCATCGGCAGCAACGGCAAGGTGGTCACCTCGTTCGGTCCGCCGCAGTTGGGCGGCAACTGGACCGGGGAGAACGATCTGCTGAAGCTGCGCGAGGGCCGGGCACCGAGCGCCGACGACGAGATCGTGGTCAACGCCGGCCTGGCCAAGGCGGCCAAGGTCAAGGTCGGCGACCGGGTCGGCGTACTGGTGGACCTGGCGCCGAAGCAGGAGTTCACCCTCGTCGGTGTCTTCGGTTACAGCGGTGACCGGGACAGCCTCGGCGGCGTCAACGAGGTGGCGTTCACGACCCCGGTCGCGCAGCGGCTCATGCTCGGCGCACCGGACGTGTTCAGCAACATCAGCGTCCGCGCCCAGGACGGGATCGACCAGGCCGCGCTGCGCGACCGGGTCGCGGCGGCGGTCGGCGACGGGTACGAGGTGAAGACCGGCAAGCAGCTCTCCGCCGACTCGTCCGCCGGGCTGAAGGAGGGACTGGCCTTCTTCAACCAGATCCTGCTCGGCTTCGCCGGGGTGGCGCTGCTGGTCGGCACCTTCCTCATCCTCAACACGTTCTCGATCATCGTGGCGCAGCGCACCCGTGAACTGGCCCTGATGCGGGCCATCGGCGCCAGCGGCAAGCAGGTGATCCGTTCGGTCCTGGTCGAGGCGGTGGCGATCGGGCTGGTCGCCTCGGTCCTGGGCCTGGGCGCCGGGATCGGGGTCGGCGCGCTGCTGGCGTACGTCTTCGGGCAGGTCGGCGGCGGCCTGGAACTGGCCGGCGTGGGTGTGCCACCGATCGCGGTGATCAGCTCCTTCGCGGTCGGGATCCTGATCACGGTGGTGGCCGCGCTGATCCCGGCGCTGCGGGCGTCCCGGATCCCGCCGATCGCGGCGATGCAGGACGTGGCGACGCCGGACCGCCCGCTGACCAAGCTCACGGTCGCCGGAGCGGTGGTCGCGGTGCTCGGCGCCGGGCTGCTGGCCCTGGGCCTGACCGGTGCGGCCGGCGACGCGATCCTCGGCACCATCCTCGGCGGTGTGCTGCTGGCGTTCGTCGGGGTGGCCCTGCTGACCCCGGTGATCAGCCGGCCGGTGGTGTCCGTGCTCGGCCGGATCTTCTCCTGGTCGGTGCCGGGCAAGCTCGGCCGGCTCAACTCCGGGCGCAACCCGCGCCGCACGGCGATCACCGCCGCCGCGTTGATGATCGGCATCGCGCTGGTCACCGGCGTGACGATCATCCTGGACTCGGCCAAGTCGAGCATTTCCGGTCTGGCCGAGGACACCATCACCGCCGACCTGGTGATCTCCGGTGCCCAGTCCGGGCCCCGGCCGCCGACGTTCGACCCGGTGGTCCTGGACCGGGCCGCCGAGTTGCCGGGCGTGAAGGCCGTCGCCGGCTTCTGGGGCGATCTGGCGCAGGTCAACGGCGAGCGCGAGTACGTCAACGCGACCAGCGACGTACCGGCGATGATCGACATCTACGGGGTGAAGGCGACCGCCGGCAGCGTCGACTCACTCACCGCCGACCAGGTGCTGGTCGACGACGCCACCGCGCGCGAACTCAACCTCACGGTCGGCTCGACCGTGCCGGTGCAGCTGTCCCGGGGCGACCCGCACACCTACACGGTCAGCGGCGTCTACGCCAGCTCCGAGCTCTACAGCGGGTTCCTGCTGCCGCGCGAGGCGACGAAGGACTTCGCGATTCCCCGGCCGTCGCAGGGCTACCTGCAACTTGACTCGGGCGCCACGGTCGGGCAGGTGTTGCCGCAGGTCGAGAAGCTGCTCGCGGACAGTCCGGAGGTGTCGGTGGCCGATCGGGCGTCGTTCATCAAGCAGCAGACCGGGCAGTTCGACAGCCTGCTGCGGATGATCCAGATCCTGCTGGCGCTGGCGATCCTGATCGCCGTACTCGGGATCGTGAACACGCTGGCGCTGTCGGTGCTGGAGCGGACCCGTGAGCTGGGGCTGCTCCGGGCGATCGGGCTGAACCGGGCCCGGACCATGTGGATGGTGACCGTCGAGGCCGTGGTGATCTCGGTCTTCGGGGCGCTGCTCGGCATGGCGGTCGGCACCGGGCTGGGCGCGGCGGTGGTCCGGGCGCTGCGCGACGAGGGCATCACCGACCTGGTGCTGCCGTGGACGCAGCTCGGCGTGCTGATCGGCCTGGCCGCGGTGGTCGGCGTGGTCGCGGCGGTGCTGCCGGCGATCCGGGCGGCACGGATCAACGTGCTGGGCGCGATCGCGCACGAATAGACGCTCCGGGGGACGGAGGGTGGTGGGGGGGGGGGGGGGGGGGGCCCCCCCCCCCCCCCCCCCCCCCCAACGGTTGCTGCAACCCCCCCCCAGCCGACCAGCAGACCAACAAAGCCCAGTCCTCCCCCTGTCGGCTCTCCCCCCAGTG
>NZ_JBVJHT010000013.1:0-1301 GCF_055586685.1 Micromonospora sp. NPDC049529
CCCCCCCCCCCCCCCCCCCCCCCCCCCCCCCCCCCCCCCCCCCCCCCCCCCCCCCCCCCCCCCCCCCCCCCCCCCCCCCCCCCCCCCGCGTCCGGAGCCCTTTCCGGTGGCCCCCGATGCGTTTCGGGCGAATGTGGTTGTCGGTCGACCCTGTCGTTTCGCCGACACAAGATCATCGCAACCGGGACGGGCGACGGGACGTGTCTTCCCCGATGCCGGAGCAGAAAGCGTCCGGCACACGGGGATCATTCTGGAGGAACAATGTCCGTCTCCATGCGTCGTCGTCTGCTCGCCGGTGCGCTCGGTACCGCCGCCCTGCTGGTGGCCCTGGCACCGGCCGGAGCCGCCTCGGCCGCGACCGGGACCCGGGGCTCGTCCGTCTCGGTCGGCGATCTGGTCCTCCAGCCGACCGACCGTGGCTACCGGGGCACGCTGCCGATCACGATCACCCTCCGCGACGGGTCGACCTCGCTGCCCGTCGTGACCATCACCGAGCCGGTCGGCGGTTCCCTCACCGGTCTGCTGCCGTCCGGACCGTGCTTCCCGTTGAACGACGGTCCGCGCCGTACGGTCAACTGCGTGGTCGGCACGTTCGAGCCCGGCGAGCGGCGAACGGTCCACGCGGAGTTCGAGGTGCTCACCGACACCCGCCGTTACCCGATGGTGGCGACCGGTGGCCGGGTGGACGTGTCGGTGGACTCGGTCCCAGTACGCGGCGGCGACGACTTCTCCGCCCTGTTCCGCTCCACCACCGGATCGCTGCGCCACCCCCGGCCGTACGTGCAGGACACCGTTGCCGACGGCTCGCTCCGGGTCGGCCCGGCGGTCCTGACCCAGCAGCCCGACGGCAGCTACGCCGGCCGGGTGTCGGTCACCGTCGGCTACGCCGGCGACGCGCCGCACAGCACCCCCCAGGTGCAGCTGGTCCTGCCGGAGGGGGTCCGGGCCGGCGGCGATGCCGTCTTCTGCCCGTTCGCCCGCTGCGAGGTACCGGGCGGCGAGTTCATGCCCGGTGAGGTGCGTACCTTCGACGTGCCGCTGACCGCACCGGTCGAGACCGTCGCCGGTCCGCTCGGCACCGCGACCGCCCAACTGCACCTGCCGTACGGCAACACCGAGACGCCGGACTCGAATCCGGCGAACAACGCGGCGACCTTCGGCGTCACCGCGGTGCCGGCCGCCTGAGGCAGGAGGCGCGTACGGCGGTGGGGGGGGGGGGGGGGGGGGGGGGGGGGGGGGGGGGGGGTGGGGGGGGGGGGGGGGGAGGGAGGGGGGGGGGGGGGGGGGGGGGCGGGTAGGGG
>NZ_JBVJHT010000013.1:1311-114130 GCF_055586685.1 Micromonospora sp. NPDC049529
CCTCCCCCCTTCTCCCCCCCCCCCCCCCCCCCCCCCACCCCCCCCCCCCCCCCCCCCCCCCCCCCCCCCCCCCCCCCCCCCCCCCCACCGCCGTGTCCGCCGCCCCGACGGAGACTCCACGGTGGTGCGGTGCGCGGCTCAGCCGAGCAGGGTCAGCATCTGGTTGATCTGGGCGGTCCGGGACTGGTCGATCCGGCCGGCGAGTTCCCTGGCCGCCCGGTCCTGCCCGAACTTGGTCTCGTTGCGGGCCATCTCGACGGCGTTGTGCTGGTGCGCGATGAACAGGTTGAGGAACGCGGTCTCGAACTCGGCACCGGTGGTCCGGGCCAGCGCGGCGATCTGTTCCGGGCCGGTGGCCGGCAGGCCGCCGTGGTCGGCGTGGGCGTGGTCGGCCGGGTCCGCCTCGGTCGGCCGCCCCCAGGCGCGCAGCCAGCCGCGCATGGTTTCCTGCTCCTCGGTCTGGGTGACGTCGACGGCGGCGGCGAGGATCCGCACCTCGTCGCGTTCGGCCCGGCTCTCGGCCAACCGGACCAGTTCCAGGCCCTGACCGTGGTGGGTCACCATCATCTGGAGGAACATCACGTCGGCCGGGTTGAACGCGCCGGCCGACCCGGTCGCGGTCGCCGTCGCCGCCGGCCGGGCAACCTCGGGGGTGGGCCCGGCCGGGCCGCCGGAGGCGGTGGGCGGGCCGCCGCAGCCGGCGAGCAGCAACAGCACGACCGGGGCGATCAGCGTACGACGGTGACGGGTCATGTCCGGCTCTTTCGGCTCGGGCGACGGGCGGGGTGGGCGACCTCGACGGTCGACGCCGGGTGCGGGCCCGCACCCCGATCGGGTACGGGCCCGCCGGCAGGGGCGAGGGTCAGAGCCGCTGCCAGAGTGCCGGTACGTTCGGCGGCTCCCAGCCGAGAGTCGCCGTGTGGGCCTGACGGCAGCTGTAGCTGGCGCCGCCGTAGGTGACCGTGGCGCCGACCTGGTACGCGGTGCCCGCGGCCCAGGTGCCGCCGGCCGGCGGCGGGGTGGTCGGGTTGGTCGGCGGCGGGGTTGCCGTACGCGTCGGGGTCGGGGTGGGGTTCGTCGGGGGCGGGTTGCCGCCGCCGCCACCGATCTGGAGGTCGACGCAGGAGTAGAACGCGTTCGCGGTGTCGGCGATGTTCCAGATGGCGAGCAGCTTCTGCCGGCCGGAGAAGCCGCCGAGGTTCACCTGGTGGGAGACGGTGGCACCGGGCTGGCGGCCGTTGTCGTTGAACAGCGCGACCCGCTGGCTGCCGATGTAGTACTCCCAGGTGCTGGTCGCGTGCCGGGCGGTGAGCACCCAGTTGAACGTGACCGAGCTGCCGACCGAGGTCGCCGGCCAGTTACGGCTCTCGTCGCTGAGTACGGCGAAGTGCCCGATGTTGGCATGGCAGTTGCGCAGCCCCTTCGGTCCTTCGACGCTCTGCGGCTCCCACTGGATCTGTCCGCAGTTGGCGACCCGACCCTGCGCGCAGTTGGCCTGCCGACTGGGTGGTGAGGAGATGTAGCCGTGCGCCTGCGCGGGCGCGGCGACGACCAGGGTGGAGGTGATCAGGGCTGCGGCCGTCAGCAGCGACAGTACGGCAGATCTTCGCATCGAAGGGCTCCTTACTCGAACTCGGCAGGGCGCCCTTAACAATTTATAGTAAACACTATTTACAGTAAAGACCCGGAAATAAGTTCGTCGATGTATTTGTACCGCCACACAGCGCAGCGGCCCGGTATCGCACCCGGAGCGGGCGGGATACCGGGCCGCTGTCGGGCCCGTCGGGTGGCGGGTCGGCGTCGCCGGGTCGGTCAGGTGGCGGAGATGGTGCCCGTACCGACCAAGACCAGGACCACCGTGCCGAGGATCAGCCGGTAGACGATGAACATCGTGTACGTGTGCCGGGCGATGAACTTGAGCAACCACGCCACGGCCAGGTAACCGACGATCCCGCTGACCACGGTCGCGGTGATCGTCGCCGGCCAGCCGACCCCGGTGCTGATGTTGTCGTACTCGTCCACGAGCTGAAGCGCACCGGCGGCCATCAGCGCCGGGATGGACAGGAAGAACGACAGCCGGGTCACGGTCACCCGGTCCAGGTCCCGCAGCAGCCCGGCGGACATCGTCGCACCCGACCGGGAGATGCCCGGAATCAGCGCCAGGCACTGCACCGTCCCGATGATCAGGGTGTCCTTCCAGGTCACGTCCGACTCGTGCCGGACCTGGGTGGCGGCCCGGTCGGCGAACCACATCACCCCTGACCACAGGATCAGCGCGAAGCCGACGAACCAGAGACTGCGCAACGTGGTCTCGATCTGGTCCTTGAACAGCAGCCCGATCACACCGATCGGGATCGAGCCGAGGATGACCGCCCAGCCGAACCGATAGTCCGGATTCGCCCGAGCCGACGGGTTGAACACCCCACCCACCCAGGCGGCGATGATCCGGACCAGGTCCTTGCGGAGATAGAGCAGGGTCGCGAACACCGCGCCGACCTGGATGATCGCGGTGAACGCCGTGATGTCGGGGTCGTCGATGGAGTAACCGAGCAGCTTTTCCAGGATGGTGAGGTGGCCGGTGCTGGATACCGGCAGGAACTCGGTGAGCCCCTCCACCGCGCCCAGCAGCACCGCTTCCAGGATGTTCACATGCGCCTCTCGGAGCCGGGATGGAGGCCGGAGGACAACGCCGTCTGGGTAGATGGATCATCCTTCGACGGGCGTTGACGCTAACGCAGGCCCGACCGGGGAAATCCGCGAGGGCCGGACGTCGGCACCGACCGACGGTCGTACGGCGGTCAGTAGGTGGGGCGCTGCAACAGGCTGAGGAACTCCACCAGCAGTCGCTCCCGTAGCCGTACCGGGGCGGCGTTGAGCAGGGTGTTGACCACGGCCACCCGCGCCGGCAACGGCCCGCCCGACCCACCGTCGACACCGCTGTCGGCACCCAGGCCCAGCCCCTCGGCGAGGCCGGCGACCAGTTCCGGGGTCAGCTGCTCCGGCGTCAACGCACCGGCCAGCGCCAGCAACTCGGCCGGCAACTCGACCGGACCGGCGGCCCGCGCGGCAGCCGCCGCCGCCCGCAGGTCCACCCCGAAGTCGGCCACCCTCGGCGCCACCGCCGCGGTCACCGTCAGGTGGATGCTGGCCGGCAGATCGCCGTACGCCATCTGGGGTTGGGTGTGCCAACCACGGACCGTGAGTTCGTCCGCCAGGACGAACAGGTCCAGACCGGGATCCTCGGTGCCGAAACACACCACGGTCGCCTCGGGCTCGGCCAGCAGCCGCAACCCGTCCACGCCCCTGACCTCGTCGGCCAGCCCGCGCACGGCGTCCACAGTGGTCCGAGCCAACGCCAGGTAACCCGCGTCGCCGATAAACCGCAGCGTGGCGAACGCCGCCGCGATCGGCCCACCCGACCGGGTGGACGAGATCACCGGGTTCAGCATCGTGTAACCCGGCCAGTCGGCGAAGGCGAAATACTGCGGCCGGCGCAGCGCCGCGTCCCGGTGCAGCAACACCGACACACCCTTCGGCGCGTACGCGTACTTGTGCAGGTCGACCGAGATCGAGGTGACTCCGGGCACGGCGAAGTCGAACGGCGGCACCTCGACACCGAGCCGACGCAGGTACGGCAACGTCCAGCCGCCGAAGCAGGCGTCCACGTGGCAGCGCACCCCGGCCGCCGCCGCGATCCCGGCGATCGCGGCCACCGGGTCGACCACCCCGTGCGCGTACGACGGGGCCGAACACGCCACCAGCACCGTCTGCGGCCCGATCGCGGCGGCGATGTCGGTCGGATCCGGACGCAACGTCTGCGCCGACACCGGCACCAGATCGAGCCCGACCCCGAGGTAGTGCGCCGCCTTCGCGAACGCCGCGTGCGCGGTCACCGGCACCACCAGCCTCGGTGCCCCGATCTCCGGGTGCGCGTCCCGCGCGGTCTTCACCGCCAGGATCAGCGACTCGGTGCCGCCGCCGGTGACACTGCCGACCACCTCCGGCGCGCTACTGCCCGGACCGCCGCCGAGCACCCGGGCGGCCGCGCCCACCAGCGCGTTCTCCATCGCCAGCAGGGACGGGAAAGCGGTCGGATCGAGCCCGTTCACGTGCGCCGACAACGCGTACGCCGAATTCGCCAGCTCGTCCAGGCCGGGCACCGCCGGGTCGTAGACGTAGGCGAACAGCCGCCCGCCGTGGGTCGGCCGGTCGGCGGCCCGCAGGCCGCGTACCTCGTCCAACACCTGGGCAGCGGGTACGCCGTGCGGTGGCAACGCCTCGACCATGGCGGACACCGTAACAGCCGACTCGATCACCGGCCCGGTCCGATCTCGCTGACAACCGCCGATGAACCGCCCACCGCTTCGGCTTCGGCTTCGGCCAGGCGGGCCGGGGTCAGGTCGTAGCGCCGCAGCAGCAGCACCGGCAGCCCGACCAGCAACGCCGGCAGCACGGTGAAGCCGAGCAGCACCCCCAGCCGAGCGGTGTCCGACTGCGCCGCAGCCGTTCCGGTGTCCGACGAGACGTAACCGGACAGCTGCAACACCAACCCGTAGATGCCCGGCCCGAACGCCAGCCCGAGGGTCTCCCCCGCCGTCCAGACCCCGGTGAACACCCCCGCCTGGCGGCGCCCGGTCCGCGCCGTGTCGTACGCGATGCAGTCCGGCAACATGGCCAGCGCGAACACCTGGAGTCCGGCGTACCCGCAACCGATCACCACGATCACCAGGTACGGCAGCACGGACGGCAGCAACGGCGCGGCGACCAACGCCAACGCACCGACAGCGAAGATCAGTGAGGCCCGGACGAAGGCCCGCAGCTTGCCGATCCGGGCGCCGATCCGGGACCAGAGCGGCATCACCAGCAGGGCCGGTCCGACGAACGCCACGAACGCGATAGTGGTGCCGCCCTCGCCCGCGTCCAGCACCTGCTCGACGAAGTAGTTGACCCCGGCGAGCACGGTCGCGATCCCGGCCGACTGAATGACGAAACAGGCCAGCAACCACCGGAATGGGCGGTTGCCCGAGACCACCCGCAACTGCGCCCGCAGGCTCGGCTCGCTCTCGCCGACCGTACCGGCGGAGGTGCCCCGGGTGCCGACGAAGGCGCCCACCGCCCCGACGACGATCAGCACCGCCACGAACAGCCCCATCCACCGGTGGCCGGGAATGCCCGAACCACCGGCGGTCACCACCGCCGGGGCGACCGCGCCGGAGACCAGGATGGCCACCGCCAGCACCGCGATCCGCCAGGTCATCAACCGGGTACGTTCCTGGTAGTCGGCGGTCAGCTCGGCCGGCATCGCCACGTACGGCACCTGGAAGAAGGCGAACGCGGTCGCGGTGGCCAGGAAGGCGAACGCGACGTACCAGCCGGCGTCCGTACCGGCGCCCACCGGTCCGGCGAACATGGCCGCGAACAGCACCGCCAGCGCCACCCCGCCGAACAGCAGGAACGGCCGGCGCGGGCCCCAGCGGGAGCGGGTCCGGTCGGAGATCCGGCCCACCACCGGGTTCACCAGCACGTCCCACGCCTTCGGCAGCAGCACCAGCAGTGCCGCGACACCGGCCGCGATCCCCAACGTGTCCGTCAGGTACGGCAGCAGCACCAGTCCGGGTACGGTCCCGAACGCCCCGGTGGCCAGCCCGCCGAGCGCGTAGCCGGCACGAACCCGACGGGACAGGCCGATCCCGGCCGGCGAGGCAGTCATGGGGCCGAATGCTAACGGCGGCACCCGCCCCGCCCCACCCCCGAAGATCCCGACCTACCCGACCGGAAAGCGGGGTACCGCCTCAGTTCCCCGGGAACCAGGCGGCGGCGCGCAGGTCTACCTTGTCGCCGCGCATCGGGGTGCCCTCGGCGACCAGTTGGGCCCGCGCCCGCGACTCGTGCCCCGGCGGCAGCCGCCCGGCCGAGTTCACCACCCGGTACCAGGGGACCGCGCCGCCGTGCCGCTTCATGATCGAACCGATCTGGCGGGCGGAGTTGCGACCGGAGCGGTCGGCGAGGGCGTCCGCGATCGCCCCGTACGACATCACCCGTCCCGCCGGGATCCGCTCGACCAGCGCCAGCACGGCCTCGACGTACTCTTCCGTCGTCACGGATCGCCAGCATATGGGAGCCGACCGCCGCCCACCGGCGATAACCGCGCAGAATGGGCGGGTGCGTGAAGCAGTCACGGCAGCGCGGCGGATCGTGGTCAAGGTCGGCTCGTCCTCGCTGACCACCGCCAGCGGCGGACTCGACACCGGTCGGGTCGACGCCCTCACCGACGTACTCGCCGCGCTGGCGGCGGACGGGCGGGAGATCGTGCTGGTCTCCTCCGGCGCGATAGCCGCCGGTCTGGCCCCGCTCGGGCTGCCCCGCCGACCGCGTGACCTGGCCACCCAGCAGGCCGCCGCCAGCGTCGGGCAGGGCCTGCTGATCGGCCGGTACGCGGCCAGCTTCGCCCGGCACGGGCGCACCGTGGGGCAGGTCCTGCTCACCGTCGACGACGTCACCCGGCGGGTGCACTACCGCAACGCGTACCGGACCCTGCGCAAGCTGCTCGACCTGCGGGCCGTACCGATCGTCAACGAGAACGACACGGTCGCCACCGAGGAGATCCGGTTCGGCGACAACGACCGGCTGGCCGCCCTGGTCGCCGCCCTGGTCCAGGCCGACCTGCTGGTGCTCCTCTCCGACGTCGACGCCCTCTACACCGGCGACCCGGCCCAGCCCGGCACGACCAGGATCGAGCAG
This sequence comes from Micromonospora sp. NPDC049529, assembly GCF_055586685.1. Taxonomy (NCBI): domain Bacteria; kingdom Bacillati; phylum Actinomycetota; class Actinomycetes; order Micromonosporales; family Micromonosporaceae; genus Micromonospora; species Micromonospora sp. NPDC049529. The sequence goes on from NZ_JBVJHT010000013.1 coordinate 8,053, forward strand.
GTGCACAGCACCGACGACCTGGCCACGGTGACCATCGGTCGGGCCGGTCGGGCCGGGGTCGGCACCGGCGGCATGGTCACCAAGGTCGAGGCGGCCCGGATCGCCACCGGCTTCGGCATCCCGGTCGTGCTCACCGCCGCGCCGCTGGCCCCCGAGGCCCTGGCCGGCGCCGACGTCGGCACCCTGTTCCACCCGGCGGTGCACCGGCCCGGTGCCCGGCTGTTCTGGCTGGCCCACGCCACCTCGCCCCGGGGCCGGCTGCACCTCGACCCGGGCGCGGTGCAGGCCGTGGTGGCCCGCCGCAAGTCGCTGCTGCCGGCCGGCATCACCGCCGTGGATGGCTCCTTCACCGCCGGTGACCCGGTCGACCTGGTCGACGTCGTCGGCACCCCGGTCGCCCGTGGGCTGGTCAACTACGACGCGGTGGAACTGCCCGGCCTGCTCGGGCGCTCCACCGGCGAACTCGCCGCCGCCCTCGGCCCGGCGTACGAGCGTGAGGTCGTGCACCGCGACGACCTGGTCCTGCTGTGAAGAACGAGGAGTACGAGATGAGCGTCACCGAGCAGGCACGCCGGGCCCGTACGGCGGCGAACGCGCTCGCCACCGCGACCCGTACCGCCAAGGACGCCGGCCTGCACGCGATGGCCGACGCGCTGGTCGCCCGTACGCCGGAGATCCTGGCCGCGAACGAGGCGGACCTGGCGGCGGGGCGCGAGGCCGGGCTCTCCGCGGCGATCCTGGACCGGTTGGCGCTCAGTGGTGACCGGGTGGCCGGCATCGCCGCCGCGCTGCGGGAGATGGCGGGGCTCGCCGACCCGGTCGGTGAGGTGGTGCGCGGCTCGACCCTGCCCAACGGGCTGGAGCTGCGTCAGATCCGGGTGCCGTTCGGGGTGGTCGGCATCATCTACGAGGCCCGGCCGAACGTGACCGTCGACGCCGCCGGCATCTGCCTCAAGTCCGGCAACGCGGCGCTGCTGCGCGGTTCCTCGTCGGCGGCACACTCGAACGCCGCGCTGGTCGCGGTGCTGCGCGACGCGGTCGCCGGGGCGGGGCTGCCGGCGGACGCGATCCAGCTGCTCGACGCCTCGTCCCGCGACTCGGTCAAGGAGCTGATGCGCGCCCGTGGCCTGGTCGACGTGCTGATCCCGCGCGGTGGCGCGTCGCTGATCCGGACCGTGGTCGAGGAGTCGACGGTGCCGGTGATCGAGACCGGGGTGGGCAACTGCCACGTGTACGTCGACGCCGCCGCCGACGTCGCCAAGGCCGTCGACATCGTGCTGAACTCGAAGACCCAGCGCCTGTCGACCTGCAACACCGCCGAGTCGCTGCTGGTGCACGCGGAGATCGCCGACGCGTTCCTGCCGGCGATGCTGGCCGCGTTCGCGACCGCCGGGGTGACCGTGCACGGTGACGACCGGGTCCGGGGCTACTCGGCCGACGTGGTCCCGGCCACCGAGGAGGACCACGGCACCGAGTACCTGTCCGCCGACATCTCGGCCGCCGTCGTCGACTCGCTCGACGCCGCGGTCGGGCACATCCGGCGGTACGGCACCGGCCACACCGAGGCGATCGTCACCGACTCGGTCGGCGCGGCCCGGGAGTTCGTGGCCCGGGTCGACTCGGCGGCGGTGATGGTGAACGCCTCGACCCGGTTCACCGACGGCGGCGAGTTCGGTTTCGGCGCGGAGATCGGCATCTCCACCCAGAAGCTGCACGCCCGTGGCCCGATGGGGCTGCCCGAGCTGACCTCCACCAAGTACGTCGTCACCGGCGACGGCCACCTGCGCGGCTGACCCGACGGCCGACCGCCGCCCGGATGGTCAGCGGCAGGCGCGGATGACCAGCAACGTGGTGTGTACGTCGAACGTGTCGCCGTCCTCGCTCGGCCAGCCGCCGTCGCTGCGCTGGGTTTCGGCGAGCCTTCGGCGGGCGGCGACCAGCAGCCACTCGTCGGGGCGTACCCCGACCCGGACCAGCGCCGACGCCATCCAGGCGACGTCGGCCGGGGACATCTGCGGCAGCCGGTCGCCGAGTACGCCCTGGATGCGCGCCGACTCGTAGAACAGTTCCTGCCGGTAGAGCACGGCGGCGGAGAGCCAGCCGGCGGCCAGGAACGACGGCCAGGTGCCGTCGGGGTGCAACCGGTCGGCGATCGCCTTCGCGGCGGCGTGCACCGATCCGGCGTACGCCCCGCCGACCCGGTGGTCGAACGGTCCGGCGGCGCGGGCCTCCAGCCCGGCCACGGTGAGCCAGAAGCCGGCGTTGGCGGTGAGGAAGAGTTCGGCCTCGGGGTCGCCGGGTTTCGCCCAGTCGGGTGCCTCGCGGGCCAGTGACTCGTGCTCCTCCCAGGTCCCGTCGGGTCCCTGCCGGCCGGCGAGCCAGTCGAGCGCCCGGCGGGCGGCGGGCCGGTCGAGCGCCCCGAGGTCGTCGAGTTCGGCCAGCCGGAAGCAGGTGGCGTCGACCGAGGCGATCTCGCCGCCCCAGAGGGCCGGCCAGCCGCCGTCGGGGGCCGGGCCCATCTCGACGTCGGCGAGCACCTCCGGCGGGGGTGGCGCACCCGTACGCAGCCAGGAGAGCCGAGCCCGGTCCACCGCGTCGCCGTGCGCCACGACAAAGCCGATCGCACCGTCCATGTCCACCACGGGACAGAAGGCTACCGCCGGGGAACTTTCTCTGCCTCGGTAAGTCAGCCGAGGTCAACCAGCCACTCGGTAGCTCCGGGCATAGGCCCCGGTCAATCAGAAACCAGGCACCGGCAACCAAAAGGGCTCCTTCCGCACCGAAAGTTCGGTACGGAAGGAGCCCTGTGTGACGGCGGCACCACGGCCGCCGCGACGATCAGTACGCCGGTAGCGCCGGGTCGACCTGCTTGATCCAGGCGAGCACCCCGCCCTGGACGTGCACCGCGTCGCGGAACCCGGCGGCCTTCAGCGCGGCGAGGGCCTCCGCCGAACGCACCCCGGACTTGCAGTGCAGCACGATCTGCCGGTCCTGCGGCAGCTTCGCCAGCGCCTCACCGGAGAGGATGTCGCCCTTCGGGATCAGCGTCGAGCCGGGGATGCGGACGATCTCGTACTCGGCCGGCTCCCGGACGTCGATCAGGAAGTGGTCCTTGCCGGTGTCCTGCCAGTCCTTCAGCTCCGAGGCGGTGATGGTCGAGCCGACCACCGCGTCCTGCGCCTCGGTGGAGACCGCGCCGCAGAAGTCTTCGTAGTCCTCCAGCAGGTCGGTCACGGTCGGGTTCTCACCGCAGAGCACGCAGCCCGGGTCCTTGCGAACCTTGATCTTGCGGTACTCCATCTCCAGGGCGTCGTACACGGTCAGCCGGCCGACCAGCGGCTCGCCGATGCCGGTGAGCAGCTTGATCGCCTCGGTCACCTGGATCGACCCGATCGACGCGCAGAGCACACCGAGCACGCCGCCCTCGGCGCACGAGGGCACCATGCCGGGCGGCGGCGGCTCCGGGTAGAGGCAGCGGTAGCACGGGCCGTGCTCGGCCCAGAAGACCGACGCCTGGCCGTCGAACCGGTAGATCGAACCCCAGACGTACGGCTTGCCGAGCAGCACCGCCGCGTCGTTGACCATGTACCGGGTGGCGAAGTTGTCGGTGCCGTCGACGATCAGGTCGTACTGGCTGAACAGCTCGCGTACGTTGTCCCGGTCCAGCGCGGTGTTGTGGATCTCCACCTTGACCAGCGGGTTGATCTCCCGTACGGACGCCGCCGCGGACTCCGCCTTGGGCCGGCCGATGTCCGACTGGCCGTGGATGATCTGGCGCTGGAGGTTCGACTCGTCGACGGTGTCGAAGTCGACGATGCCGAGCGTGCCGACACCGGCGGCGGCCAGGTACATCAGCGCCGGGGAACCCAGGCCGCCGGCGCCCACACAGAGCACCCGGGCGTTCTTGAGCCGCTTCTGCCCCTCGACCCCGACGTCCGGGATGATCAGGTGGCGCGAATAGCGGCGGATCTCGTCAACGGTCAGCTCGGCGGCGGGTTCGACGAGCGGGGGCAACGACACGGTGAACTCCCCGGAATCGATAGTGGTCTGCCGGGCCATTGTCGCTCGGGAAAGCGGGCATTGACCATGAGGTGGAACACCTGTCTCGCGAAACCGGGACGGGAATAGTCGCGGCCGGTGCCGACAGCGCAGGTCAGACCGGCGGGCCCTCGTACCGCTCGCCGTCCAGGTACGGCCACGGGTTGACGGTGCAGCCGTTGAGGAAGAGCGTCTGCTGCTGCATCACCGGCGCCGGTCTGCCCTTGCCGGGGCACTGCTCGTGCCCGTGCCCCAACTGGTGCCCGGTCTCATGGTTGATCACGTACAGCCGGTACGTCGCCAGCGGCAACTTCGCCGCGACCAGGTAGTCGACCGAGAGCATCCACCGGTTCAGGTTGATGATCACCTTGCCCGGCGTCCGGCACGACGTGTACGGCTCCCCGTCGATCCGGATGTCGGTCCCACCGGCGGCGCACATCCGGGCCGCCGTGTCGGCCGTGGCGAGGTAGACGGTGAAGTCGTAACTCGAACCGTCCGGCACCCGCTGCAACCGCAGCTGCCCGCTCCCGGTCCAACTGCGCGGATCGCCCAGCGCCTCCTCCACCGCCGCCGAGAACTCCTCCACGTCCTCACCGGAGCCGTTCTCGGCGGCGACCCGGTACCGCCGCAGCGAGCCCGCGTGACCGGCGACCTTGCCCGCCCCGGTCGCGTACCGGAACGTGTCCTCCCCGTTCTGCGGCACCTTTCCGGGCATCCGCAGCAGCGGTGGCGTCGGCGACTGCGACGGCTTCGCCGTGGGCGTACCGGCCGGCTGGACCGCGCTGCCGGGCGTCGGTGGCCCGGCCGCCGCCACCGGCGTCTCGGCCGCCGTCAACCGGTCGACCAACGGCGGGCCGACCAGCCCGAGCAGGACGCCCAGGACCGCCACCAGCACCGCCATGACGACAGCGAGACGTCGTCCGCGCGGTGCTTCCCGCCGCCGGACTCCGCGATACCGATCCGAGTCGTTCGCCCTGGTGGCACGGGCTCGGGGCCGGGAACGGGAACTGGAAGTGGACATCGCTGCCCAGCGTGCCACGTCACGCTCAGTAGCGCAGCAATGCCGTCTCATCCAACAGAGCGGCCACCGCACGGGCGACCGTACGGGGCACCTCCAACTGCGCCACGTGCCCCACCCCGTCGAGCATCAGCAGCCGACTGTCCGGGATCACCCGCGCCGTCTGGGGCGCCACCCGGACGTCCACCAGCCGGTCCTGCCGGCCGCCGATCACCAGCGTCGGCGCCTGCACCATGGCGGCGATCCGCCACAGCGACCCCGCGCCCGGCAGGTACGCCCGGACGAAACTCCCCACCAGGCCGCGCAGCGTACGCAGGTAGGCGGCGGCGTAGTGCTCGGCGGTGTACCGGATCCGGATCTCCTCGACCGCCTCCCGCCGCCGCTGGTCGTTGATCCGGGAGATGTCCGCCACGCAGGCCGAGAGCACCTGGAGGGCCATCTCCTCGGGCGCCATCTGGGTCATCCGCCGGTACGCGAGCCGCTCCGCCATCGGCACCGCCAACAGCGGCACCATCCGGCCCTGGAGCGACCGCCGGGGGTCGAGGAAGGGCATCGCCGGGGAGACCAGGGTGAGCGTACGCACCAGGTCGGGGCGCAGGCCCGCGACGCGTACCGCGACCGCCCCGCCGAGGGAGTTGCCGAACAGGTGCACCGGGCCCCGGTCGGCGTACTCCAGGTACTGGATCACCCGGTCGGCGAAGGCCGGCACGGTGTAACTGCGGCCGGGCTCGCTGAACCCGAAACCGGGCAGGTCGATCGCCTGACCGTCGAGCCGGTCGGCGAGCAGGCCGGCCAGGTCGGTCCAGTTCTGCCCGGACCCACCCAGCCCGTGCACGTACAGCGCCGGCTCGGCGCCCGGGGCGGTGGCGGGGGTGTCCCGCACGTACGTCACCAGGCCGTCGAGCAGCACCGGCCGGCCCGGCCAGGGTGGTGGACATTCACCCCGGCGGAAGAGTTCGTCCGCCCCGAGAGCCGCACGCTTCACCGCTCAAGTGTGCCGCGAACCGGCCCGTTCCGCCCACGCGCCGACGTCTTCCAGAGCGCTCGAACGGTCCGGGCCGGTGCTCAGACGAGCAGTGCCTCCAGCCGCCGGTTGACCGCGGCCAGGGTGGCCCGGACGACCGCCTGTCGAGGGTCGCCCGCGACCAGCGCGGAGCCCGCGAGCTGCTCCACCCACCCGTCGCAGACCAGCAGCACCACCACGGTCGCCACCTCGCAGCTGCCGAACGGCACCACCGCCGCGTGCTCCACGAAGCAGCGCCCCATCTCGGTCACCCGGGCCGAGGCGCTCAGCAGTTCGTCGATCGCGACCGCGGCGGAGACCGCGCAGAGCCGCAGCACGTAGCCGTCCACCGCCGGCCCGGACGCCAGTCCGGTCGCCCGCTGCTCACCCGCGCCGAGCCGTACCTCGACGGTCGCCTCCAGACCGAAGGTGCTCACCTGGACGTGGTCCAGCACCACCCGGGGACCGGGTAGGCCGTCGGTGTTCAGGGGTCGCGAAGGCGCCGTCTCGGTCGTGGTGGGCTGCCCGCCGGAGTACGAGGCTCCGGCGGTCACCGGGCTGCCGGTGGCCATCCCGGACATGCTCGTGCCGCTGCCGTACGAGCTGGTGCCGCGCTCCTCGACGGCGGCCCGGCCCTGGTGCGCGGCGGCCGGTCGGCGTCGGCGGGGCGGCTCGGTGGGCGCTTCGGCCGGCGGGGTGTCGTTGGCCGGCCGCCGCGCCTCGGAGTGCCCGGCGGCGGGTGGGGCGGAGGCCGGCACCCCGGACACCGGTGCGGCGGGCAGCATCGCGCCCTGCATCGGCGTACCGGGCAGCATCGCGCCGGGGACCGGGGTGCCGGGCAGCTTGGGTGCCGCCGCGAGCCCCATCCGGTCCTGGAGCAGTCGGGCCACCTGCCGGCTCACCTCGGCCGGATCCGCCCCGTCGGCGAGGTCCAGCCGCAGGCTGTGCGCGCCCGCCGGGGTGGTACGCAGGGACGCGTCACGCACCCCGGGAACCCCCCGTACGGCGGCCAGGATGGCTTTCACGTCGAAGCCCTCGGGTCGGTCCCGGAGCTGGCTGGGCGCGTCCTCGCGGCGCAGGTGCGTGGCGATCCGGGCGAGTTCCGGCGTTTCCGCCGACGGCTCGCCCGGTACGGGCTCGGGCATGGTGGGCACGTCCGGTTCGGACGGCACCCGCTGCGGCAGCGCGTCGAGCGCCGGTTCCGCCGCACGGATCGGCGGCCCCTGGTCGACCGGCCCCCGGTCGAGCGGACCCTGCTGCTCCGACCCGGCCGGGTAACCCTGCTGCTCCGGCCCGGAGGGGTAACCGGGGTAGGGCGTCGCCCAGGGGCGCTCCGGCCCGCTCGGGTAACCGCCGCCCCGGCCAGCCGGGCTGATCGGCGCCGGATAACCCGACGGTTCACTCTCGGCCGGGTATCCGCCCGGACCGGGCGCCGGGTAACCCTGGGTCGGTTCCGGTCCGGGCACCTGACCCGGGGTCGGCACCGGGCTCGCATCCGGCCAGCCGGGCGAGTCGTCGCGGCGGGCGCGACGCGCTTCGGGTTCCTGGCTGTCCTTCGCCCACGGCGGCGCCCAACTCGACGCCCAACCCGGTCGGGGCTGCTCGGCCGGCTGCTCCGGTTCGGGCCCGGAACGCGGCCAGTCGCGGCCGCCGTCCCCGCCGGAGGGCGGTTTGGGCTCCGACCGCGACCAACCGGGGCCGGAGGCACCGGCCGTCGCTTCGGACTCCGCCTCGTTGCGGGCCCAGGAGGCGGCGGCTGCCTGCAACCCGCTGTCGGAGCGGGCCCAGGCCGGGCGGTTGGAGTCGGCGCCCGGCGATCCGGCACCGGATCGGGCCCAGGCCGGGCGGGCCGGTTCGCCGGCCTCCGCGCGGCCGTCCGACCGGGCCCACGCCGGGCGGGTGTCACCGTCCGGCGCGGTGGCCGGGCGGGTCCGTTCAGGTCCGGGCGCGTCGGTCTCGGCGGCGGCACCGGTACGCACCCAGCCGGGCTCGCCGCCGGAGCGGGCCCAGGCGGGCCGGGCTGCCGGCACGCGCTCCGGTTCGTGCTCCGGCTCCGGTGCGGCCGCCCGTTCGTGCTGTTCCGGGGCGTTCCGGTGCGGTGCCGGCTGGTCCCGTTCGGTCGGCCGGTCGGCGGCCGGGCCGCCCCGGTCGGCCGGGTTCACCGGCACGGGCACCGATTCCAGCCGCTTCGGTGGGGTGAGGTCGTAGTTCGGCACCGCCCGGTAGACCGGGGCGGGTTCGAATCCGGGCGGCGGACCGCCGGACTGAGCCGGCTGACCGGCCGGCGGGGCCGAGGTCGGGGCCGAATCGCCGTACGCGTGTCGGGCCGACTCGGCGTCCGGCGACTCGCCGGCCCCCGCCGTCGCCGAACTCCGCTCCCCGGCCCCGGCGGCCCGGTCATGGCCGGTCGGGCCCCGGTCCGGGGCCGGCGCGGACCGGTCCCCGACGGCGGCGGGCTGACGGTCGGGGCTGCCGGCGGAGCGGTCCGGTCCCAACTGCGGCCGGTCCTGCTCGGCAGCGGAACGGTCCGGGGTCGACGGCGGACGCGGCGCCGGTACGGCGATCCGCTCCGGCCCGAAGTCCTCCGGGTACGCGTACTCCGGTTCACCCTGGTACGGGTAGGGCGGCCCACTGGCCGGATCCCGGTCCCGGTACGACGCCGCCGGTGGTTCCGGGTAGTGCCGGTCGCCGAACGTCGCCCCGTTGGTCGGTTGCCCGGACTCGCGGGCACCGCCCGTCGGGTCCGCGTACCGCGTCGCCGGTTCGGCCGCCCATGACGGCGGGCCCCCCGGTTCCGGCGACTGGCGCCATCTCGGCTGTGACTCGGAGCCGCCTTCGACCGGCTTGGCCACGTTGGGCCAGCCGGAATCGGCCGCCGCCCAACCATTGGCCGGCCGGGCCAGGTCACCGTGCGGACCTGCCCCGTTGCCGTTCTCGCCGGGTGCGGCGGCCCCGGGTTGCCCTGTTTCGTCCACCGTGCGCTCCTTGGTCGCCCCCGCTGAGGCTACCGTGTGGTGACAGTGGCGATAAGTTACAGCGGTGGCCTAATTCGGCGGCGCGACGTGATACGTCGATCCGTCCTGATCGAGGTCGATGGTTGCATTGTGAGACACGGAGGTTCCCATGACCGCTGCTGCGGAGAGCGGTGCGCAGACAGCAGGCCGACCCACCCGGCTGCCACGCTCAGCCCGGCGTAAGCAGTTGCTGGCCGCCGCTCAGGAGGTTTTCGTCGCACAGGGTTACCACGCGGCGGCGATGGATGACATCGCGGAGCGGGCCGGGGTGTCCAAGCCGGTGCTCTACCAGCATTTCCCCGGCAAGCTGGAGCTGTACCTGGCCCTGCTGGACACCCACGCCGACGCGATCGTGGCGATGGTCCGCGACGCGATGGCGGCGACCCCGGACAACAAGGACCGGGTCAGCGGCGCGGTTCGGGTGTACTTCGACTTCATCGACCACAAGAGCGAGGCGTTCCGGCTGGTCTTCGAGTCGGACCTGCGCAACGAGCCGGCGGTACGGGAGCGGGTCGAGCGGGTCGAGCAGGGGTGCATCGCGGCGATCGCCGACACGATCATCTCGACCACCGGCGTGCACCGGGCACGGGCCGAACTGCTCGCCTCCGGCCTGGTCGGCGCGGCCGAGACGGCGGCCCAGTTCTGGCTGGCCGGCGGCCGTCAGGTGCCCAAGTCCGAGGCGGAGGCGCTGCTCGCCGCGCTCTCCTGGCGGGGCATCGCCAGCTTCCCCCTCCAGGGCGAGTCGGCCTGACGGATACCTCCGCTCATCGGATAGCCTTCGCAACGGCGAAGTTTCGCCCTGGATGAGGAGGTCCCGTGGAGGTCAAGATCGGCGTGCAGTACGCGCCGCGCGAGTTGGTGCTGGAAAGCGCGCAGACGCCGGCCGAGATCGAGCAGATCGTGACCGACGCCATCGCCAACGACGGCACCCTGTCCCTGACAGACGAGAAGGGCCGCCGGATCATCGTCCCGGTGACCAAGGTCGCCTACGTCGAGATCGCCGAGGCGTCCCCCCGGGCCGTCGGTTTCGTCGCCCGCTGACCCGGATCGTCCCGACGCTCTGACGTCCCGACGCCGGCTTACCGGCCGGTCCGGGGCGAAGCCGTGGGTATTCGGCCGGCCGCCCGTCCCGTCGGTCGCGCGGTCGGTCACGCGGCTACCGCCGCCTCCACGACCGGCTCGGCATTTCGGCCCGCGTACGTGGGCTCAGTTGTTCAACCCGACCGCCGCCATCCGTACGGTGTGGGCGGTGCTCAACCGCCGCAACAGCGCCGGTACGCCGGCCTCGGCGCCGGTGCCCGCGGTGATCAGCCCGGTCAGCCCGACCCGTTCGCCGGCCAACCGGTCGGCCTGTGACAGCCCCTCCCCGACCAGCCGCCGGGCCCACATCGAGAGCCGGTTGGCGATCTTCGGGTCGGCGGCGATGGCGCCCCGGATCTCGGCGGCGGCGAACTGCCCGTACCGGGAGTCGTGCAGCACCTCCAGGACGAGCCGGCGATCCGGTTGGGCCAGGATTCCGGCGACCGCCCGGAGGAAGTCGTCCGCGATCGCGTCGCCGACATACGCCTTGGTCACCGCCTCCAGCCAGTCCCGGGGCTCGGTGGAGTCGTGGTAGCCGCGCAGCGCCGCCGCGTACGGTTGCATCGCGTCGCCGGGGTGCACGCCCAACTCGGTCAACCGGTCGGCGATCCGCCGGTAGCCGGCGACCTCTCCAGCCGCCATTTCACTCAACACGGCCCGACGGTGCAGATCCGGCGCGAGCCGGGCGTCGGCGGCCAACCGGTCGAATGCCGCCAGTTCCGCGTACGCCACCAGACCGAGCAGATCGGCGACCACCTCCGCCGGCAGCGGCAACGGCTCCCCGGTCGAACCGGACGTTTGCCCCGATCCGAGCACACCGGTGACGGGGTACGCGGATTCGGCGGCTGCTGACACGACCGCAGGCTATCGTCCGGTGCGGTGCCGCACGGCCGGTCCAGTACAGGACGGTCGTTTCCGCCCGGGGCGCGGGACGGTCGCTTCCGCCCGGAAAACGGTAATGCGCACCACACTCGTACACCCCGGTTGGGTGCGCGTCAGACCGAGTAGGGGCGACATTTGCCCGGCTCAGGTAACATGGAGCAGTTGCCGCAGGTCTCGCGTACCTCGAATTCCTTCCTGCGGCGCGCGTGCGGCCCGGTGTGAGTCGGCATTTCAGCCGTAGACCGTGTGGCCCGCGCCAAACCGAGACCGCGCCCTACGGACTGACGGGGCGCACCACGAGAGGGCACCCCCACAACCAGATGAGCGATCACATCGAAGAAGAAATGGCTGGCCAGGAGCTGGCCGCCGACGCGCCGGTCCGCCCGGAGGCCCCGACCTTCGCGGACCTGGGCGCGCGCCGGGAAACCGTCGAAGCGCTCGCCGCCGTCGGCATCGTCCGCGCGTTCGCGATCCAGGAATACGCCCTGCCGATCGCGCTGCGTGGCACCGACCTGATCGGGCAGGCGCCGACCGGCACCGGCAAGACCCTCGGCTTCGGCGTACCACTGCTGGAGCGGGTCACCGCGCCCGCCGAGGGCAGCACCGGAGTACCGCAGGCACTGGTCGTCGTACCAACCCGTGAGCTGGGTCTGCAGGTTGCCAAGGACATCGCCGCCGCCGGCAAGACCCGTGGCGTACGCGTACTGCCGATCTACGGCGGGGTGGCGTACGAGCCGCAGGTCGAGGCGTTGCGCAAGGGTGTGGAGATCCTGGTCGGTACGCCCGGCCGGTTGATGGACCTGGCCAAGCAGAAGCACCTGCGGCTCGACGGGGTGCACGCCCTGGTTCTCGACGAGGCCGACCGGATGCTCGACCTGGGCTTCCTCGACGACGTCGAGAAGATCCTGGCGATGCTGCCGGAGAAGCGGCAGACGATGCTCTTCTCGGCCACCATGCCCGACCCGATCGTCACCCTGTCCCGGCGCTTCCTGCACCAGCCGGTGACGATCCACGCCGGGCACACCGCCGAGACCGGCCCGTCGCCGTTGACGCAGCAGCTCGTCTACCGGACCCACTCGATGAACAAGGTCGAGATCGTCGCCCGGATCATGCAGGCCGAGGGACGTGGCCTGACGATGATCTTCACGCGGACCAAGCGGGCCGCCGACCGGGTGGCCGAGGACCTCGACTTCCGTGGCTTCGCGGTCGCGGCGGTCCACGGTGACCTCGGGCAGGGCGCGCGTGAACGGGCGCTGCGGGCGTTCCGTACAGGCAAGATCGACGTGCTGGTCGCCACCGACGTCGCCGCCCGTGGGCTCGACGTCACCGGCGTCACCCACGTGATCAACTACGACTGTCCGGAAGACCAGGACACGTACACGCACCGGATCGGTCGTACCGGCCGGGCCGGCGCCACCGGTGTCGCGATCACCTTCGTCGACTGGGACGACATGCCCCGGTGGCGGATCATCGACAAGACGCTCGGGCTCGACATGCCGGAGCCGCCGGAGACGTACCACACCTCCCCGCACCTCTACACCGACCTGCACATCCCGACCGACGTCTCGGGCACGCTGCCGACCGCCGACCGGACCCGGGTCGGCCTCTCCGCCGAGGTTGAGGAAGACCTCGGTGGACGGTCCCGCGCCCCCCGCCGGCCCGAGGGCCGGGGCGGCGACAGCGCCGGTCGCGGCGGCGGTCGTACCCGTGGCCGCCGGGACGGCGACGGCCGCTCCGGCGGTGGCCGGCCGGCCAGCGCCGGCACCGACGCGCCGGTCGACCAGACCGACGAGGTCGTCCGGACCGGCACCCGACAGCGCCGTCGGCGGCGCGCGGGCGAGGTCGTCGCCGGTGAGGTCACCGGCGCGGCGACCGCGACCGGCGGTGCCACCACGGTCGTCACCGACGGCACCGGCCCGACGGCCGAGACCGTCGGCGACGGATCGGACGAGGCCGGCACCGGCCGCACCCGGACCCGGCGCCGCCGTCGTGGCGGACGCGGTTCGCGGGCCGGCTCGGCGTCCACCGACACCGGCGCCACCGAATCCGGTACGCCCAACGGGCACTCCGCTGACTCCGGTTCGGCCGCTGCGGACTCCGCCAGCGCCTGACCGCCCCGTCACCACTGCCCAACGGTTTCCGGCCTCCCCGATCATCGGCGGAGGCCGGATCCGTGTCGAGGCTCGACACCCGGCCGACCCCACCGCCGGACACCGTCGGCCCCTCGTGACCCCGCTCGAAAAGGCCAGGTGGACATGCCCGAACAACTCGAACTCGCCCTCGCCGAGGTACGGGCGCTCCTGCTCGACCCCGGACTGACCCGGGCGGTCGCCGCCGGCCGTCGCCGGGGACAGGCACCCACCCTGGTCCGCGCCGAACTGCGCCCGGTGGCCCTGAAGGCCGGGCCCCGGCTACAGATCGCCACCTTCGACGGCTCCCGGCCGTACACCCGCAACGTGGCGCCCGGTCCGGAGTCGGACGCGGCGGTCGACGCGCTGCTGGCCGAACCGTTCGGCAACTGGCACGTCGAGACGGCCACCGCCACCGTGCAGGTCCGGGTGACCAAGAAGGGTGACGCCCAGGTGCACCGGGCGGCGGCGGACCGGGCCTCGGTCGCCCCGGCCGGACACGACCGGGCCAAGGACTACCTGCTCGATCCGGGCGACCCGCTGTTCGCCGCCGTCGGCGGCAGCGCGGCCAAACGCCGTCAGGTCGACGCGTTCCTGCGGGCGCTGGCGGCGACCCTGCCGGCCGAGTTGACCGGACCGCTGCGCGTGGTCGACCTCGGCTGCGGCAACGCGTACCTGACCTTCGCGGCGTACCGCTACCTGACCGGGCGCGGGATCGACGTCGAACTGGTCGGTGTGGACGTACGGGAGGACCAGCGGCAGCGCAACACCGAACTCGCCACCGAACTGGGCTGCGCCGACCGGGTACGGTTCGTCGCCGGAACCATCCTGGAGGCGGTTGTCGAACCGGCACCGGACCTGGTGCTGGCCCTGCACGCCTGCGACACCGCCACCGACGAGGCCCTCGCCCGCGCCGTCGGCTGGGGCGCCCGCTGGGTGCTCGCCGCCCCGTGCTGCCACCACGACCTCGCCCGGCAGTTGCGCGGCCGACCGGCACCGGAGCCGTACGACCTGCTGACCCGCGAGGGAATCCTGCGGGAGCGGTTCGCCGACGTACTCACCGACTCGCTGCGGGCCGGGCTGTTGCGGCTGCACGGTTACCGGGTCGAGGTGGTCGAGTTCGTCGACAGTCAGCACACCCCGCGCAACCTGCTGCTGCGCGCCCGCCGTACCGGCGCCGAGGCGACCCCGCAACAGCGGGCCGAGTACCGGGACCTGGTGGCGCAGTGGCAGGTCGCCCCCCGACTGGAGAGCCTGCTGGGCTGACGGCCGCCCGTCGACGTTGGCCGACGTCGGGTACGTGCCCCGTCCTCGTACCCCGGATCAGCGGCGGCGGTCGCCGTTGCTGTCGCCAGGCGTACGTCCGGACGGGGTCGCGGCGTCGTAGGGCGCGGTCGGGAACGGTACGACGTTGCCGCTGGTCTCGGCCTCGGCGTTGCCGGCGGCGGTAAAGGCGTTCCAGGAGATGTCGACGAGCAGCCGCTTGAGTTCGGCGTGCCGCGCCGCAGCGCTGTGTTGCAACGCCATCCGGACGCCGAGCAGCACCGACACCAGGGTGGTGATGATCGTCCCGGTGGCGGCCAGGACGTGCAGACCGGTGGCCTCCGTACGGGTGAGGACCAGCACCAGCAGCCAGGCCCAGAAGCCGGCGGCGAAGACGGCGGCCTTCACCACGAAGAACAGACTGATCGATCCGGGTCGGTGTGGAAGCGGTTGGGCTGGAACGGCCACGGTGATCCTCTTCACTCGCCTTGGTCGGGACGTACCGGCGGGCGATAGACGCCAGACGATGGACACCGGTCGACCGGCACCAGATCGGACCGGTCGACCCGCGCGATGGTCGAGCATAGTGGATTCAACCGATCACTGGGAGTGGCGACAACCCCGGTCGACCCAGGTCGTCGGGTCGACACCGGTACGTTTGCCGTCGCGATCCCCGCACGGTCCCGGCCACGATCCGGGCGACGCTCCCGGCCATGGTCCCGGCCCCGTCCCGACCTCGGTGCCGGCCACGGGAGATCAGTTGACGATGGCTTGAGTGGCGAAGGGCCGAGTTGGCACTACGCTCAAGGGGCAAAGGTCGTGCTCCAGCAGGAGAGGGCTGTCCACTGACAATGGGTGCCGTACCGGACTCGCCCCAGGCGGCATTCGCCCGCTTCGTACGCCGGGCGATCGACGATGCCAAGGACGAGCGCGGCTGGAGCGTCACCGACCTGGCCGCGCACACCGGCGTCGGACGGTCCACGGTGTTCCGCTGGTTGGCCGGCGACTGGCACGACTATCCCGAGTTGGCGAAGGTACGCGGCTTCTGCGCCGCCCTCGACGTACCGGTCACGGCGGCGTTCCGGGCGCTCGGCCTGCCCGACGGCGAACCGGTCCGGGACGGACACCGGCAGCCGTCGACCGGCGCCGGACTCCGGACGGGGCGGGCCGCGAAACGCGCCGACGCCCAGATCGACGCCGACGTACGGGTGATCCTGAGCCGACTCGCCGACCCGGCCGTGTCGACGGACGAGAAACAACTGATCCGCGACCTGCTGCGCTACCTGGCCCAACGCCCGGTACGCAAGGCCGGCTGACCCCCGTTCCCTGTTCCCTTGCCTGTTCTGCCGGCGCCGGCTCAGGGTTCCCTGTTCCCTTGCCTGTTCAGGCCACGGTCAGCGTGAACTCGGCGGTCCGCACCACCCCGGCGACCTGGAAGTCGAAGAACAACCGGTAGCTGCCCGGACTCGGCGCCGCCAGCCAGAACTTCACCGCCCCGCCGACCAGCTCCGGCTCCGGGTGCACATGCACGTAGCCCAGGTCACCGGCGCGCAACGCGACCAGGTGCCCGTACGCGCCCAGGTAGCGCTCCAGCCCGGCGACCGGGCTCCCGTTGGCGAAGACCCGGAACAGCAGTGGCTGGGTCGCGCCCACCTGCGGGGTGCCCTCGTAGGTGACCGTGAACTCCCCTACCGTCGCCTCCCGGGCCGCCGCCGGCAGCGCCCGCGGGGCGTAGTCACCGGCCACGACCAGGTCGACGCCGAGCGTGGCCGCGGTCTGCTTACCGGCGGCGTCGGTCGCGGTGAAGTCGGCGTACGCCCGCCAGATGCCGGGCGTGGGCAGCGTCAGCGGCACGGTCCAGGTGCCGTCCGGCGCCATCGTCGGGTGCAGGTGCTGGTAACCGGAGAGATCACGGCGGGCCACCACGAGGTGCAGTGGCTTGTCGTGCACGACCGTGAACGCGGTGACCGGGCGACGGTCGGCACCCAGCACCCGGAACTGGAACGGCTGAGCCTGACCGGCCTGGAAGGTGCCGGTCACCGGTACGAGAGTGAAGCCGGCGGCGCTGAGCGAGAGCCCACCCACGTCCGTCGCGGCCGTGGTGGTGCCGCCGGTCGCCGTGCCACCGGTCGCGGGACCGTGCTCGTGCGCCCCGGTGCCCGGCGCGTGGGTGTGGTCGCCGACGCTCACCCCGGCCGGAGTCCCGCCGGACGAACCCCCGGTGTCGGTGTTCAGCCGGCCGATCCCGAACCCGCCGACCAGGGCGAGGATCAGCCCGCCGACGAACAGCGCGGCCCTGGCCGTGCCGCGCTCCGGTGCCGCTGGCGGCTCCAGCCCGGCCTCCGTCACCGCCGACTCCGCTCCGCCTCCCGGACCCGACCCGACGGTCGGCTCCGACCCGGCTCCCGACCCGGCTCCCGACCCCGAGCCGACCGAGGACTCCGACCCGACCACTGACATGACTGGTCCCCCTCTACGACCGCACGAGGCGGGCGATGGCGTTGGACGCTTCCTTGACCTTGGCGGACGGATCACTGCCGTCCTGGGCCGCCTCCATCACGCAGTGCGCGATGTGCCCCTCCAGCAGGCCGACCGCGACGGCCTGGAGCGCCTTGGTCGCGGCCGAGATCTGGGTGAGCACGTCGATGCAGTACGTGTCCTCCTCGACCATCCGGTGCAGGCCGCGCACCTGCCCCTCGATCCGGCGCAGCCGGCCGAGGAGGGCCTGCTTGTCGGAGGCGTACCAGTAGGGGCCGTGCCCGGCGGCGGAGTCCGGGGCGGGGTCGACGGGAGGGGCCTCGGCCGGCGGCTCTTCGGTCATGCCGAGCAGGATACCCCGGTCGTATCCACGCTCATCTCGGTCGATCAACCGCTGACCGGACAAGTCGATCAACCGCTGACCGGACAGGCGGTACGCCGAAGATCGGGATGATCAGCGGTCGATGCCGTCGCCAACGGCGATGGTCAATCGTTGGACAGGTCGTGCCGACAACCGTCGTACCGCGCCGCACTGCGGCGTTCGCAGCCGGGGTGTCCGTGATGTTGGCGCTCGCCCCCGCGCCCCGCCCGGCCGGTGCCGAACCGCCCGGCCGGACCACCGAGCAGCAGCTCGCCGCAGCGGCCGAGCAGCTCGAAATCGTCATCGAGCAGTACAACGACCTGCACGAGGAGTTGCGCGGCACCCGGGTCCGGGCGGCCGCACTCGACCGCGACCTGACCGCGCTGGCGGAGACCATGACCGCCCATCGCGAGGAGGCGGCCCGGCTCGCGGCCCAGGTCTACCGGGGGCACGGGGCGCAACCGCTCGCGGCCGTCTCGGCCCTGCTCACCGCGACCACCAACGACCTGCTCGGCTCACTGTTGATGTTGAGTCGACTGAGCCGCGACCAGCGTCGGGTGATCTCCCAGCTCGCGGTCACCCATGATGAACTCACCAGGGCTCGGGCTGCGGCGCGAGCGCTGGACGAGCAGCAGAGCTCCCAGGAACGCCAGCTGGCGACACGCAAGCAGCACATCGAGGGTGAGATCAGCCGGCTGAGCCGGCTACGGGACGCGGGCGGCGAGCGCGAACCCGCCCCACCCCGGACCGCACCCCGGCCACCGGAGTTGGGCACCGGTCCCGCCGCAGCGGCGGTCCGGTTCGCGTACGCCCAGCTCGGCAAGCGTTACCAGTGGGGTGGCGAGGGGCCGGACGGCTACGACTGCTCGGGGCTGACCGCCGCCGCGTGGCGCGCGGGCGGCGTACAGCTGCCACACAACGCGGCCCGGCAGTGGCGGGTGGTGAAGCGGATCAGCCGCGCCGAACGCCAGCCCGGCGACCTGATCTTCTACTACGCCGACATCCACCACGTCGGCATCTACGTCGGCAACGGCACCATCATCCACGCCCCGAGATCCGGAAAACCCGTCCAACTCGAACGCGTCGACTACCAACCCATCCACGGCTACGGCCGCCCCACCTAACCCACCCCTCCCCACCCCACGGGGGCCTAATACAGAGAAAGAGTGGCAATCCGACACGGGATTGCCACTCTTTCTCTGTATTAGTGGCCGACGACGGGTGGGGTTAGGCGGCGAGGGAGAGGGATAGGGGGAGGATGGCGGGGGCGCCGGCGTGGCGGAGCAGGCGGGCGACCATGGTCATGGTCCAGCCAGAGTCGACCAGGTCGTCGACGAGCAGGACCGGGCCGGTGAGGTCGGCGAGGGCGTCGGCCAGTGTCGGCGGTACGACGAAGGTGTCGTGCAGTGCGCGTACGCGTTGGGCGCTGTTGCCGCGCGGACCGTCGCCGCCGGACGCGCCCTCCCTGGCCGGCACCTCACCGAGCAGCGGTAGCCGGCCGACGGTGGCGATCCGCTCGGCCAGGCTGTGCACGAGTCGGGGGCGGCGGCGGGAGCCGACCGCGACCACCGCGACCGGGCGGGCCGGCCACGGTTCGGCACCGCGCGACCAGTCCCGGAGCAGTTCGACCATGGCCGCCGCCACGTCGTCGGGGATGGTCGTGTCGACCGCGTCCGGGCCGACGAGGCTGCGCAGCCGTCCGCCCCAGCCGAGGTCGGAGAGGCGCCCGAGAGCCCGGCCGGGCAGTGCCTGCTCACTCGGGGCGATCTTGCCGCGCAGGGGTACGCCCACCGCCTCCAGACCGGTCGGCCAGAGCTTCTTCGGGGCGATGTCGACGCCGGGTCGGCCGAGCCACGCCTGTGCGGCGGCGAGCGCGGGCGCCGAGACGCCGATGTCGTAGCGGGCGTCGGCGCACCGGTCACACCGTCCACAGGGGACGGCTTCGGGGTCGTCCAGGCAGCGGCGGAGGAACTCCATCCGGCAGCCGGTGGTGCTGACGTACTCGCGCATCGACTGTTGCTCGGCGGTGCGGGCCTGCGCCACCCGACGCAGCCGGGCCTCGTCGTAGTGCCACGGTTCGCCGGTGGCGAGCCAACCTCCGCGTACGCGGCGGACCGCGCCGTCGACGTCGAGCACCTTGAGCATCAGTTCGAGCCGGGTACGTCGCAGGTCGACGATCGGTTCGAGGGCGGGTGTGGACAGTGGACGGTCGGGGTGCAGGGCGGCGAGCACGGCCCGTACCTGCTCCTCGGCCGGGAAGGCGAGCGAGGCGAAGTAGCGCCAGATCGCCTGGTCCTCGGCACCGGGCAGGAGCAGCACCTCGGCGTGCTCGACGGCGCGACCGGCCCGGCCGACCTGCTGGTAGTAGGCGATCGGCGACGGCGGGGCGCCAAGATGGGCGACGAAACCGAGGTCGGGCTTGTCGAAGCCCATGCCCAGCGCCGACGTCGCCACCAGTGCCTTGATCTTGTTGTCGAGCAGGTCCTGCTCGGCGGCCCGACGTTCCGCGTCGTCGGACTGCCCGGTGTACGCGGCGACGGCGTACCCGCGCGAGCGAAGGAACTCGGCCGTCTCACCGGCCGCCGCGACGGTGAGGGTGTAGATGATCCCGGAGCCGGGCAGCTCGTCGAGGTGGTCGGCGAGCCAGCCGAGCCGGTGCGCCGGGCTCGGCAGGTCGAGTACGGCCAACCGCAGCGAGGCCCGGTCCAGCGGCCCGCGCAGCACCAGCGCCTCCCCCGCCTGTCCGGGTTGGTTACCCGTGTTGAGCTGCTCGGCGACGTCGTCGGTGACCCGCTGGTTGGCGGTGGCGGTGGTGGCGAGCACCGGAGTCCGTTCCGGCAGCCCGGCGAGGAACGTACGCAGCCGGCGGTAGTCGGGGCGGAAGTCGTGCCCCCAGTCGGAGACGCAGTGTGCCTCGTCGACGACGAGCAGTCCGGTGGTGGCGGCGAGCCGGGGCAGGACGCTGTCCCGGAAGTCGGGGTTGTTCAGCCGCTCCGGGCTGATCAGCAGCACGTCGACCGTACCGGCGTGAATCTCCCCGGCGATCTCATCCCATTCGTCCAGGTTCGCCGAGTTGATCGTACGAGCCCGGATGCCCGCCCGAGCCGCCGCCTCGACCTGGTTGCGCATCAACGCCAGCAGCGGCGACACGATCACCGTCGGTCCCGCGGCTTCACTCCTGCTCCCGTCCCCTGCCCGCAGCAGTGCGGTGGCCACGAAGTAGACCGCCGACTTGCCCCACCCGGTGCGCTGCACGCAGAGCACCCGCCGCTGGTCGACCACGAGCGCCTCGATCGCCCGCCACTGGTCCTCCCGGAGCCGCGCATGATCACCGGCGAGCCGGCGCAGCACCGCCTCGGCCCGTTCCCGTACCGCCACCCGGTCATCCGTCACCCGGCATTTCTACCAGCGCGGACGACGATGCCGGACAACGAAGCCCGGCGAGGCGAGCAACACCCGCACGGTCGATCGAGCGACGTGGCCCACCATAATCGTCGGACATCTCCCGCCGACCACCGTCGCGCGGCCGACCGCAGGGACAGGACATGCAGCGATCGGATGTCATACCGGGTCGCGTCGCGCTACGCAACCTCTTCATCACGGTCGGGATCACGGTGATGGTCTGCCTGGTCGCCGCCCTGTGCCAGTGCGGTGGCGCCCCCGTGGCCGAGGCACCACCGGGCGACAAGTCGAAACTCTTCGCGGCACTGCCGGACGCGACGGGACCGGGGTTCAGCTACTCGATCACCAACTGGGAACGGACCGTCGTCGGTGAGGTGGGGCCATCCGCCGGAGTTTTCCAGCAGCGGACATCGCACCGCAAACAGGACCTGGGCGTGACCGTGCACACGACCTATCTCTGTTCCCGTGACCAGACCTGGGTGAAGGTCGGGTTCACCGATGTCGAGAATCCGAAGAGTCTGCCGACCCTGCCCGACGAGTGGATGCTGCTGGACCCCGCTCAGGTACACGTCGACACGCTCACACCCCCGATGTACCTGGAGCCGGACGTCGGCGGTGTCTGGACGTTGCTGTCACGCGTCACGTCGGTCGACGAAACCGAGCCCGGGACCTTCACGGGCCTGGTGGACCTGGCGGGCGGACCGGCGAAGAAGTACCTGTCCGGAGAGGCCGCCTACGTGCTCGGCGACACGGCCACCTGGCTGCCCTTCCGGGCCACGGTCGACCGCGAGGGCCGTCTCACCACCATGGCGGTCAGCGTCCCCAAGGTCGGCAACACCAAGGCGTACGAGCACACGATCACCTACACCGATTACGGCACCGCCCCCACGGTCCCCACCCCACCCCCCACCCCCCACACCAACGCCCCCGCCACCCTCTACGAACTCCTCGCCCCCTGACCGCCCCACCACCCGGTTGATCATGAAGTTAGCGCGGCCGACACCGTCGTGTCGCCGCGCTAACTTCATGATCAACCCGCCTACGCGCCTACGCGCCTACGCGCCTCAGTGGGGGCGGGGGCGGTGGGGGAGGAGGGTGCGGAGGGGGGTTAGGCGGGTGGTGAGGCTGGCCAGGCCGCCGGGGAAGAAGTAGACGGCCAGGATGAAGACGGTGCCGAGGACGAACAGGGGTTGGGAGAGGGGGGCGCTGAGAATGGTGGGGAGGCTGTCCACGGCTGACGAGGAGCCGAAGTCGGTGAGGCGGTGGTCCAGGTACATGTAGAGGAAGCCGCCGATGACCGGGCCCCAACGCGTACCGGGTCCGCCGAGCACCACCATGACCAGCAGTGACAGGGTCAGCTCGGACGAGGTGATGTGCGGTGACGCGCCACCGACGAGCAGGCAGTAGATCACCCCACCGGCGGTGGCGAGACCACCGGAGAGGGTGAAGGCAATCAGCTTGAACCGGTACGGATCCAGCCCGAGCACCCCGATCCGCCGCTCGTCGTCGCGAAGCCCGGCGAGCACCCGACCGGTCGGCGAGGCGGCCACCCGAGCCACCACGAAGACGACCAGAGCCAGGTACGCCAACGCCAACCAGTACAGGTTGACCGTGTTCGCCACCCCGACCAGGCTGTCCGGTAAGCCGGACACGT
The DNA here is from genome assembly GCF_055586685.1 of Micromonospora sp. NPDC049529. Taxonomy (NCBI): domain Bacteria; kingdom Bacillati; phylum Actinomycetota; class Actinomycetes; order Micromonosporales; family Micromonosporaceae; genus Micromonospora; species Micromonospora sp. NPDC049529. The sequence continues at coordinate 30,375 of NZ_JBVJHT010000013.1, forward strand.
CCAGCGGCAAACCCTCCTCGCCGCCGGTGAGCCCACCCGAGTCCAGCGCCACCAGGGTCGCGCCGACCTGCGCGAAGGCGAGCGTGACCATGGCGAACGCGATCCCGGCCGTACGCAACGCGACCGCGCCGAGCAGGGCGGCCAGGATCACGCCTCCGGCGAGGGTGAGCAGCGCCGCCTGCCACAGCGGCAGCCCGCCCTTGGTGACCAGGATGTCGGTGCCGTAGACCCCGGCGGCGAAGTAGAGCGCGTGCCCGAAGCTGAGCATGCCCGTACGACCGAACAGCAGGTCGTACCCGGCGGCGAGCCCGCCGAAGACCAGACAGATGGCGAGCAGTTGCAGGGTGCCGGGCGAGTTGAGCGGCCCGTCGAAGAGCCCCGGCAGCGACACCGTCGAGTACGGCAGGATCGCGAAGACGACCAGGGCCACCAGCGGCAGCCAGGGCCGGACGACGCCGAACCAGCCCCGGCGGCGCTCCGGTTCGACCGGTGGAGCAGCCGCAGCCGGTGCCACCACAGGAGTCTCAACGTCGGTCATGCCGTTACCGCCTTTCCGGCGATGCCCTGCGGGCGGAGCAGCAGCACCGCGGCGAGCAGCGCGACCACGCACAGGTCACCCGCACCGGAGGTGCCGTAGTAGTTGACGAACTGCTGGAGCAGGCCGACGACGACGGCCGCGTACGCGGAGCCGACCACCGAGCCCATGCCGCCGATCACCACGACGATGAAGGCGAAGATGAGCAGTGAGCCGCCCTGGCTCGGTGACACCGAGCCGTAGTAGACGCCGCCGAGCCCTCCGGCGAGTGCCGCCACCGCTCCGCCGATGACGAAGACCAGGGTGAACGCCTTGCGTACGTCGATGCCGAGCGCGGTGACCATTTCCCGGTTCTCCACTCCGGCCCGGATCACCAGGCCGTAGCGGGTGTAGCGGAGGAAGGCCAGCAGCGCGGCGAGCACCACGACGGCGGCGACGATGAGCAGGATGATGGAGTTCGGCACCTTCGCACCGAGCACCACGGTCACCTGCCGGGCCCAGTCGGGGCGCGGGAAGTCGCGCGGGTCGGCGCCCCAGGTTGCCTGGAGCAGCGCCACCCCGGCCAGCGACAGGCCGACGGTGACCAGCACCTGTTCGATGTTGCGCGAGTAGAGCGGTCGGATCATGACGAGTTCGACCAGTGCTCCGACCAGCGCTCCGACGGCCACCCCGAAGGCAACGGCGAGCACGAAGCCGAAACCGCCCGGCCCGGCGCCGGGCAGGTGGTTCGCCGCCCACCAGGTGCCGTACGCGCCCACGGAGAGGAACAGCCCGTGGGCGAAGTTGAGTACGTCGGCGAGGCCGAACACCAGCGACAGCCCGGCGGCGACGAGGAAGTAGAGCGCGGCCAGGCCGAGCCCGGTCAGCGTCAACAGCACGATGGTGCCCATCAGGCGTGTACCCCCGACGATCCGACTCCGAGCAGGTTCTTGGTCAGATCCGGCTCCTCCAGCAGTTGACGGGCGCCGCCGGTCCAGGCGACCCGGCCGGCGTCGAGCACGATCGCGGACTCGGCGAGCCGGCGTACGACGGCGAGGTTCTGTTCGACGAGCAGCACCGGGACGGTGACGGCGACCCGTTCGAGCACCTCGGCGACCTCGGTGACGACCTTCGGGGCGAGCCCCTTGGTCGGCTCGTCGACCAGCAGCAGTTTGTTGTCGTTGAGCAGGACCCGGCCGATGGCGAGCATCTGCTGCTGGCCACCGGAGAGCGAACCGGCCCGTTGCCGTCCGCGCCGGTCCAGCTCCGGGAAGAGTTCGTAGACCTTGTCGTACGCCGGTTTCGTGCCGCGCTGTTCGGCGAGCCGCAGGTTCTCGCTGACGGTGAGGCCGGCGAACACGCACCGGTCCTCGGGTACGTAACCGAGCCCGCCCCGGACGAGTTTGTGCGTCTGCTGCCCGGTGAGGCTGCGGTCGCCGGTACGGATGCTGCCGCTCACCTCGCCGTTGCGCGGGGTGAGGCCGATGATGGCGCGCAGGGTGGTGGTCTTGCCGACCCCGTTGCGCCCGAGCAGCACGGTCACCCCGGTCGGTGCCACCGTGAAGGAGACGCCCTGGAGGATGTGCAGCCCGGCGATCCGTACCGACAGGTCCTCGACGGTCAGGATGGGTGCAGCGTCGCTCATAGTGACTCCCCCAGGTACGCCTCTTGCACGGTGGCGTTCGCCATGACGGTGTCCGGGGTGTCGATGGCGAGCAGCGCGCCGTGGTGCATGACGGCGATCCGGTCGGCGAGTTCCAGGATCACGTCCATGTGGTGCTCGACCATCAGCACCGATCGGCCGCTGTCGCCGGTCAGGGACCGGATGACGGCGACGAGTTCGGGCACGTCCTCGGCGCTGACCCCGGCCATCGGCTCGTCGAGCAGCATGACCTTCGGTTCCCCGGCGAGCAGGAGCGCGATTTCGAGTTTGCGTTTCTCGCCGTGGGCGAGGGTGCCGGCGAGTGCCGTACCCCGGTGGCTGAGGCCGACCCGGTGCAGCGCCGCGTCGGCGGCGGCGGCCACGTCCTTGTCGGCCGCCGCCCGCCGCCACAGCTTCATCGACCCGCCACGATGCGCCTGTACGGCGAGCCGCACGTTCTCCCGCACGTCGAGCGAGCCGAACACCGACGACGACTGGAAGGTGCGGCCGAGCCCGAGGCCGGCCCGCCGGTGCGGCGGGAGCCCGCTGATGTCCTGTCCGTGCAGCAGCACCTGCCCCTCGGTGGGGCGCCGCAGCCCGGAGATCAGGTTGAACAGGGACGTCTTGCCCGCTCCGTTCGGCCCGATCACGCCGAGGAACTCTCCCGGCGCCAGGTCGAAGGAGACGTCGTCGACGATGGCGACTTCGCCGATTCGCCAACTGAGGCCTCGGGTGGCCAGCACTACTTCACTCAGCCCTTCATGGCTACCGCAGGCGGCGCCGTCTCGTCGCTGGTCAGAGCCTTCTGGAGTTCTGCCTTGAGCTGGTCGCCGCTGCCGGTGAGCTTGGCCTGGAACATCGGCTGGAGCAGGGCGTGGTCGGCGGCGCGGACGGTGTTCTTGCCCTTGACTCCGTCGAAGCTCCACCCTTCGAGGGCGGTGACCATCTTGTCGACGTCGTCGCCGCCCTCGGTCGCGGCCCGGACCACCATCTGGGCGGCGGTGAAGCCGTCCGGGTGGAACAGGTCGAGGGTTCCGCCGGGTACGCCGGCCTTGAGCGCCTTGGTGGCCTCGTTGTCGACGGCGCCGTCGAAGAAGTGCGACAGGAACGAGATCTTCGTGCCGGCGGCGCCGAAGGTGGCCCACGAGGCGCGGATGTCGAGCCCGGTGACGACCGTGGTGGCGGCGAGTACGCCCTGCTGGTCGAGGGTCTGCCACATCGCCGGGGCGGTGGTGCCGGCCCAGGCGACGAAGAGCAGGTCGGGCTTGGCGGCGCTGATCTGGCTGGCGAACGGGGTGAACTCGGTGGCGCTGGCCGGGGCGAGCACGCTGCTCACGGTGGCGCCCGCCCCGCCGATGACCGCCTGTACGGCTGCCTCGTTGCTCTTGCCGAAGGCGCTGTCCTGGGCGAAGACGACGACCTTCTTGCCGGTGGCGTCGCCGATGAACGACTTCGCGGTGACCACGTCCTGGTACGACTGCCGGCCGGAGCGGAACGTGTACTTGTTGACCCCGGTGACCCCGTCGGTGGCGGCCGGGCCGGAGATGAAGAGCGTCTTGTTCTGGGCGGCGATCGGGGCGACCTGGAGCGCGACACCGGAGGCGGTCGAACCAGCGATGATCTTCGCGCCCTTGCCGATCAGGTCCTTGGCGGCGGAGACCGCCTTGGCCGGGTCACCGGCGTCGTCGACCTCGGTCACCTCGACCGGCCGGTCACCGATCTTGTTGGTGCCCTTGGTCGCGTACGACAGACCGGCCTTGAAGCCCTCGATGTACTGCTTGCCGTAGCTGGCCAGCGCGCCGGACTGGGAGTAGACCAGGCCGACCTTGACCGGGGTGGTGTTGGAGTCGCCGCCCCCGGTGGCGGTGTCCTGCGGGCTGCCACATGCCGCGGCGGCGAGCGCCACGGCCATCAGACTGGCGGCTGCGACGAGCGTTCGCCGGGTGGTCCGGACCGTCATGTATGGCTCCACGTGAGGGAGTAGTGGGTAACTTGTTTGTCGGCTCACGCTAGGAGTGACGTCACGCACGGGCTATGTGGGCGAAACCCATAAGTAACACTGGTCGGGTGGCCTGATCAGACAGCCGGTGTCCGATCGATCGACCTCACCGCCCATGACTTCGCCCCGGCAGGTGTCGGGCGTGACCATTCGGTTGCCCCTGCTACCGCCGGCGTCAGGGTGTCGTCGGCGGCGGGTGCGGCAGCGGGTGGGCGCCCTGCGGGCGGAGGCCGTACACGATCGCGGACGTGCCCGTGCCCGGTCCGGTCCGGGACAGATCCAGGTACGGATCGCCGCCACCGAGCCCGTCTCGGCAAGGGGGCGCGCGGGGCGCTCGGCCGGCAGCGTCGCCTCTACCTCCTCGATGGGGCTGGTTGGTTCAGAGTTCGTTCTGTTCCTGGAAGTCGACGACGGCTTCGCCGTTCTCTCGGGCCCAGTCGGTCAGGACCTGGATCGGCTCGACCAGGGTCTGTCCGAGTTGGGTGAGGCTGTACTCGACGCGTGGGGGCGCCTCGGCGTAGGAGTGGCGTTCGACCAGGCCGTATGCCTGTAGGCGGCGCAGGGTCTGGGTGAGGACCTTGTGGGAGATGCCGCCGATGAGTTGGGCCAGGTCGCCGGGGCGCCGGGGTTCCAGGCTGAGCGCGAACAGCACGATCACCGCCCACTTCTCGGCGATGATCTCGACGGCTAGGCGGGTGGGGCAGTCGGCGAGGAAAACCTGGCCGGGGGCGTTGTGCACAAGGTCAAAAGGTACCAGCGGGTTCCTATCGGCTCCGTAGCGTTTCCCGGTGAAGCCCATCAGGAGCACAAGGAGCCATCCATGCCACGAGTAGTCGTGTTCGACGAGACCGGCGGTCCGGACGTTCTGCGCGTCGTCGACGAGCCGGTCGTCGAGCCCGCAGCCGGCGAGGTACGCGTACGGATCGAGGCCTTCGCCGTCAACCCGCTCGACCAGATGGTCCGGGCCGGGCAGTCTCCGCGGCCCGTGCAGTTGCCGCACGCGCGGCTGGGCGTCGAGGGGACCGGTGTGATCGACGCGCTCGGGTCCGGGGTGACCGGGCTGGCCGTCGGCGACCCGGTCATCCTCGGTGCGATACCCGACTTCGAGACCAGGGGTGCGTACGCCGAGTACACCACGCTGCTCGCCGACCGGGTGGTGCCACGGCCCGCCGGGCTGGAGCCCGTCGGTGCGGCGGCGCTCTGGGTGTCGTACTTCACCGCCTACGGCGCGTTGGTCGAGAGGGCCGGGATGCGGCCCGGGGACCGGGTCCTGATCACTGCGGCGTCGGGCGGTGTCGGGCGGGCCGCGATCCAGATCGCCAACCAGATCGGCGCCGTGCCGATCGCGGTCACCCGGCAGAGCGCCAAGGTGGAGAGCCTGTTGGTCGCCGGAGCCGCTGCGGTGATCGCCACCGACCGGGAGGACATCGGGGAGGCCACCCGGCGGCACACCGGTGGGGTGGGCGCCGACATCATCCTGGACGCCGTCATGGGCCCGGGCCTGGCCGAACTGTCGCTGGCGGCGAAGCTCGGCGGCACCTTGGCCACGGTGGGCTGGCTGGACCCACGGCCGGCGTCGTTCCCGGCGAATCCGTCGCTGACCATCTACCGCTACATGGCTTTCGCGGACATGGTCGACCCGGTGACCGTCCGGCGCGTTGCCGCGTTCCTGGCCGCCGGTGTCCGCGCCGGCGTGCTGCAGCCGGCGGTGGACCGGGTGTTCGCGTTGGACGACATCGTCGAGGCGCATCGGTACCTGGAGAAGGGAACGCCGACGGGCAAGATCGTGGTGACGCCGTAATCGTCGGCGAGGCGCCGTAGGAGCCAGCCTGTTCGTCGGCCCGGCCGGCACCGCCGGAGGTCCGAGTTCGCCGCCATCTTCGACGGACTCGAACTGGTTCCGCCCTGTGTGGCGCCGGCCGGCGACGTGGAAGGTCCCGGACGGTTTGTCGGGTGTCGGGGCCGGAGCCCTTCGTCCGCGCGTACGTGGCTGCGGCGATCCGACAGAGCCCGGAACGGAGATGCGCCGAGGTCAGCGGACGGGGCGGCGGCGCCGGTTCGACCTGTTCAGAGCGGTCACGTTGTCGTGGTCATCTGGGCGCGGTGCTCCTTCGGGCTGATGCCGCGTTCTCGTTTGAAGGCGGCGCTGAGGGCGAAGCCGCTGCCGTAGCCGACCTCGCGGGCCACCGCCTCCAGGGTGGCGCCACGATCGCGCACCCGGTCCGCCGCCAGGGCGAGGCGCCACCCGGTCAGGTAGGCCATCGGCGCCTCCCCGACGGTCTCGGTGAACCGCTTCGCCAAGGCCGACCGGGAGACGTTGACGCTCGCGGCGAGGTCGGCGACGGTCCACGGGCGGGCGGGTTCCTCGTGCAGCAGACGCAGCGCGTGGGCGACGACGGGATCGCCGTACGCCCGGTACCAGGCAGGTCCCTGAGCCACGTCGCGGCAGAACCAGGTCCTCAGGACGGCGGCGAAGACCAGGTCGAAGAGCCGGTCGAGCACCGCACCCTGGCCGGGGCCGTCCTTGGCCATCTCGTCGGCCAGCAGCGGGATCAACGGAGGGTCGAGTTCGGCCTCGGGAAGGCTGAGCATCGTGGGCAGCGCGGCGAGGAGCCTCTTGCTGACCTCGCCGTGTAGCTGCTGACAGCCCAGTAACAGCGTGGTCGAGCCATCCGCGCTGTTACCCCACAGACGCGGGCCGAGGGAAAGCCGCTCGGTGATCTCCACCCCGTCCGGGCTGGTGCAACGCAGTCCCGGGTGCAGGATGACCTCGGGCTGGGTCGACGGTTCGTCGGTGACGGTGAATTCGTCCGGTCCGCGGAGCACCGCGACGTCACCCTGCCTCAGGCTCATCGACTGTCCCGTGCTGTCCGAGACCCACGCCGTGCCCTGGAGCACCGCCAGCAGACCGACCGGCGCCCGATCCTGAATCCGTACGCCCCACGGGGGCTCCATCCGCGCCCGGATCAGGTACGCCCCACCGCCCCGTGGTCCGTCGAGCAGGCGCGTCAACGCATCCATACCCACACCCTAGACGCACACGCATGAAATCGAGCCCCTTGACCATGGAGACTCCAGCGCGGTGAGACTTCACTGGATGCATGAACCTCCACTCACCGCAGCAGAGCGGACAACACCAGCGACTGACCCTCGTCACCTGCGGCACCGGCAAGACCGGTCGCCGCGTGGTGCAGCGGCTGACCGATCGCGGCCTTCCCGTTCGGGTCGGCTCACGGGCCGGCGACCCGCCGTTCGACTGGTCCGACCGCGAGACCTGGAACGCCGCCCTGGCCGACGTCGACGCCGTCTACCTGGCCTACCTTCCGGACATCGGCGCACCGCAGGCCGCCGACGACATCACCGCCTTCGGCGACCTCGCGACCACCATGGGAGTCCGACGGGTGGTGCTGCTGTCGGGCCGCAACGAGCCGATGGCGCAGCGCTGCGAAAAGGTGCTGCAACGCCATCCGTGGGAATGGACGGTGGTGCGCTCCTCGGTGTTCAACCAGGACTTCAACGAGGGGTACTGGCTGGGTCCGGTCCGCGACGGGTCGGTTCCCCTCCCCGCCGGAGATGTGGCCGAGCCGTTCGTCGACGCCGAAGACGTGGCCGACGTCGCAGCCGCCGCTCTGACCGAGCCGGACCATGCCGGGCAGGTCTACGAGGTCTCGGGACCGCGCTCGCTGACCTTCGCCGAGGCGGTCGCCGAGATCGCGACCGCCTCGGGCCGACCCGTACGCTACGAGCCCGTCACGACCGAGCAGTTCGCCGCCACCATGGCGCAGGACGGTGTGCCGGTCGAGGAGGCCGAATTCCTCGCCGACCTGTTCGCCGCCCTCTTCGACGGCCGCAACGCCGCCGCCACCGACGGCGTCCAACGGGCGCTCGGGCGGGCGCCGAGAGACTTCCGCGACTACGTCCACGACACCGCCCGGACCGGCGTCTGGGACACCGAAGCCGAAGACTGAGCGCTGGTGGAAGATCGCCCGTCGCGGCCTTCCGGCGTTACGCGTACGGGCCGTGGCCGTCGCTCCGGTTCGGGTCCAGCCGGACCGAGACCGGCTCGCCGGGATGGTTCCGGGCCAGCTCCCGCAGGGACAACTCCGGCTCGATCGGCTCCACCTCGGGCGCGAGTTGTTGCGGCACCCGGAGCGGCTGGGCCGGGTCGACGGGTACGGCGGCACGCAGGGCCGAGCCCAGGTAACGCAGGCAGTGGTCAACCGCCTCGGGCACGCTCTGCTCCAACGGCGGAAAGAGCGGATCGCTGGTGTCGTCGGGGTCGAGTGCCGCCGCCTGCCAGCGCATCCCCTGCACCTTCGCCAGGTCGTCCGCGTACGGCGAAAGGTCTTCGGCGGTGACCCGGAGCGCGAGCCCGAGGCCGTTGACCAGCCGGGCGAGCTGCCCGAGGGAAAGTTCGGACCACGTTGTCACCTGGATCAGCACCCTGGCTCCGGGGCGTCCCCGGGCGGCGAGCGCCAGGTACCGGTCGAGCGGGTCGGTGGCCGGGTCCGGCAGGGTGACCAGCCCGTGGCACAGTCCGTGCTCGATGGCATGACCGCTGTCGAACTCGGTCAACGCCTCCGGCCCGCGTCCGAAGAGTCCGACCCACGAGCCGAGCCGGTGCCGGGTGCCGAGCTGCACGATCGGTTGCCCCGCCGCCTCCCGCGCCACCACCGTGCCGGCCCCGAGGTGACCGTTTCGGGAGGTGGTGGTGTCGTCCGGGCGCCAGTTGAGCCAGATGGTCCGGTCCCCCAGGTCGGTCAGGATGACCACCGCGCCCTGGTACACGCGACGCCGACCGGCGCAGGTGAGGCAGCGGCGGGTGCCGTGCCGGTTGACGCCGGTGCCGTGACAGTCCGGGCAGGTCACGCTCGGGATCGGGTCGCCGAGGTAGGCCGGCGGTCGCGGTTCCCAGCCCACGGTCACGCCGTTTCCGCCGCCGCGCAGGCTGGCGTGCCACCAGTTCCGGTCCCGCCAGGTCGCCCGTGCGCCAGCGTTGTCGTCGTCGGCACAGTCCCGCATGATCCGCCGTTCGAGCTGGTCGACATCGGGTTCGCCGACCTTCCGGTCGGGCTGGGTCGACGGGGTGAGGAAATGCGCCGGGGCGGTCGCGCAACGCTCGGCGAGACCGTAGACCGCGTCGGCGATCGTGGTGCACTCGATCGCGGCGAGCAGGTCGCGTGCGTACCCGTGGGTGTTGATCGGGATCGGCGAGCCCGGCAGTTCGAAGCGAATGTCCCAGGTCAGACGGTCGCCGGATGCTTTTCGGGCCTCGATCACCAGGTCGAGGCAGAGCAGGTCGGCGGCCCGGCAGAGTTGGGCCAGCAGCTTGCCGTGGTCGGGTGGGCCGGAGTCGGTCGAGTCGCCGAGGTAGACCCACCACGGGTGTCGGGTGAGGCCGGCGAGCGCGGTCGCTTCGAGCGCGAGGCGTTCGTGCTCGGGCAGTTCGGGCTGCCACGCTCGGGGCAGGTGCAGACTCAGCTCGCCGTCCGGGTCGAGTCGCCGCTCCGGCCGGTCCACCTCCCGCAGGCTGCCCACCGCCGTCCCGGTCCGCTTCGCCAGCTCACTGACCAGCGGAAACAAGGGCAAACGCCAACCGCCGTACGGTGAGGGCGTCGCCTGCACCAGCCCCGGCACCACGTCAACGGAGGCGACCGCACCGGTCCCCCGGTTCGCGACGGTGAGTACGAGTTGGGCGCGGAGTTTGCCACGCTGGGCGCAGTCGACGCACGGTTGGGCGGTCGTGCCGGTGCCCCGGCACAGCTCGCACTCCGGGAATCCTGCGGCTGTCGTCTCCGCCGCCGGGGACTCGTCGCCGCCGCCGTCACGGCACGAGCATTCGGTGAGCTTGAAGGTCAGGCCGTCGCAGCCGACGCAGGTGACGACGATCGGGGCGGCACTCATCGGCACTCACCGGAGTGCGCCGCAGCCTTCCCGCACCGGCGCGACTCGCCCCCGGTGCGGCGATCGCAGAAGACCTGGTGGCGGGTGTTCTGATTGGCCTCTTCGGACACTTCCGCACCGGTGGAGTCGATCTCCGGCAGGAAGCTCACCGAACGGGCGAGTACGCGGGCCAGGTTGAGGGCAGCGGGCAGGTCGAGCGCGGTGACGGGCAGGTGGATGACGTACCGGTCGGGGTCGGCGTCTGCGCTGCTCACACCCGTACTCCGGGGTGGAACCGGGACTGCCAGTCCCGCAACTGGTTCTTGATCCGGATGTTCTCCTCGCGGGTGTAGGCCAGCTCGCCCTGTAGCGCGTTCAGCTCGTTGGCGACCCGGTGCAGGAAGACGCGCACCTCGTCGGGGTCCAGGCCGTACCGCCGGAGCGAAAACTGCCGGTCCCGCACCTGCCCCTCACTCAACGGCGGGTACGTCGCCGTCCGGTAGTAGCCGCTCGCCTGGTTGCTCGCCGCCCGTACCCAACTGATCGGCCTCGGCCGCACAGCCGGAGCCACCACCACGGCCGCAACCGGCCGCCGCCGCCAAAACGAGAGAAGTCGAAGCAGTACGCGCACGTGCCAGCCACCTTCCATCGGGAGTGGAAGGCGACCCGGCCGGAGCGCCGGAGAAGTCCAGCCGGGTCGCCACCCTCCGTCGATTTGCCGAACCGACCGGAGGAGATGGGGAAGAACCTACCCGACTATATCGAGTAGGTCTACCCCATCGAGGAGGACGGCAACCTATTGCAGTAACTGGAGTAACTAGGGCAAGATCAGAGGTGCCGAACCGACCGGAGACACCTCTATGCCAACCGCAGCAGCACCATTCCGCGTGATCGCCAACGAGATCACCGCGAAGATCAAGAGTGGCGAGCTTGCCCCTGGCGACAAGCTGCCCTCCACCTCACAGCTCGCCGACCAGTACGGCGTCAGCCCCGGAACAGTCCACCGCGCCCTGTCGCTACTACACGACCGCGACCTCATCATCGGCCAACCAGGCCGAGGCACGTACGTCGCCGACCACTCGACCAAGTAGATCACCGGTAGACGACCCAACGGCACGCTGGCGGCGGAGGGTGTTCTAGACCCACGAGCGGTCTCGATCGTTCGGTCGATCGCCTCCCCGGACCAGGGGACTTCTAATCCCAAGGTCGCAGGTTGGCGCCTACCGGCACCCGACGTTCGATCGTTGAACGTGACACCTGTGGTCAGAGCGCAATGGAGGCCGGTCACGAACAACCGGCGTGAGCCGCTCCGAATCCAAGCCGATTGTCTCGATGTCGAAGTCGCAATGGAGGCCGATCACAAACGTTCGGCGTGAGTCGGCAGCGCACCACTCGGCGTGCTCGCCTGACCGTAGTCGCAATGGAGGCCGATCGCGAACGACCGGCGTGAGCTGGCCCAGCGGCACCTGCTGACCGCCCTGCGGCTGGCGTCGCAATGGAGGCCGACCGCGAACGACCGGCGTGAGTTGCCACCAAGCAGGTCATCAGGTTCGGCGACACCTGGTCGCAATGGAGGCCGATCGCGAACGACCGGCGTGAGCGTCGCGGACCCGGTCGCCGCGGTCGCGAGCGCGATGTCGCAATGGAGGCCGATCGCGAACGACCGGCGTGAGATCGGCTCGGCGTCGTCCAGGTCCGTCAGCACGTCGGCGTCGCAATGGAGGCCGATCGCGAACGACCGGCGTGAGGCGTCCGCGATCATCACGTCGAGGCGGCTGTTGGCGTCGCAATGGAGGCCGATCGCGAACGACCGGCGTGAGGTCAACGTACGCAGTGGCCCGCCCCGGTGGATGGTGATGTCGCAATGGAGGCCGATCGCGAACGACCGGCGTGAGCTCCAGCGGGTACTTCTTCTTCACGCCGGCGGGCCACTCGTCGCAATGGAGGCCGATCGCGAACGACCCGGCGTGAGTCGGGTCGGCGTGGATCTTCCGCAGGGCCGTGGTGGAGTCGCAATGGAGGCCGATCGCGAACGACCGGCGTGAGTGGACGTGGCCGGACCGCTCAACGCCAGCGGTCGGTTGTCGCAATGGAGGCCGATCGCGAACGACCGGCGTGAGACGGTTTCCAAGCACGCACGCAATCGCCAGATAGGCGCGTCGCAATGGAGGCCGATCGCGAACGACCGGCGTGAGCTACATCCCGGCCGCGTACGTCGGTCGGCAGTGCTGGTCGCAATGGAGGCCGATCGCGAACGACCGGCGTGAGTTCCTGTTCGTTGGCGTCGGGCAGCTCCCGGCCGTGTCGCAATGGAGGCCGATCGCGAACGACCGGCGTGAGGTGCGGTCGGTCTAGGACCGTATCCCAAACGTCGTGTCGCAATGGAGGCCGATCGCGAACGACCGGCGTGAGTTGTCGCCGAACTCACCGATGCGGTCCCGTGCCTGTTGGTCGCAATGGAGGCCGATCGCGAACGACCGGCGTGAGGACGGCAACCGTGTTCGACCATCGAATGAGTCGCGAGTCGCAATGGAGGCCGATCGCGAACGACCGGCGTGAGTTCCGCTGGTGGCGTGGTGGCTGCTGTCCTGGCTGCTGTCGCAATGGAGGCCGATCGCGAACGACCGGCGTGATCGAAGCGTCCACCGAACTGGTCCTCCAGGGCCCGGGCGTCGCAATGGAGGCCGATCGCGAACGACCGGCGTGAGCCTGTTCCTGTCCCTGCTGCCCCAGCCCACCGCCGAGTCGCAATGGAGGCCGATCGCGAACGACCGGCGTGAGTTCGGGGGCGGCGTGCCCCGCGGAGAGATCAAGCCTGACCGTCGCAATGGAGGCCGATCGCGAACGACCGGCGTGAGGGCGTTGGCGTACTGGGCCAGTTGGGCGCAGATCTCCATGTCGCAATGGAGGCCGATCGCGAACGACCGGCGTGAGGCGTCCCGGACAACGAGGGCCTGGTCCTCACGTCGGCGTCGCAATGGAGGCCGATCGCGAACGACCGGCGTGAGTGCCCGGTGGGACCTCGGCCTGGGGTCGGGATGGGGTCGCAATGGAGGCCGATCGCGAACGACCGGCGTGAGGACGGCCCGCCGAGTCGTTGTTGCCGGGCGAGCAACCGTCGCAATGGAGGCCGATCGCGAACGACCGGCGTGAGGAGCCGGAACCGGTCGCGGGGCACCCCGATGGTGCCGGCGTCGCAATGGAGGCCGATCGCGAACGACCGGCGTGAGCAACCGGCTGATGTGGTCGGCCAGCGGCGCGACCGGGTCGCAATGGAGGCCGATCGCGAACGACCGGCGTGAGACCCGCCCCCGGCTCCACCACGGCCGCCGGGGCAGTGTCGCAATGGAGGCCGATCGCGAACGACCGGCGTGAGCGGTCCCCGTTGCGGAGCCCGTTGATCAGGTCGGTGGAGTCGCAATGGAGGCCGATCGCGAACGACCGGCGTGAGGTGAGGCGCTGTACCGCGGACAACTGTCCATCAGCGAGTCGCAATGGAGGCCGATCGCGAACGACCGGCGTGAGTATGCGGTCTCGATCAGGGACGCCCAATCCGTTCGCAGTCGCAATGGAGGCCGATCGCGAACGACCGGCGTGAGTGGTTACGACCACGTCTATCTAGGCGGACACATTTACGTCGCAATGGAGGCCGATCGCGAACGACCGGCGTGAGCACATGGGTGAGGGTCAGCAGGACTTCGCCATCGTGGTCGCAATGGAGGCCGATCGCGAACGACCGGCGTGAGTTGACGACCTGGACGCGGCGGCGGCCGGCGCCGACGAGTCGCAATGGAGGCCGATCGCGAACGACCGGCGTGAGGGGCGAGACTCTCTACTTCCAGCGCGTGGAGCACCCTGTCGCAATGGAGGCCGATCGCGAACGACCGGCGTGAGCCGGTCCGACCGATGATGACTACATCAATTGGGCGGTCGCAATGGAGGCCGATCGCGAACGACCGGCGTGAGGGCCTTTCTGCTATGGTCGGGTTTCCCCTCCCAAGGAGTCGCAATGGAGGCCGATCGCGAACGACCGGCGTGAGGCTTCGTGAGCTGCACATATAGATGCTCACCAGCATGGATCTACGGGGCCTTTGTTCGATTCAACCGCCTTGTCCGTAAATCTTGGTTCGGAACCTCCCAGGGAAATCGTGTGAGCCTAGGGTTCCGAGGTGCGAGAACAAATCGGACAAGCTATGCAATTGTCAAGCGACGGTCGCTCGCGTACGAGCTGTTGGGCTCTTGTGGCCGGAGGGCCTATCGGGTGGTGGTGGTGCGGATCGGGATCGGGGCTAGGACGCCGGCTGACTTGCGGCCCTCGATTGGGCGTCGGGCTGCCCCGGCGACGGCGAACACGCCGAGCGGCTGCCAGCAGCTCCGGCTCACGGTGACCTCCTTGGCGACGGCTCCCGGACGTACGTCGGGATGTTCCAGGAGGGTCGTGATCCCGGTCGTGTCGAGTGGTTGCCTCCAGAGGGGCCAGGTCATGACGGGTTGCCGTCGACCGGGGACGGTGTGCCAGAGCGTGGCCTGGACGGTGCTGCCGTTTCCGGTCAGGCGCAGCAACGGTAGGGCCATGATGGCGAGCCAGGTCGCGCCCGGTACGCCAGCCTCGACCGACACCCCGCTCGGATGGTCGGCGGCGCTACGCAGCACCCGGTAGTCGAGGTATTCACCGGTGTAACCGTCGACCCGCCGCCACCGGGTCAGTGCCTCCCGGATCAAGGTCGGCGGGTCCTTCCGTACCTCTTCGAGTGGCTTACTGAAGAACGACCGGAGGCTTTGCTGTCCGGCCGGCGCGCAGAACGGGGTGAGCGCCGCCCGCCCCTTCCCGTCAACCGCGAGATCGGTCACCAGCGCCGAAAGCCAACGGCTCAACGCCGACTCAGGATGCCTGCTGACCAGGTCGCTGACGAGTGTCCGGAACTCCTCGCGTGGCACCCGCATCGGGTCAGGTGCGACGCCAATCTTCGAAAGCGGGAAGATCGGCGGTACGCCGGGGATGACGCCGCCGTCGGGGATCGTGCCGATCACGCGTACCAGGGCGTCCACGATTTCCTCGACGGTGGCGAGCGGGCTGTGCAGCAGTGCGCAGCCGCTGGTCTCGTCGTAGGACAGCCGCGCGTCGACCCGCGCTTCGTCGCGCAACAGCCGCACCACGCCGAGCGACGCCAGGAAGCCGAGCGCGTCCCGGCCGTCGAGTGCCGCCAACTCCACCGTGTACGTCATGAGCGAACCTCCTCGTCCCGCGCCGAACACCAGATGTCGGCCAGACGTACGACGGTTTCCAGCAGTGCCAGCCCCCAGCGGCCGTACTCGGAGTTGAGCTGGTCGAACTGGGTCGGCGACTGCCACTCGACCGTCTCCTCAGTGCTGAGGACCGGTAGTCCTGGCACGACAACCTTCACCGGTTCAGGGTCCACAGCGGGTGGCAGCAGGCCACGGCTGCGCCCGTGATGGCTGGCGATCAGGTGCAGGACCAGCGCCGGATCCACTTCCTTCGGGTGCTCGGCCAGACGCAGTGCGGCAATCCGCGCGGACAACGCCTCGTGCCGCATCCCTGGCGGATACTTCGCGGCTCTGCGGGCGCGGCGGCGCTCCGCCAGGTTGGTTGGGTCGATTCCCGACTTGGCCAACGGTTCCCTTGCCAACTCGGCTGCGGCGCGGCGCCCCCCATGCAACATGGTCTGGAACCGGATGTCGCGTTTTCCCTCGTCGTGCCAGAGCGCGGCGATCCTGACGCTTTCCGCTAGCCGGGGATTCAACCCGAGGTGTTCGGCCATTTCACCGGCACGGGCGGCCACCGCCTCCTGATGAGGGACGAGGCCGATGCGGCGACCCGGATAGGCGGTGCTGGAGCTGCCGGTTTCCGAGTCGTCGTCGGCCTGGCGGCGGCGGTCGGCAGACAGCACGATCGGGAACTCGGGGATCCAGAACTTCCCGGTCGTGGGGTCGAGTTGCCGGGTCGGCGTCACCGTGAGCTTGGAGAGTTTTTCCTGCTCAGTCTGCTTGTCTGACGGGTCGGGCCTGAGCAGTGAGCGCAGTGCCTGGCCCAACGGGTTGTCGTCCGCCAGGCTGTCGGCAACGGCGTTCAGCCGGTCCGCGTACCCGTGGGGTTTGTCCGCGTCCGGGTCGGTGATGGCGAAGGCGAGCAGGTTGTTGAGCGCGTCGCGTTGGTCGGGCGCGCTGGTTTCCGTACCCGATGGGTCGGATGTGGGTTCGGAGTCGGCGGCCGGGGTCGGCACGGTGAGGTAGGCGGCGAGTTTCCGCAGGTGCGGGCCGACCCGCAGGATCGGGCCGCGTCGCCGGTCGGCCAGGTCCGCCACGTCGACCACAGGGGTTTCACTGTCCGGGTGCCAGCCGAAGCGGTCACAGCCGCCGTATTCGACCGGCACCACGATCGTGTCACCGGGCCGGATCTGCTGGGCGATGATCACCTCGCCGTCGCCCCGGCGCGGGTAACGCAACACCCGTGGGTGACCGCGCTCGTCGCGTGAGCGCGGTGCCCGTTGCCGCGCGGGCGGCACCGGCTGGGCCGCCGTCCCGGATTCCTCGACCTCGGTCGGCTCCGGTACGTCGATGTCGGCAACCGGCTCCGCGTCGGTCTCTTCCAGCAGCCAGCGGCGCACCTCGCGGACCGGGATGTCAATCGTCTCCTCCGTCACCGGCTGGACGAGGTCGACCACCGCCGACCAACGTTCCGGCTGCTCGGACGGCATTCCGGTGCGCCAGACGACGGTGACCGGCGGAACCTCGTCAACGAGGCCGTGCAGGTACGGCGCGACCGGCGGATCCGGATGCGGCACCGGAGACGTACGCGTCCAGGTGTCCAGGGTCGCCGGGAACAGGTACGGCACCACCTCCTCCCGTACCCTGCCCGTCTCCGGTGGTGCGGCGGCGGCCAGGGTGCGCAGCGCGGCGGGCGCGGCATTCAGCCCGCTCTCGGCCGCCGCGAGGTTCTTCACCGTGCCGACCGGTGCCTGACCAGCGAGCCACTGCCAGGTGGCGAGGCGGGCTTCCCGGTAGACGTAGTCCTCCGCGTCCACGGTGCTGTCGTGCACGACGTAGGCCGGTGCCGGGACGTCGCGGAGCCCGAGCCGGTTGAGCCGGCCGAGTCGCTGGACCAGGGCCGCCAGCGACGCCGACTCGGTGACCAGTGCGTCCAGGTCGATGTTCGCCCCGACCTCGATCGTCTGGGTGGCGATGATGACGAACGGCCGCCGGTCGTCATAGTCGCGCCCGACCTTGATCCGCCCGTAGTAGCGGGCGAGCAGGAGTTCCCGGTCGACGGGCCGGCTGCGGCCGGTCAGCAGGATCGCCTCCACCTGGCCGTCGAGCAGTTCGAACACCGCGCGGGCGCGGGACACGGTGTTGACCACCACCCCGACCACACCCTGCGGCGCCAGGTGCAACGCCAGGTCGGCCAAGGCCCGGGGTACGTCAGCGTTCGCCTTCTTCTTCGTCGTCGGTACCTCGACCAGCCGCAGCCGCTTCCGCGCCCACAGCCGACGCCTGGCTACCTCGTCCTCCTCGTCGGCTTTGCTGATGCCGTGCACGGTGATCTCCCGACCGGTTCCGTCGGTGCCGTCCTTCGAGGTGGTGGCCGACATGGTGACCAGGGTCGGCTTTGCCTTCGTTGGCTGGTTGCCGAGTTCCAGCGGCCACCGGTCCAGGTCGAGCGCGGCGGTGACGGTGGTGCGGAACGCGTCCGCGAGATGCGCCTCGTCCACGATGATCAGACTGTCGGTGCCGACGAGGGCGGCGTCGATGCTGCGGCCGTACTCGGTGACGCCGTAGCCGCGGAACAGCAGGCGGCTGCCGACCTGGTCGATGGTGCCGGTGACGATCGCGTGCCGGTCGGGGCGTTCCAACCAGATCCGGTCCCAGGTCACACCGCCGCGCATCCGGGTAACCGTCAGCACCTCACCGTCGTCGTCCCCGTCGACCCGCAACGCTCTTGCGACCCGGGCACAGACCGGAGTGGCTGCCTTCCGTAACGCCTCCTGCAATCGGGTGGCGTGCTCGTGTGCCTCGTCCACCACGAGCCGGCGGTCAACCACGAAGAACGTACGACGTTTCGCCAGCTCGGGGCGCAACGCCGCCACGAACACCGCCACATCGAGCACGGACGTCTTGCCCAGCCCGGTCGGTACGTCGATCACATCCGGCCAGCGGCCCTCGGTGAGAATCCGGCGCAGCAACGCGGACTGCCACGGGAACGGTTTGCGGTGATCCTCTGGTGGGGCGGTCGGGTCGCCGTGCACCTCGTGGACGAACTTGGCGAACAGCTCGATCGGGTCGGTCTGTTGGTCCTGGTCAGGAGCGGGCATCGGGCACCTCCGGCACGAACAGGCCGCAGCCCAGGTAACGCAGTGCCCCGGCGATGACCGGGCCACGTACCGGGGTGGCGAACTCGACCCGGCAGTGCACGAACGGGCGTCGGGGCCGCCCTGCGGGTACGGTGCCGCGCCGGGGCAGCCGCACCGCGCCGCGTACGAGTGGGGCCTCCAGCACGGTCACCGACTCCGGCCGTGGATAACCGGCGATCACGAAACCGTCGGCCAGCACCTCGGCCGGGTCCTTCCGACCGGGGTAGCGGTCCAGCATCATCGGCGTCACCGACACCCAGCGCCGTGCACCCGCAGCCTGCCCCATCCACCGGTCCGGACGCAGTCCCCAGGTTGCCGGCGGCTCGGCCGGATCACCGAACCGGAACACTCCCTCGGCGCCGGCCCGGAGCACCCTGATCGGGTTCTCGCCATCGTCGCCGAGCAGGCCCCGCAGCACCGCGATCCGGTCCGCGTCCGGCAGGTCACCGGGGATCGCCACCGCCACCCCGAGCAGGTGCCCGTCGGCGTGCCGGTGCCCGACGTCAAGCAACGGCAGGTAGCCGACATGCGGTCGGCCGTCGGCGCCGTGCCCGCTCGCCTGCGGTGGCACCGGATCCGCGACCCGGTCCAGCACCGCCCGGCGCAGAATGTCGGTGACGGTGAGCAGCCGGTCGCCCTGGACCGGCACCCGACCCCGCTCCGCCGGCCAGACCAGCATCTCCCGGTACGGCCCGTCCGCGCTGGTCGCAGCCGTCTCCGCCACCGGTTCGGCACCCGTGGTGTAGTCGATGGCCCGAGACATCTGCCAGGCCCGCTCGCCCTGTGCGTACGCCGCCCGCAGCTGGTCGGTGTAGCCGGCGTACGGCACCCTCAGCGCCAGCGCACCCGCCGCGCCGAGCCGGGTCGGCCGGTACGTCACCCACGACGACCGCGACTCCACCACCTCGTCCCGTACGTCCACCTCCGCCGACGAGGTCGACCGACCGAGGTACGGCACCCGCCGGGCGAGCCGGCTCAGTCGCCACAGCACCCCGTCGTCGGCGGTCGCGTCCGGCCACACGAAAGCCACCTGGTCAACGGCCGGCAACACGCCGGTCCGGGTACTCAACCGATTCGTACGCCCCGGCCAGCGGGTGCTGCCGGCTCCGCTGTCGGTCGCGTTCGTCACCACGAAGCCGCTCCGGACGGAGGCGGTGACCCGGTCGACCGGGTCCGCCAGCACCAGCGGTGGTCCGGCCTGCTCCAACCAGCGCAGGGCGGCGTCGTCGGCCGCGAAGCCCGGCGCGGACGTATCGGGTTCGGCCGAGGCGAGCAGGGCGCAGAACAGTCGGGCGGGATGCGGCGGCCACTCCATCCGGTCCGCCAGGTCCGCCGCGTCGTAGCGGCCGTCGCGCAGCCGCACGGTGATACTCAGTGCCACCGGACTATTCCCCGTCCCCGACGGCCGAGGTCACCGCGAAGCGGATCGCGTCGGCCAACTGCCTGGTCGGGGCGATCGGCACCACGTCCGAGTCCATCACGATCCCGGCCGCCGTGGCGCGGTCGCGTAGTGCGACGAAGGCGGCGATGGCCTCGGCGCTGCTCACCTCGATCGGCTCCCGCTCGCCACCGTCGCGCTCGAAGTAGACCGTCTCGGAGATCCTGGTCAGGTCGCAGCCGGAGCGCAGCCACAGCGACGGCCGACCGAACGTCAACCGGTCTCCGACGAGTGCCAACGCCGCCAGCGTCGCCCTGGCCAGGGTCGCCGCCTCCACGGTCGCGTCCCCGAAGCGCAGCCGTTCCAGCCCGGCGAGGGAGATCCAGCCCTGGCGGCGTACCTCCCGGACCGTCACTCCGCCGTGGGTGGTGTTCGGCGCGATGTGGCCGTGCCCGATCTCGCTGAGCTTGCCGCCCTTGGCCTTGGTGCCCTCGGGCAGGAACCGCCAGTCGCCCTCCTGCTTGGTCTTGTCGTCGATGGCGCCGGTCAGGTTCGACGGGTCGAGCCGTCCGGCCCGCCGCTCCCCCTCCAACCATTCGGTGCCGAACATGGTGGACGAGTAGATCCGGGCGAACTTCGGCCACCGTCCCTTGCGGTGCGAGTCCCAGGCCCCGAACAGCAACGAGTACGGCTCCCGCCGATAAAGCGGTCGTACGTCGGTTGCCGTCGCCGAGCGCAGCTCTCGCCCGATCTCGCTGCGGTCGAACCGGACCCCGCCAACCTCACTGTCCCGCAGGTACGCGTCCGCGTACCGGTGAGGGAAGTCGAGCGAGGTGAGCCTGATCCCCTCCTCCTTCATGACCAGCTCGAACATCGGCAGGTCGAACCGGCCACCGTCACGCGCGACGAGCAGCGCTTCCTCGACCCGGTTGGCCTGCGAGGGCACCTGGTCCACCACGACGGTGTCCCGCCGCTCCCCGTCGACTAGGCGCTGCTCGAACACGTACGGCCTCGGCAGCCGTCCCTCACGCTGCGCGGCCCGGGTTTCATGATCGGGAATCGGGAAGGTCGGCGGCATGATCTTCCCGCCCGGACCGCCCACCGGCTGATAGACCGCGTTGAACGCGATCCCCGCGTCTTGACGATCATCGTCAACCGCGGCAATGAGACGATCAACCAACTTAGACATAATCACTCCTGAGTTTCGGCAATACCGGCATGGTCTACCGGACGCGTACGACAAAGACGCACACCAGCGCACCCTTGATCGGTACTCAACGACCACCTCCAGCAAGATCAGTTTCTCGGCGACGTGACGCGAGTCGCTCTCCGTACCGAGCTGGCGGGCGAGGAACGGATCGCGTCATTTCGCGGACAGCGGACCGTTAGCGCTTTCGTTAGTCTTTTCGCGGCTGTGTGGTGGACCCGTGTACGAAGACTGCTGCCACCTGTCCTGCCTCGCACCCGGCGCGGGAAGGAAAGGCGGATGATCAACAGGTGAGCATCGAGGACGTCAAGGCGATCCTTCGACAGGGCCGCGACTCCATCGGTCAGGCACGGCAGATGATCGAACAAGTCGCCGCCGACACCGCCGAGGCAACCGACGAAGCGCAGGCTACCTGCCATGACAGCCGTCATGCCGAGGTGGAGGCGGCTCTCTCCAACCTCAAGCAGGCGATCCGCGAGACAGAGTTGACGATCCGCCGTCTGGACGCGAGCGACGACGGTGCGAGCCACTACCTGACGGCATTGGGATGAGCAACGTCGGCGAGGTCGTGGCGCGGTTGAACGCCCTCATCGAACGCCTCGACCAGGCGGCTGTCTCCGCAAGCCGCACCGAAGCCGAGATCTCCGCTGCACATGCGAATTTCACCCAGGCGGGTGTGGGCGCTACTCACGCAGAAATCCGTCGGGCGATCGACGAGAGCGAAGCGGCCGGCGAGAAGGCCGCCAAGGTCGCACGATTGTTATCCAGGGCGGCCGGTCACCTGGCTGCCTACGTCGACATCATCGCCCCGGGCGCAGCACCGACACGGTCGTCCGCTCCGGAGAGCATGCCTACGGGCGAGCAACTTCTGGAGCAGGGCGACCGAGCGGCGAGCAGCTTCCGCCGCTTCTCGAAGCGGGTCGTGCAGAATGCTGAGTCTGCGGGCGAGACGGCCAAGAAGTTGACTGATTTCCTCAGCGCGGCCCGGCCGCAGGGCACGTCCGCCACCACGACTCGACCGGAACCACCGCCGCAGGCAACCCCCGCTGTGGCACCAGGCGACGCGGCACAGGCCCTGATCATCACGGGAGCCGCAGTCGTCGCCGCCGCGCTGAACGCCGCCAACATGCGGAAGAAACGAAAGGAACAAGAGCGTGACCGATCGAAGCAGCTACCTCGACCTGATCCGGGAACTGGTCAAGGGTGATCCGGAGGCGTATCGACGGCGCTGCGAGCAACTCGACGAAGAAGGCTGGGATGAGCTCGGGCTGGTTGTCGCCGCCGGCTTCTTCCTCGCGGTACGCCAGCACTTCGGGCCCGCGACGACCACCTCCTCAGTGATCAGCCTGGTCGCCGAGACGCGTACGGAGATGGCGGGTACGGGCTTCGACCTCAACCCGACGGTCGCGGAACAGTTGCTCACCTCGGCCACCACCGGTGACACCACCGCGTTGGAGACGGTTGATCCGAACCTCATCATCGAGTCGGAGATGCTGCTGCTGTGGAAGCTCCTCGGGCCTCGGACAGACAGTGAGCTGGCCGCGTTCCTCGCCGAGGTCGACGTGCTGGCGGAACAGTGGAGCCAGGAAGAGTAGCGACCCAGTCATCTCGTCGCCCACCTGAAGCAGGATCAAGATTCGGGATCTTGGAATCACAACGTCGTTCCCGCGACGCTAAAATTCCAAGATCCCAAATCTTGATCCTCAATTTACGTGGGGCCGTCACTCTGGTGTGGGATATCCGTGCTGCGACGGTCGTTCCTCACGATCTTGCTCGTCCGTGGGAAACACGAGGTCGTAGAGGCCCGTCTCGATGCTGGAGATGGTCAGTTCGTGCAGTGACTCCCGCTGCTCGCGCCGGCTCCGTTGCTGGTATTCCAGCAGGTCCGCGAGCTTGATCCGGCGATGACTATTCGGGCGGTCGTGCGGGATCTTTCCCTCGTCCAGCAACCTCGTAAGCGTTGGCCGCGAGACCCCCAGGAGCTCGGCGGCCTGCTGCGTGGTGAGGGTGGTGTGCTGCGGCGCCACGGTCAGCGCGTAACCCTGCGCCAGCGCCTCAAGCCCTCTGACCAGGACCTCGCGCAGGGCATCGGGTATCTCGACCGAGCTTGACCCGTCCGCACCCAGCAGCTCGGCCCGCGTTCCCTCCACCTCCCGGTCCCCCAGCACCCGGAGCAGGTCCAGGACGGCGCTACTGGCCATCGCGTCGGGCAGGATCGTCTGCACGTCAAGCCGGTCCGGAAGAATCGCCACGCACCGAACCTCGCCTCAATTCGAAAGAAACGCAAGCTGCATATCGAGGTTGTTGGGTCCGTACGAAGATCTCGTGAGGGGCGCTCCGACGTGGCAACCGCCCGTACGGGGGTGGAGTTCTTAGCTGCGTGAGAGTTGATCCGAGCTTCGACACGTTCGTCGAGCAGCGGTCGGCAGCGTTCCTCCGCCTCGCGTACCTGCTCACCGGAGACCGTGGGCACGCCGAGGACCTGTTGCAGACCGCACTGCTCCGTACGATGCGCCGCTGGTCCAAAGCCCGCGACGCACCTGAGGCGTACGTACGGCATGTCCTGGTCAACCTGTTCCGCGACCGGATCAGGGGGCTGCTGCGCCGCGGGGCCCCGGATCGCGGTTCGTGATCCGGGGCCCCGTCGTGTCGGTCAGCCGGCCCGGTAGGCGCCGATGATCGTCTGTTCGATTCCGCTGC
The DNA here is from genome assembly GCF_055586685.1 of Micromonospora sp. NPDC049529. Classification (NCBI taxonomy): domain Bacteria; kingdom Bacillati; phylum Actinomycetota; class Actinomycetes; order Micromonosporales; family Micromonosporaceae; genus Micromonospora; species Micromonospora sp. NPDC049529. Next base: position 54,064 of record NZ_JBVJHT010000013.1, read on the forward strand.
CGCCGTCGCCGGTCGCCGTGATCCGCAACGACACCGCCTGTCCCGCCGACACCGGCGGCAGCGCGCCGGTGAAGGTCTCGGAACCCCCCGGTCGTACGGCCGCCGGCTGCCAGGTGGCACCGTCGTCGACGGAGGTCTCCAGCGTGAACGAGGTGATGTTCTGCCGGGTCACGCCGTGCGACTGGTGCACGGTGAAGCTGGCCTCACCGCCGGTCGGGTGGTTCGTGGCGTCGAGCGGCAGGGCGTAGTCGACCGAGAGCAGCGGCACCGGAACGCTGCTGCCGGCATCGGTCGGGCCGGTGGAACGGAACGTCCAGGCGGTGTTGACCCGGCTCGACAACGTCATCAGCCGCGTCGCGTCCAGGTCGTAGGTGAGCCGGTAGTCACCGGCCGCCTGCGGGATCTCGAACTCGCCGTACGACTGCGGCTGTTCGCCGATCAGCACACCGTCGCGGTGCAGGGACAGTTTGCGGGTGGTCAGCTCGTAGTAGCCGTCCCACGGGCCGATGCAGTCGAACCGTTGATGCTGGTCGGACAACTCGACCAGGTCCACCCGCAGCAGGCTCTGCGTACGCCGGATCGGCTGCGGCACACACTCGCTTGGGGAAACCAGCGGGTCGTCGTACCAGTCGGGGCGCAGCGGTTGACGTACCCAGGTCTTCTGCTGCCGGCTGCCGGCCGGGTACTCGCGCATCGCCTCCTGGGTCACCACCATCGTCTGCGGGTCGAACAGGTCGAAGGCGCCGGAGAAGAACGCCTCGTCCACGTAGGAGAAGCCGGGCGTGAGGTAGTCGACCCGGGTGGTCGCCACCTCGACGGTCTGGGCGTCGAGCAGGTAGAAACCGTCGGCGGTCAGGCCGTACCGCTTGTGGTTGGTGACCGCGTCGGGCGTGTCCATGGTGTGGAAGGTCTGGTCGATCCGGATGAGCTGGGTCTGCTCGGCCGCGCTCACCTGCCACGACAGGTCGGCCGGGATGCCGTCCGGCAGGGCGCGGATCAGCTCGTAGACGAACGGGGTCGGTACGGTGCCGGCGGCGTGCAGGCTGACACTCGCGTACGCCTCGAAGCTGCCGATGCCGGGTTTTTCCATCGGCATGGCGTAGGCCCCCCAGGTTTTCGCGGCCTCGCCCCAGGCGAACGCGAAGTCCTCGCTGACCAGGGTGCCGTCCGTCGACCGCTGCCGGTAGGTGACGCCGACCTGGGCGGCCTCGGTCGCCACCTGGTCGAGCGTCGCCTTGACCGGGCTGGCCCGGCCGGCGTCGGCGACCAGGGTCGTGTCCCGATCGACGATCACGTCCGGGTCACCGACCAGGATCATGCGGCTGAGTCCGGTTCCCGGGTTGTCCTCGACCTGGTAGCCGGCGACGCTGTACCGGCCCGCCGGGACCCGGATCGTCACCGGCTCGGTCGGGGACAGGTTGGTGAAGTCGTTGAAGAGAGCCGGGTCGTCGATGCTGGCGATCCGCACCCCGCCCCACTGGTCGATGCCGGGGCCGGCGTCGGGCAGTGACGTGACACTGAGTGCCAGGTCGAAGCTGCGCGGCTCGACAAAGAACGCGACCGGGGTGCTGGCGACGAAGGTGCCGTTCGGTGTCCGGGCGGTGACGGTCGCGGTGTAGAGGCCCGGTTGGGCGGCCAGCCGGGTCGGGTCGACCCGCAGGGTCACGGTCGAGACGCTGTTCCGGCCGACGGTGAGCCGGTCGGCCGAGAGCCGGGCGGCGCCGGCCGGCGCGTTCACACCGCTGTTGGTCCGCACGGTCAGGCCCAGTCTCAGGTTGACCGGGCTTCGGCCGTTGTTGACCCAGCTCAGTTTGGTCGACGCCGTCCCGGACTGCGGGTAGGCGAAGATGCCGAGGTCGACCACGTCCTGCCCGGCGACCACCGCGCCGAGTCCGCGTACGGCGTCGAGCCGACCGGCTCCCACGGCGTAGCTGTCCACATTCGACAGTGGGTCGGCGGCGCCAACCAGGGCGGCCTTGAGTTGGTCGGGACGCCACCCCGGGTGCCGCTGGGCGAGCAGGGCAGCGGCACCGGCGACGTGCGGGGCGGCCATCGAGGTGCCAGAAGAGGCGGTGTAGCGGGCGTCGACCGGGGTGCCCATGGTCGTACCGGCGGCCCGTGCGGCGATGATGTCGACACCGGGGGCTACCAGTTCCGGCTTGGCGGCCTTGGTGTTGACCAGCGGCCCCCGGTCGGAGAACTCGGCGAGGGTGTCGGCGCCGTCGACCGCGCCGACGGTGAGCGCGGTGCCGGCGGCGGCCGGCGAGGAGATCTGCCCGGGGATCGGGCCGGCGTTTCCGGCGGCGACGACGAACAGGGTGCCGTGCTGGGCGGTGAGGTTGTCGACGGCGAGGGACATCGGGTCCGTACCGTCGCTCGGCTCCCAACCGCCGAGGCTCATGTTGACCACGTCGGCTCGCGCCGCCGCCCACTCCATCCCGGCGATGATCTGCGAGTCGCTGCCGAAGCCGTCGTCGGTGAGGACCTTGCCGATCAGCAGGTCGGCGTCGGGGGCGACCCCGCGTCGTTGGCCCGGTACGCCCGCGCCGCTGCCGGCGATCGTCGCCGCCACGTGGGTGCCGTGCCCGTGCCCGTCGACCGCGTCACCGCCCTCGACGGTGAAGTCGGCCCGCTCGACCACCTGCCCGACCAGGTCAGGGTGGGTGAAGTCGGCGCCGGTGTCGAGCACCGCGACCCGGCTCCCCCGGCCGGTGACCCCGTTCCGCCACGCCTCGTGCGCGCTGATCTGGGTCAGGTTCCGGTCGAGCCGCCGGGTGTCAGGATGACGATCGGTGTCCGGCGCGGCCGGAAGCAACGCGGTGGTGCCGGCTGCCACGGACACCCGACGGTCCAGCCACACCTTCGGGCCGGCGTCCGCCGACCGGGCACCGGCCGTGGCGGGGACGCGGGCGCTCAGCGTACGGATGAAGTCCGCCCCGCTCTTCTTCGGCTGCCGGCCGGCGACGGCGGCGATGGTCGGCAGCGCCCGGCGTTCGCCGAGGTTCGCGGCGATCGGGTCGGCGGCGAGCGTGCCCGCCGCCCGCGCCCCGGCCCCGCCGCCCGGCCGGACGATCAGCGGCAACTCGGCGGTACGCGCGTCGTCGTAGCCGTCGAGGATCAGCGCCGTCACGTCGAACAGCGACTCGTCCAGCACCGACCCGACCAGCCCGGCAACCTCACCCGGCACGACCCGTACGTGACCGTCCGCGCCGCAGCTGCGGTGCTGGACCCCGCTCGGCTTCGCCGGCCGCACACTCACCACCGGGCAGGCCGACCCCCGCCCCGAAACGGTCACCACGTCCCCGGTCAGCAACGTCACCGTGTACGTCCGGTCCGCCGGCAGCACCGGCCCACCGGGACCGGGTGGCGGTGTCGCCGGTGTCGACGGCTGCGGCGCCGCCAGCACCGGGCTGCCGGACAAACCGAGAGTGGCGGCGACCACCGCCGCGGTCACCACCACTCGCCTGGAAGAACTGTCTCCACCCCGTGCCATCAAGCGCTTTCCCTCTCTCGATCCCGCGCCGCCCCGGACCGTGATCACGCACGTATCGGGACGCGACGATGCCGGCCCCCGATCAGGGACCGTCATCTCATTGACGCAGGTCGACCCGGAACGGTTGTGCGATTACGCCGCCAATCCGACATCGGATCGGGTGTCGGTGACGCGGGCGTCGCCGGCGCCGACCTCTAGGCGGGTGGCTTGGAGGGTACGACGTTGCGGAACCGCTCATGTGCCGACTGTCGGCTGATGCCGAGCGCCTTGCCGATCTCGGCCCAGGAGAGCCCGGCCTCCCGGGCCGCCACCACGGCCCGTTCGATCAGCGGCCGTTGCCAACGTTCCACCTCGGCCAGGACGCCGAGGGCCTGCAACGGCCAGGTGGTGGCGAGCTCGGCGACGTTGTCCCGGAGGGTGTCGGAGCGGCCCAGCAGCCAGCCGGGCGCGGTGGCTGCCAGGATCGGCCTGATGTGTCCGCCCCACTCGGAGGTGGCCATCCAGCGCCCCTCTTCGGCGGCCGGATAGTCGTTGGCGCCGGCCCAACCGCAACCGCACCGGGCCCGGTAGCCGACGGTGTCGGCCGGTGCGGTGGCGTCGGTACTCAGCGTCCCGTCCGGCAACCGGAACCCGATGAGGTTCGCGTGCCCCGGAACCATCTCCTCCGCCATCCCGCAAGCATATGCATGTCAGGGTTCCCTGACTCGCTATGTCAGGATAGCCTGACGCCAGTTGTCCGGGCTGGTCGTCGTCCGGGCCCGACACTCCCGAAGGAGAGCACATGTCCGTGGTCAGCGGCACCGTGGCACCGGGTTACGAGCCGGTCCGAGAGGCGTTCCTGGCGAACTTCGACACGCGGTCCGAGATCGGCGCGGCCCTCAGCCTCTACCGGCACGGCCGGGAAGTGGTTCACCTGTGGGGCGGGTTCGCCGATCCCACCACCGGCCGCGCCTGGCGGGAGGACACCCTCCAGGTGGTCTTCTCGACCACCAAGAGCGTGCCGGCGGCCTGCGCACACCTGCTGGCCCAGCGCGGGCAACTCGACCTGAACGCACCCGTCGCCGAGTACTGGCCAGAATTCGCGGCTGCCGGCAAGGGCATCATTCCGGTCCGCTGGCTCCTCTCCCACCAGGCAGGGCTACCGGTGCTCGACCGTCCGGTCCCGCTGGCGGAGGCACTCGCCTGGGAGCCGGTCGTCGCCGCGCTGGCCGCCCAGCGACCCGCCTGGCAGCCGGGCACCGCACACGGCTACCACGGGCTCACCTACGGCTGGCTGGTCGGCGAGGTGGTACGCCGCGTCTCCGGCCGTACCCTCGGCACGTACTTCGCCGACGAGATCGGAAAACCACTCGGCCTGGACTTCTGGATCGGCCTGCCCGCCGCCGAGGCACACCGGGTCGCTCGAATCGTCGATCAACCGGTCGCCCCGCCCACCACCGCCGGGGTGGTCCCGGAGGCGCTGCGGGAGGTGCTCGCCGCGTACACCGATCCAACCTCGCTGGTGGTCCGGTCGATGATGGTGACCGACCCGCCGCTCGACCTCGCCGAGCCACGTACCTGGGCGGCGGAGATCCCCGCGGTCAACGGCATCTGCACCGCCTCGTCGCTGGCCCGCTTCTACGCCGGACTGATCGGCGAGGTCGACGGCGTCCGGATCCTCGACGCGACCACTCTCGCCGCCGCCACCCGTGAGCAGGCCAGCGGAGTCGACCGGGTGCTGATGGTGCCGACCCGACCGGCGCTCGGCTTCGGCCTGCCACTACCGGAACAGCCATGGTGGTCGCCCACCGCCTTCGGCTTCCCCGGCCACGGCGGCTCCCTCGGCTACGCCGATCCGGCCAGCGGTATCGCCTTCGGGTACGTGATGAACGGACTCCGCGTCACGATGGCCCCGGACCCCCGCACGACCAGCGTGATCGAGGCAGTCCGAGCGGTCGCGTCCAGCCAACCGGCCTGACCCCTGCCAACGACACCCTCAGCGGACCCGGTCAGTTGCGGTTGACGTACGCGGCGAGGCCGCCGAGTTCCTCGTCGGCCAGGAACACCGAACGGACGTTGATCAGGGCCTCTTCGACGTGCTCGGCGCAGCTCCACGCGGAGTCGCCCCACGAGTCGGCGAGCTTCAGCTCCGCCGGTCGGGGGCAGGGGTTGCGGGCACCGCCGAGCTGGCAGTGCTCCGGGTGCGGCACCCGGCGGTGGACCGAGGCGGCGTCGCGTACGCGGGTGGTCAGGTCGGCCGTGGCGGCGACCGCGCGCCGCTGCGCGGCGGCGGCGAGTTCCCGCTCCGCGCGTACGGCGAGGATAGCGGCCAGGCGCAGGTCCAACTGCTTCGTGACCAGGGCGGCGAGCTGGGTCAGCACCGCCGTCTGGTTCCCGGTGACCTGCCGGCGTTTGCGGTCGATCACGTTGACCGTGCCCAGCCGGAACCCGTCGGCGGTGACGATCGGTGCCGCCGCGTAGAACCGCACCCCGAGTTCGCCCCGGACCAGCGGGTGGTCGCGGGTGCGCGGGTCGAGCGCCGCGTCGTCGACGACGTACGGGCCGTCGGCGAGGAGGGCCGAGGCGCACAGGCCCGGTTCGGTGCCGAGCTCGGTGACACCGTCGAGGCCCTTCGCGGCGGCGAACCAGAGCCGGTCGGCGTCGACGATGGTGACGGTGGCGATCGGGGTGCCGCAGACCATCGCGGCCAGCTCGGCGATCTCGTCGAACGTGCCGTCGCGGGGCGCGTCGAGTATTTCGTAGCGACGTACGACCGCCAGTCGGGCGGCCTCGTCCTCCGGCGACAACACGGGGGCTTCGAAGGGCAAGAGGTTACCGCTTTCCGGGTCGGGGATGGGCAGGGACGGAAAGCGGGAACGCCAGGTGACCGGATAGATGGCGATCTGTCACTGCCGACTCCGAGGTTATACCCTGCGGAACCGGACGGCACACCGGCCGACGCCACCAACGCGGGGTGTCACCGCTCACTCACCCGGCACCCGGCGACCGGCCGCCGGTCGACGTGGTGCCCCGGTTGACGTGCATCCGGCTGCGCCGGCCGGGGCGTACGCCCCACGCCGCGTCCGCCGTCAGCACCACGCCGAGCAGCACCCACCAGCCGCTGACCTCACCGCGCAGCCAACCGGCCACGACCAGGGACAGAATCGGTACGAACAACAGCAGGCGCAGCCCGCTGAGGATCCGCCGCCACCTCGCTCGGGGATGGTAGTGATCACCCCGTGGCGGCTTCGCCGTGTACTCGCGTACGGAGTGGACCACGGCGGCGGCGAAGCCCAGCCGTTCGGTGCGTACGGCACCGGGGACCGTGGCCGCCCAGTCCGCCAACTCCCCGGCGGTCCGGCCGATGACGTCGACCGGTACGTCGAGCAGTTCCCCCAGTTCGGTGAGGGCCGCCACCGGTGCCAGGTCGGTACGCCGCAGCAGGGCGGTGACGGTCAGCGCCTGCTCCGGCACCCCGAACTCGTCGGCCAACTGGCGGCCGGTCCGCGCGGTCGCCTCGGGGGTGACCGGGGCGGCACCGCCCCACTCGTGTGCCCCGGCGACCCGGCTGTGGCGGGTCAGCACGAAACCGGCGGTCCGCTCGGACCACCAGTAGGCCAGGGTGGCCCAGCGTTTGTCGGCCAGCACCTCGGCCGCCAGCGCCAGGCTGGCCCGCTTGCCCCGACCGTCCCAGAGGTGCAGGCTGCGCAACGCGTCGACCGGTACCGTCCAGGCGGACTGGGTGGTCAGCGGGGCGTCGGCGGCGGCGACCACCGCGGGCGCGTACACCAGGACCACGCCGACCTCGGGTGCGGCCGGCGGCGCCCCGATCACGGTGACCGGTGCGGGCCCGGTGGGGGTCAGCAACTCCAGCGGCAGGCCGAGGGCGCGGCAGGCGTCGGCGAGCCGGGCCGCCGGGTGGTAGCCGGTCGACGGGCTGGTCAGCGCGCGGTGCAGCACGGCGGCGCCGTCCGGCAGCCCGAACAGGGTGGCGACCGACAGCGCGTCCGACTCGGCGCAGGTGTTGTCGAGCGGCCCGACCGAGGCACCGTCCGGCCCGTACGCGGACAGCCGCAGCCCGCCGTCGGCGTCGACCCACAACCGGCAGGCGGGGGTACGGGCGGCGACGGCGAGCCCGCCGAGGTCCACCCCGTCGGGGTCGGTCGGGCGCAGCCGGGTCCAGCCGTCCGCCTCGGCCAGCACCGGCAGAGGACCGGCTCCGGCTCCGGCCAGCACACCGAGGCGGTACGCGGTGGCCCGGACCACGCTGATCGTCTCGTCGGGCTCCGTCGCCGAGTCGGTCATGTCAGGACCGGGCCAGCAGCCGGCCGAGCAGGCCCCGGTGCGTCGGGTCGACATGCTCGGCCTCGTAGAGTCCGGGTTCGTCGCCGACGAGCATCGACCGTCCGACCGCCACGTCCGGCAGGTCGAACACCCGGCAGACCCGCCGGAGCAGGTCCGCGACCAGCGGCCGGGGTTGACCGGGTACCGGGTCGTTGCGGATCAGCGCCAGGTCGCCGCCCCGGTCCGGGTGACCGTAGGCGGTGGCGATCTCCCCGCAGTAGACGTCCCAGGCCTTGCGGTCGGAGAGGTACTCGGCCGGCTCCTCCGGCGGCTGCCAGTCCGCCGCCCACTGGAGGCTCTGCTGCCCGCCGTCCGGGGTCAGCATCGTCGCCTCCGCCAGCGACTCGTTCGCCAGCAGCATCCAGGCCGGCACACCGGTGTGCCGGACCAGGTCGCCGGCGGGTCTGGCCAACCGGCGACTGCTGGACCTGCTACCCGGTGGGGAGTCGAACAGCACGATGCTGCCGAGCGGATCGGGTGCGACGAAACCACCGACCCGGCCCGCGTGTACCGCGTCGCGTACTCGGGTCAGGGGTGCCTTCGTCACGACCGCGTACGTTCCCACTGCCGGTCTCCCGTCATCGGTCTTGGCTGCGGAAGCTACCCCAGCGTGGTCGATCGGTCCATGGCCCGGTGTGTGTCGTTTCCGGCGCCGACAAGAATCGATCATCTATGCACCGCCCGTACGCATTCGCCGCCCTCCCGGCCGGCGGATTGTTTGTGCTGCTGGTCGATGGTCCGACCCGACCGGGCGGCGGGCGGAACTGATGATCGGCTCAGTCGGGGAATTGTTCCGGACATCCGGGGTTCCGGCACTAATCCGTCGCCGTTTCCGACCCGGTTGAGTACAGTCCCCGAGCCGACGATGGTGAGGAGAACCGTGGAACCGACCGGGACGATCGGTGCGCGACGCACCGGACAGGCGCTTATCTTCGACGCCGACGACACGCTCTGGGAGAACAACATCCTGTTCGAGCGGGTGATCGACGACTTCCTCGAATGGGTGGCCCACCCGACCCTGGACCGGGTCGAGATCCGCGCCATCCTCGACGACATCGAGCGGGCGAACGTGGTGACCCACGGGTACGGCAGCGCGATCTTCCTGCACAGTCTCGGCGACTGCCTGGCCCGGCTGCGGGAACGGCCGGCCACCGAGGCGGAACGGCGCCAGATCGAGCAACTCGCGGTGGCGCTGGTCGAGCGCCGGGTGGAACTCGTACCGGGGGTGGCGGAGACGCTGACCGAACTGGGCCGACGGCACGACCTGCTGTTGCTGACCAAGGGAAACACCGAGGAGCAGCAACGCAAGATCGACGCGTCCGGGCTGGGGCACCACTTCCGCCAGACGTACATCGTGACCGAGAAGAACGTCGAGGTGTACCGGCAGGTCGTGGCCGAGCACGGGCTGGTGCCGGACACCACCTGGATGATCGGCAACTCCCCGAAGTCGGACATCCTGCCGGCGCGGGCGGCGGGAATGAACGCGGTCTACATCCCGGACCCGTACCCGTGGGCGTTGGAGCACGCCGACCTCGATCCCGACGACAACCGGATCCTCACCCTGTCGACCTTCCCCGACCTGCTCGACCACTTCTGACCGGGGACGCGTGGCCGGGTGCTGCGGCTGGTCGACTGGGAGACCCGGTGGCCCGGCCCGTTCCGTCAGCGCCGGGGCGGCAGGGTCTGCTCGCCGAGTCGGGGGCCGGACTGGGAGATCTCGAAGCCGACCACCACCGCCAGGACGACCCCCGCCAGTCCGCTGGACGCCAGCGTGGGCAGGCCGACCATCGCCGGGGCGGCCAGGATCAGCACCGCCAGCCCGACCAGGCGGGGCATGGCCGCACGGGTGAACACCCGCCGTCCGAGCAGCGTGTGCCCGGCGAGGAACAGGGCCGGGCCGCCCAGGATGGTCGCGACCCCGGCCACCGAGGCCGAGTCGTTCGGATGCAGGATCACCATCTCGTCGCCGACGGTGATGCCGACCACGCCACCCACCATGATCAGGTGAGCCAGGGCGGCTTCCTTACTGCGGTAGCCCGGCTCGTGCGCGGCGGAGAAGGCCGGGCCCAACTTCTCCCGGATACGGTGGAAGTAGATCCAGTACAGCGACACGGTGACGCAGAAGGCCAGGACGAACGCCGTTCCCCGGTGCAGGCTGAAGTCGCTGGCGTGGAAGGTCCGGCCGGTGATCGCGACCGTCTCGCCGAGCGCGATGATGATGAACAGCCGGTACCGCTCGGCGATGTGCTCGTCGGCCAGGTTCCACTCCGCCGAGCCCGTCCGCCCCAGCTTCGGCACCGGCCAGCCGACCAGCGCGGCCACGTAGTCGATCACCAGCGCCACGCCCCAGAGCACCAGCCGGCCGCCATCCTCGACCAGCGCACCGGCGAACCAGGGCAGCGCCGAGACCGCGAACCAGACCGCGCCCCGCAGTGGCCGGCGGCCCAACTCGTGGTGCCGCAGGGCGAACGCGAGGACCGTACTGCGCCCCAGGTTGATCGTCACGTACGCGATCACGAACAGCAGCCCGCGCTGCTCGAACGCCTCCGGGATGGCGGTCGAGATCACCAGGGCACCGAACATGGTCGCGATGACCAGCGTCTGCAAGCGCAACAGCCGCGAGTCCAGGGTGTCGGTCAAGAGATTGGTGTACGACCACACCCACCAGACCGCCATCAGCAGGATCACCGTCTGGTAGACCCCGACCCAGTCCAGCCGGGCCTGCAACGCCTGGGAGAGCCGGAACAGCGTGAAGACGAACACCAGGTCGAAGAAGAGCTCGATGTAGGTGACGCCCTTCGGCTGGCCCAGGTCACGGAGCAGCCCGGAGCCCGGCCCCGTCTCCATCGCCACCCGTTCGCCACCGCCCGACGCTCCGACCGCTCGGAACAGTCGTACCACTCCGGTCGGGCGGCGGACCGGAGATTGCGCCGATCCGCCGCCCGACGACGAAGGGAATGGTCAGCGCAGGGCGGCCCGGGCGGCGACCGCGGTGTCCGGGTGGTCGCTGAACACGCCGTCGAGGCCGAGGCTGAAGAACAGCTCGTACTCGGCCGTGATGTCGCCCCGGGCGTTCGGGTCGGCGCCGAGCCGGAAGTCGGTCGGCAGGAACTGGTTCTCCGCCCGGAACGTCCAGGCGTGCACGTCCAGGCCGACCCGGTGGGCGTCCCGGACGACGTTGGTGGGGGCGAGCAGCTTGCCGCTGGCGTCACGCGGCACGAGCAGGTTCTTGGCCGCGCCGATCCCGTCCGCGTACGTGCTGATCCACTTCAGGTTCTCCGGCTTGACCAGGTCCTGGTAGGTACGCGGGTCACCGGCGACGGTGAAGTCGTACGGCCGGCCGGAGGCGTCGAGCAGCTGGCCCAGGCGTACGTCGGTCAGCTTGCTCAGCTTGCGCAGGTTGGCGGTCTCGAACGACTGGACGAACACCGCGTCCTTGCGACTGTCCAGCCCGTTGCGGTCCAGGACCCGGACCAGCGGCTCCTCCAGGGCCAGCCCGATCGACTGGAAGTAGGTGGGGTGCTTGGTCTCCGGGTAGATGCCGATGGTCCGGCCGAGCCGCCGGCTCTCCGACTTGGCCAGGTCGATGACCTCCTGGAGGGTCGGGATCTCCAAAGTGCCGTCGAAGGCGGTGTTGGTCGGGCGGACCTGCGGCAGCCGCTCCTTGGCCCGCAGCGTCTTCAGCTCGGCCAGGGTGAAGTCCTCGGTGAACCAGCCGGTGACGGCGGTCCCGTCGATGGTCTTGGTGACCCGGCGGCCGGTGAACTCCGGGTGGTCGGCCACGTTGGTGGTGCCGGAGATCTCGTTCTCGTGCCGGGCGACGAGCACCCGGTCGCGGGTGGACACCAGGTCGGGCTCGATGAAGTCGGCACCGAGGCGGATCGCCAGCCGGTACGACTCCAGGGTGTGCTCGGGCCGGTAGCCGCTGGCGCCACGGTGGGCGATCACCAGTGGCTTCGCCGAGGCGCGGGACGTGTCCGCGTGCCGCGCGCCCGACTCGTCGTCACGGGCGGCGTACGACGAGGTGGGGATGGCCACCACCGTCGCCAGCATGACGCCGGCCAGGCCGAGAATGGAAAGGGTACGTCGCACCGAGGATCTCCTGACATGGGTTCGGGTGGAACCCGATCCAACCGCCGACGGGCGACGGTCAGGAGGTCGATGGTTGACCGTGAGATGAATATCTGTCCGGTTCGATACCGGGTGACCTGCGGCGACGGTCAGCCCGTGGCGAGGAGTTGGTCGACCGGGGCGTACTCGTCGGTGAGTACGATCGCGTCGTCGACGAACCCGTCGAGGTCGGGCCCGTCGAGCACGGTGACCGGTTCGTCGGTGGCGCCCAGTTGGAGCCGGAGCGCGTCGAGCGGCAGTGGATGGTCGGCGGCGACGATGAGGAAGTTGGCGCCCCGCGCGCCGGTGATCGCGTTCGGCGGCGCGACCAGCGCGACGTGGGGGAACTCGGCCATCACGGTGGCCAGTTCGGCGCGGATGAACCGCAGCGGCGGGTAGTCGATGACGTTCTGCACGTAGATGCCGCCGGGGCGGACCACCCGCCGGATGTCGGCCGCCATCTCCCGGGTGGCGAGGTGCCACGGCACGACGAGGTGCCCGAAGGCGTCGCCGACCACCAGGTCGGCGCTGTCGTCGGGCAGGTCGCCGAGCAGCATCCGGGCGTCACCGACCACCGCGCGCAGCTCCGGGCCCGGCCGTACGCCCAGTTCGCGGCGACCCAGCTCGACCAGCTCGCCGTCGATTTCGAACACCGTGTTGACGGTGCCGGGTCGGGTGGCGGTCAGGTACGTCGGGATGGTGAACCCGCCGCCGCCGAGGTGCACCGCGTCCAGCCGTTGCCCGGCGGGAGCGGCCACGTTCGCCACCGCGCCGATCCACTGCGTGTACGCGAACTCCAGGTGCGTCGGGTCGGCCAGGTCGACGTAGGAGTGCCAGGCCGAGTTGAGGATGAGCAGCCGGCCGTCCGGGTTCTCCGCGTCGGCCTCGACGCTGGCGCAGTGGTACGCGGTCTCCACGTCGCACGGGTTCGGTGCCACCGTGGCCAGTCCCGCCCCGACGAGTCCGAGCAGCGCCAGCGCGGCCTTGACGCCGGGCCGACCCGGCACCGAGGTCCGCTCCTGCCGCCACAGGTACCAGCCGAGCCAGAGCCCGGTCAGCCCGAGCAGGACCGCGAGCCCGACCATGATGACGGTGCTCGGCAGCGCCGCGACCAGCACGAATCCGGTGCCGAGGGTGGCGGTGATGCCGCCCAGGGTGCCGATGCTGGACAGTCGGCCGACCACCTGCCCGGTCCGGCGCAAATCGCTGAGCTGGAGTTTCACCACCAGCGGCGTGACGGCGGCGAGCAGCGCGGCGGGCAGGAAGACCGCCAGCGCGGTCAGCAGCAGGATGCCGGCGGTGGCTCCGCCGCGCAGCACCTCGCCGGCGTACCGGACCACGGGCAGGGTGATCGCGGTGCTGATGCCGGCGAGGACGAGGGCCGGGGCGAGCAGCGTACGCGGGTCGCGCCGGTCGGCGAGCCAGCCGCCGAGCCAGGCCCCGTACGCGATCGCGCCGAGCGCCACCCCGATCACCGAGCTGGTGACCTGGAGGGTGACGCCGAGGTACGGGCCGACCAGGCGCAGGGAGACGGTCTCCAGTACGAGCACCGCGCCGCTGGCGAGGAAGACGAGGGTGGCGGCAAGGCCGTTCGGCAGGGCGCGGGCCCCGGCCGCCTCGGTCACGGGTGGACCGGTCGGTGTCACGGGCGCGTCCGCCGGGGCGGGTACGTTAGCGGGTGTTGTGTCCATCGGTGGGATGGTACGCAGGCCGGCGGGCGGTTCGCGTCAAACCATCGAGAGATGAACATGGTTCGTGTGGTCGCCGGCCGGGCTGCCGCCGCCGTTGTAGGACCGCCAACCGGTGCCGGGCATCCAGATCTGTCGGTACCAGATGACGTAGAGCACGCCGAGCGAGCCGGCGTTCTTCACGTAGTACGCGGCCAGGTTGTTGCCGTACGTGCGGTCGCCCCCGGTGGCGTCGGCGTCCTTGAAGCCGTCGGTGGCGGAGGAGAAGTCGCAGGCGCGGCCCTTGGGGTGTTCGCCGCCGCCGCTGGGGCGGTGGCAGGAGACGTACCGCTTGTAGCCGGCGGCCTTGGCCTGGTTCATCGCGTGCAGGGTGCGCGGGGTGATGCAGCCAGAGGTGGTCGGGTCGTCGACGCTGCACGACTCCTTCGGCCAGGAGCCGTCGGAGTTCTTCTGTGCCGGCTTGGCCGAGGGCGAGTTGGCGGCGACGAAACCGGCCGCGTTCTTGCCACCGACGGCGGCGAGGGCGCGTTCGGCGTCGGTCTTGCGCTTGGCGATGACGGCGAGCTGCTTCTGCTGTTCGCGTACCTCGTTGTCGATCGCGGCCTTGGCCCGGGTCGCTTCCTCGCGGGCGGCGGTGAGCGCCCGCAGCTGCTTGTCGTCGCGCTGGGCCATCACCTCCAGCCCGGCGGCCCGTTCCAGGAACGCCTCGGGCGAGGCGCTGTTGAGCAGGGTGGCGACGGCGCTGAGCCGGCCGAGCCGGTACGACTCGACGGCGACCTCGGCGACGACCGCGTTCAGCTCGACCAGTCGGGCCTCGACCTTGGTCAGTTCGGCGGTGAGCTGCGCCTGACGCTTGACCGAATTGTCGAGTTTGGCCTTGGCCTCGATGTGTCCCTTGGAGACGGCTTCGAGCGTGTCCCGCAGCGCCTTGCTACCGCCCTCCTCGCCGGGACCGCTCGGCGCGAACGCGAGTGGCCCGTGACCGAGAGTGCGCGCGGCCGGCGCCACGGCGGCGGCGGGGGTTCCGGTGGCGACCACCACGGCGGCGAGCGCTGCCGCGAGCGTTACCGACGCGCGGCGCCGGATCCTGGCCGTCCTGCGAGGCACGAAAGCCATTCCTTCCGTCGGCCGCCTACCCCCGTTACCTGGTAGCTCTTTCGGCGGCGGCCTCCGCCGGCACCGGATGCGGCGCCTTCGGGCGAGAGACCGGAGGTCACACTACCGGACCCCGGTCGCGCTGTCGGCCCTGAGCGCCTACCACATTGCACGGTCCCCGGTGAATGAAACACGTCATTCACTCTGTGTATCAGCGATCACACCGAAGGTGCCGTTGATCGCACCGAACGCATCGATCAGACGACCGGGATCAGCGTCTCGCGCACCGTGTGCCAGGTCCGCTCGTCGGCGGCGACGAGCAGGCCGTCCCGGTCGTCGGCCGGGTGGTACGGCTCCCCGTCCAACCGTCGCGCCACCCCGCCCGCCTCCCGCAGCAGCAGCACACCGGGCGCGTGGTCCCAGGGCAGGGTGCGCCAGAACAGGGCGAACTGCTGGACCCCGGTGAGGATGTCCGCGTACTCGCGGCCGGCGCAGTGCTGGCCGGGCAGGACCGTACCGAGCCGGTGGGTGCCGGCCTCGACCGAGGACCGCCAGGCCGCCGGCAGGAAGCGGGTCATCACCGCGCCGCGCAACGCCGTCGCCGGCTCGACCGTCGGCCGCGCCACCACCCCGTCGACGTACGACCCGTGCCCCGCCTCGGCGGTCAGCAGCCGGTCAGCGATCGGGTCGAGGATCCAACTCGCCCGGATCACCCCCGCCTCCAGCAGCGCCACCATCACCGCGAACGGCTCCCGTCCGGCAGCGAAGTTGGCGGTCCCGTCGAGCGGGTCGACCAGCCAGACCGGGACCGTACCGTGCAGGTGCGTCAGGAGCGCGGGGTCGGCGGCGACACCCTCCTCGCCGACCACGACGGACCCGGGCAGCAGCCTCGACAGTCCCTCGCCGAGCAGTTGCTCGGCCCGCCGGTCGGCGACCGTCACCAGCTCACCGGGAGCCTTCTCGGACACGTCGGCCCGCCCCAGATGACCGAAGAGCGGCAGGATGACCTCGGCCGCGACGGTCCTGAGCAACGCACCCACTTCGTCGATCATGGCGTCAGCCCCGCGGCGGGAGCTTCACCACACTGACGAAGAACTCGTCGATCTGCCGGACCACGGTGATGAACCGATCGAAGTCGACCGGCTTGGTCACGTACGCGTTCGCGTGCAGCTGGTAGCTGCGCAGGATGTCCTCGTCGGCCTGCGACGTGGTCAGCACCACCACCGGGATCCGGCACAGCTGCTCGTCGTTCTTGATCTCCCGCAGCACCTCCCGGCCGTCGCGGCGGGGCAGGTTGAGGTCGAGCAGGATCAGGTCCGGCAGCATGACGTCCGCGTACTGGCCCTCGCGCCGCAGGTAGGCCAGCGCCTCGGCGCCGTCGGAGACCACGGTCAGCCGGTTGCGCAGCTTGTGCTCCTCGAACGCCTCCTGCGTCATGAGCACGTCGCCGGGGTCGTCCTCGACGAGAAGAACCTCTATCGGACTCTTCCCGTCCGCCGGTGCCGTCATGCCACGATCTCCTTTGTCTCACCGGGCTTCGAACCGGCCGGCCCACCGGCCGCCGGGCCGCCCGGCCCATCCGAGTTGTTGTCGTCCTGCTCCCCGGCCGACTCCGGCCCGCCGTCGGCCGGCAGCCCGTCCGGGCCACCGGACTGCTCCGGTACGGCCGGCGTACCGGCCAGCTCCGGCTGTCGGGCCTGGACCGTCACCGGCAGGGTGAACCGGATCACGGTCCCCTCGGGGACGTCCAGGTCCACCCAGATCCGCCCGCCGTGGTACTCGACGATCTTCTTGACGATCGCCAGCCCGATCCCGGTGCCCGGGTACGCGTCCTTCGAGTGCAACCGCTGGAAGATCACGAAGATCTTGTCGACGAACTCCGCCTCGATCCCGATGCCGTTGTCCGCGCAACTGATCTCCCACTCGTCGTCGACCCGGCGGGCCGAGATCCGTACCCGAGGCGGGACGTCCGGGCGGCGGAACTTGAACGAGTTGCTGACCAGGTTCGCCAGCAGGTTGGTCAGCAACGCCTCCTCGCCCAGCACCACCGGCAGGTCGGACCAGGTCAGCTCGCCACCGGCGTACTGCCGGGCCGCCTCGGTCTGCCCGGCGACGTCACCCATCACCTGGTTCAGGTCGACCTCGACGAAACCGGTGGTGAGCCGGCCGATCCGGGAGAAGGCGAGCAAGTCGTTGATCAACCGCTGCATCCGCTGGGCACCGTCGACCGCGAACGCGATGTACTGGTCGGCGCGCTCGTCGAGCTGGCCGGCGTACCGGCGTTGCAGCAGCTGGCAGAAGCTCGCCACCTTGCGCAGCGGCTCCTGGAGGTCGTGCGAGGCGACGTAGGCGAACTGCTCCAGGTCACGGTTGGACCGGACCAGCTCCTCCGCCTGCTTCTGCAACTGGCTGTTGACCCACTCGATCCGGGTACGCGCCTCGCGTACCTCCGCCAGGTCGGCGGCGATCTTGCGGCGCATCGCGTCCACGTCCCCGGCGAGCTGGGCCAGCTCCGGCGGACCCGCCTTCTCGATGTCGCGCTGGTAGTCGCCCCGGGCGACCGCGCGCACCTGCTCGGCCAGGTTGGTCACCGGACCGATCACCGTACGGTTCAGCGACACCAGCAGGGCCACCCCGGCGAGGACCACCACCACACCGGCGAGGATGAGCAGCAGGACCAGGGTGTTGCCGGTCTTGCGGGCCTTGACGGCGACCTCGTTGCGCAGGTCGAGGATCAGATCCTGCAACCGGTCGGTCGAGCCGCGCAGCGCGTCGAACTGCTGCCGTCCCCGCTCGTTGACCAGGGCCTGCCCAGCACTCGGACCACCGCTGGCGGTCGCGTCCACGATCGGCTGGGCCACCTCCGCCCGCCACTGGGCCGCCTGGTCCCGGACCAGGTGCAACTGCCGGCGGATCTCCGGATGGTCGTCGAGCAGCGCGTCCATCCGGGCGATCAGGGCAGCCTCCTGCTTCCGCCCGTCGTCGTACGGCGCCAGGTCCGCCCGGTCGCCGCTGACCGCGTAACCGCGTACCGCCGTCTCCTGGTTGACCAGGGCGGTCGGCAACGACTCCGCGTCGGTACGCAGCGGCCCGGTCTTGGTCAGCAGGGTGTCCAGGTGTGAGCGGTTCGCGTTCGCCACCACCGCCTCGCCGACGGCGAGCAGTGCCAGCACCGAACCCACCACCACGAGCAGCGCGGTCACCCGGCGACGCAGGCTCCAGCCGTACGGGCGCAGCGCCGAGGTCGTCGTGTTCATTCCCATCTGCATCAGCGGCCCCCGCCCCGGGTCACCAGCAGCATCGCCACGTCGTCGGCGAGCGGGCCACCGTTGAGCTCCTCGGCCCGGCTGACCAGCCAGCCCGGCAGGTCCGCCAACGGCACCGCCCGGCCTTTCGGGTCGGCGACCAGCCCACCGAGCCCCGGTACGTCGAGCCGGTCCGGCCCCTCGCCGATCCGCCCCTCGATCAATCCGTCGGTATACAGCAACAGGGACCAGTCCTCGGTGTCGAATGCCAGGTCGAAGGCGATCGGCGGGCGGGGACGAACCCCGAGCAGCAACCCGCCCGGAACCGGCACCGGGGTGACCCGGCCACCGGAGAAGAGCAGCGGCGGCGGATGTCCGGCGAGCCGAAAGGTGGCCCGGTTCGCGGCCAGGTCCAGTCGTACGGTGGCCACCGTCGCGAAGATCTCCCGGAGCCGGCGCTCGCTCATCAGCACCTGCTCCAGCGCGGGCAGCACCTCGTCGTCCGGCACCCGGGCGAGCACCAGGGCCCGCCAGGCGACCCGCAACTCCACGCCGAGCGCCGCCTCGTCCACCCCGTGCCCGCAGACGTCGCCGACGATCAGGTCGACCCGGTTCGGCGTGGTCTGCACCACGTCGTAGAAGTCGCCGCCGATCAGCGCGGCGTGCCGGCCCGGCCGGTAGAAGGTGTGCACCTCGACCTGGTCGGTGTCCATCAGCGGCTGCGGCAGCAGGCCGCGCTCCAGCCGGGCCGACTCCGCCTGGCGCAGCTCCACCTCACGCAGCCGCCGCGCGTTCTCGTCGGCCCGCTTGCGCTCGACCGCGTACCGCAGTGCGCGGGACAGCAGGACCCCGTCGACCTGCCCCTTGACCAGATAGTCCTGGGCGCCCTCGGCGACCGCGTCGACGCCGAGCCGCTCGTCCTGGCGGCCGGTGAGCACACAGACCGCCGCACCGGTCGACATGGCGAGGACCTGACGGAGCCCGTCCAGCCCCTCGGCGTCGGGCAGACCGAGGTCGAGCAGGACGCAGTCGACCCCGGCGATCTGCTGCCGGGCCTGGTTGAGGCTGGTCGCCACCAGCAGCTCGATCGCCGAATGGGTCTCGGCGAGCAGCTCACCGACGAGGAAGGCGTCACCCTCGTCGTCCTCGACCAGCAGCACCCGCAACCGTTCACCCGCCGGCAGGTTGGGGTGCCGGCCGAGCCCGCCGTGCGGGTAGGTCCGCTGTGGCACCACGGAGGAACCGGTCATGCCGGCACTCCGCACCGCCGCGGACCGGTCCCGGATCGGGGGTCCTCGATACTGATCTCCTGCTCCTTCGCGATCAACCTGCTGATCCTGTACCACCCCACGCTGCCACACAACACGGGGAACGCGGCGACCCGCGCCGATCGGCCGATCATCCGAGCGGTCCTCCGTCCGGTGACATCCGCGCGGCCCGGGCGGCGATCACCTCGCCGAGGATCCCGTGCAGCCGACCGCAGTCGAGACAGTGCAGGTTGTCGTCCAGCCGGCGGCTGCCGCACTGCGCGCAGCAGCCCCGGTCGGCCGGGTCACGATAGCCGGCCAGCGCGGCGCCCAGCGCCCGGACCAGGTACGGAGTGAGCGAAAGACGCTCGGTGGCGTGCCGGTGCCGAAGCTCTACCGAAGCCACCGGGGTAGCCGACGGATCCGGGTCGTACGGCGCCACCCGCTCGACGAACTGCCGCAGCAACTCGATCGGATCAGGCTCATGGACCGGGGTCATACGCCCAACGCTATGCGACAACCGGGGCCAACCGTCAGTCACCCACCGGCACCCGACCCCGGACGGGATGGCGCACACCGTACGCGCCGGTAACACTGATCACCCACGCCCCAGGAAGCCCTCTTCCCCCAGGAGGAACCGTGGCCGCCCCCGTCCAGTCACCGCCCGAACACGCACCATCCCGAGCGGTCCGGCCCGCCCGACGCTGGCCGGCCGCCACCGCCGCCCTGGCCGTACTGGTCGCGATCGGTGCAGCCGCGCTGCTCGACCTGCGTACCCCCGCCCCGGTCGGCGCAGACGCACCCGCCGGCCGGTTCAGCGCCGGCCGGGCCGCCGGACACCTGGGAATCGTCGCGGCGCGTACGCACCCCGCCGGCAGCCCCGCCAACGACGAGGTACGGGCGTACCTCGAACGAACCCTGCGCGACCTCGGCCTGCCCACCGAGGTTCAGGACACGGTGGCCGAGGAGGCCGGCGAACTCAGCGGCGGGGCCGGCGGCGCCACCCTGGCCCGGGTACGCAACGTGGTGGCCCACGTCCCCGGCACCGACCCGACCGGCCGGGTGTTCCTGGTCGCCCACTACGACTCGGTGCAGTCCGGCCCCGGCGGCAACGACGACGCGGTCGGGACCTCGGCCATCCTGGAGGTGGCCCGCGCGCTGAGCACCGGTCCCCGCCCCCGCAACGACATCGTGTTCGTGCTCACCGACGCCGAGGAGGCGTGCCTCTGCGGCGCGTCGGCGTTCGCGTCCGACCACCCGCTCGCCGCCGACGGCGGCGTGGTGCTCAACGTGGAGGCGCGCGGCAGCACCGGGCCGGTGATCATGTTCGAGACCTCGGCGGACAACGCGGGCCTCGTCGGCGTCTTCGGCCGGGCCGCACCACACCCGGCCGGGACGTCGTTCGCGGTCGAGGTCTACCGGCTGCTGCCCAACGACACCGACTTCACCGCCTTCCTCGACCACGGCTTCACCGGCCTGAACTCGGCCTACCTGGACGGCGGGGCGATCTACCACACCCCACTGGACACCCCGGAGACCGTCGACCGGGGCAGCCTGCAACAGCACGGCGACAACGCGCTGGCACTGGCGCGCGAGTTCGGTGCCACCGACCTGGCCGACCTGCGCGCCGGCGGCGACGCCACCTACTTCCCGGTGCCGGGCGCCCTGGCCCGCTACCCCGGCTGGCTGACCTGGCCGCTGGCGCTGCTCGCGGTCGTCGCGGTCGGACTGTTCGGCTGGTTCAGCCGGCGCCGGGGGCACGCCTCCTGGCCCCGGATGGCCGCCGGCTTCGGGCTGGCCCTGCTGCCGATCGTGGTCGCACCGGTGCTGGCGCAGCTGCTCTGGCTGACCGTCACCACCATCCGCCCCGGTTACGCCGAACTGCTCGACCCGTACCGGCCGCTGGCGTACCGGCTGACGGTGCTGGCGCTGGCCGCCGCCGTACTGCTCGGCTGGTACGCGCTGTTCCGCCGCCGGATCGGGGCGGCGGCTCTGGCCTTCGGCGGGTTCGGCTGGCTGGCCGTACTCGGGGTGCTGCTCGCCGAGCTGACTCCGGGCGGGGCGTACCTGGCCACCCTGCCGGCGCTGGCCGGCGCGGTCGGCGGGCTGGTGGCGCTGGCCGTACGGCCGGGCAGCCGGTGGGCGGTGGTCGCGGTGACCGCCGGTGCCGCCGTCGGGGTGGTCGTCCTGCTGCCGACCGTCATGCTGCTCTTCCCCGCGCTGGGCATGGCGATGGGCGGGGTCGCGGCGCTGTTCGCCGTGATGCTCGGGCTCGGCGCGCTACCGGTCCTCGACCTGCTCCACCCCGCACCGCCCGCCGAGGCGGCGACGGCCATGGGAAAGCGGTGGCGGGTCGCGGTTCCGGGGCTCGTGGCGGCGCTCGCCGCCCTGGTGCTCGCCGGGACCGGCCTGGCGGTCGACCGGTTCGACGCCGCGCACCCGGTGCCGACCCACCTGATGTACGCCCTCGACGCCACCACCGGCACCGCCCGCTGGCTCAGCCACGAGACCGAACCGCAACCCTGGACCGACCCGTACGTCGACACCCCCGTGTCGCTCGTGGCCGACTTCCCGGCGCTCGGTGGCGAGACGCTGCTCGCCGGCCCTGCACCGGCGGCCGCCCTGCCCGCCCCGGCACTGACCGTGCTCGCCGACTCGACCGACGGTGCCGCACGCACCCTGCGGCTGCGGCTGACCCCGCAACGGCAGGTACGCCTGACCACCCTGCACGTGGCCGCGTCGACGACGGTGGTGCGGGCGACGGTGGCGGGGCGCAACGTACCCGCGGGTGGCGGCGGGACCGACCGGCCGTGGGGGTTCGGGCTGGTCTTCCACGCCCCGCCGGCCGACGGGATCGAGATCGAGCTGGTGCTCACCCTCGGGGACGGCCCGGTGTCGCTGCGCGCGATGGACGCCAGCGACGGCCTGTCCGGGCTGCCCGGTTTCCGTCCCCGCCCGGCCGGGGTGGGCGTGGTCGGCTCGCACAGTTCGGAGATGGTCGCCGTCGCCCGCACCTACTCGTTCTGAGCGGCGAGTTCGTTCTGAGCGGCGAAGACTCGTTCTGAGCTGCGCGGAAGGGCCCTTCTCGGGCAGGGGCCCTTCCGCGCAGCCGGGTCAGTGGTGCCGGTGGGCGTCCCCGTTGTCCTGGTCGGCGACGAACGCCGCGATCCAGGCCAGCGGGGCGTTCCAGTTGATGGTCAGCTCGTTGGTCGACCAGGACTCGATGTCGTCGAGGTAGCAGAACTGCGGCGCGCAGCCTTGCAGTTTCTGCTGCGCCACCGGGTCCTGGATGGCCGAGTTCGGGCCGCCGGAGAGGGTGCCCCGGGGCGGGTTGGGCAGGTCCGGGTTGAGTTGGCGGGCGTACCAGCGGCTGTGCTGGTTCTGCGCGGCGACCTCGCCGTAGCCGGTGACGTACGACTGGTTCAGCGCGTTGCGGCCGAACAGGTAGTCCATCGCCTTCAGCACCCCGTCGCGGTAACGGTCCCGGCCGGTCAGGTCGAAGGCGGTGGCGAGCACGATCGCGTTGTTGACGATCAGGTTGTTGGAGCCCCAGTCCCACAGGTTGTCGGCCGGCGCGTACGGCACCCCGTACGGGTGGGCCTCGATCGTGGCCAGGTAGCGGTCGGCGCCCTGGACCACCGAGGCGCGTACCCGGTGCCGGTCCGGCAGTGAGCTGGGCAGCGTGGCCAGGTCGAGCCGGCCGAGTGCGGCGGTGTTGCCCCAGTCGAAGCCCCGGTCCCGCCAGACGTCGGCGGTGTGGTGCGGCGAGGCGAGGACCGCGTCGCGGTATTCGCGTGCCCCGGTGGTGAGGAACAGTTCGGCGGCGGCCCAGTAGAACTCGTCGCTGACGTCGTTGTCGTTGTAGGCACCGCCGCCGTTGGCGTCGGCCGGGTCGGCGTAGATCGTCGGGTTCGCCACGGCCGCGGCCCAGGCGGTCTTCGCCGCGCGCAGGTTCCGGTCGGCGAAGGCCCGGTCGTACGGGCGGAAGACGCGCGCCGCCTGGGCTGCGGTCGCGGCCAGGTTGAGCGTCGCGGCGGTGCTCGGCGGGTGCAGTTCACGCCGCTTGTCGTCCAGGTGCGGCAGCAGCGGCAACCCGGTCCACGAATCGTCGTGGATCTTGTGGTGGGCCATGCCGGCCTTCGGTTTGCCGGCCGGGACCTGCATGCTGAGCAGGAACTCCTGTTCCCAGCGCGCCTCGTCGAGGATGTCCGGCACCCGGTTGCCGCTCTCCGGCAGGTCGAGGGTCCGGTCGCCGAGCCGCTCCGGCTGCGCGGTGTCGGCCCGCCGGGAGCGCTCGTACTCGCTCATCAGCTGGTGCACGGAGATGCCACCGTTGACGACGTACTTGCCGTGGTCGCCGGCGTCGTACCAGCCGCCGGAGACGTCCAGGGTGTAGTCGCAGACTCCGGGTTGGCAGGGTACGGCGGTGTCGCCCTGGTTCGGGGCGAGGCCGACGTGACCGGCCGGGCGGCCGTAGCCGGGGCGGAGTCGGTCGAGGATCTCCACCCCGCTGCGCTGGGTGTAGTAGAACTTCAGCGCGTCGGTGCGCAGCCGTTCCCAGAAGTCGGTGCCGAGGTCGAACGGCCGGCTGGTCTCCCCGTCGGCGACCAGGGTGTAGCCGGTCCCGGTGCCGGTGTAGCGGCCGAAGTCGATCGAGTGGACCCGCTGCCCGGAGGAGGGGTCGAGCCCGCGCGGGGTGGTCCGGCCGGTGGCCACCACCCGGCCGGCCCGGTTGCGCAACGACCACGGCAGCGCGGCGGCGGCGTCGGTGACGACGGTGGCGTTCTTCGGCCCCTTGGGCAGGTAGCCGACCTGGTTGACCCGGACGCGCGGGCCGGTCTCCGGTACGTAGACGTCGGGTGCCGCGCCACCGCGCAGCGAGACGTTGTCCAGGCAGACCGTCCACGGCTCGACACTGCCGCCGAGTTGGAAGGCGACCTGCGCGTTCGGCAGGTCGACCGGGGAGGTGAAGGTGTAGCGGTAGTCGTTGCCGGAGACGCTCAGCTCGGGATTGGCCGAGAGATACTGCGTGTACGGGTCGACCGGCAGTTGCACCAGCGCCTTGCCGACCTTGTTCGGGGTGGCGGTGCCGAAGAACCGGAACTCGTACGTCTCACCGGCGACCAGCGGGACGTTGTCCTGGCCGATGATGACGTCCCACGGGTTGACCGTGCCACCGGGTACGGCGGCGCAGAGCCGTCCGCTGCTGCTGTCCAGGGTCAGGTTGCCGGTGCCCCACCAGGGGACGTGACCACTGTCGAAGGTGCCGTTGACGATCTGCTCGGGTCCGGGCTCGGGGTCTTCGGCGTACGCGGCCGGTGCGCTCAGTGCGGTGCTGGCCAGTGCGGCCACGGTGAGTACGGCGAGTGGTGCGGCACGCCGGGTGGGTGGTCGGTTTCGCACGGGAGTCCTTTCGGTGGAGGACACGGTCCGGCCAGGGCGCGACGTCGGCGTCGTGTTCGGGTCACGGCACCCCCGTCATGGAAGCGCTCCCAGGGCTACGGCGATATTGACAGCGAGTTTCAGGCATGTCAATGTATCGACCCATTGAGTAACCAGTAGTAGTTGTCAGATCACAGTCAGTTGAGATGAGTGTTCCATGCCACCCGCTACGGTCCGAGAAACCCCAGCTCAGACGGGGATCGTCGCACCCTGGAGGCCCTCCTATGTGGACCAAGACAATCAACTCGATCGTCGCCGTGACCGCCGTACTGGCCGTTGTCGCCGGGGCCGGACCGCCTGCGGGTGCGGCCACCGTCGGCCGAACACAGCTGGAACCGGCGAGCCGGGAATCCGTGACGAACCAAGCGGAGGGAGTCATTCTGGGCGACCTCAACGGGGACGGGTTCGTCGACCGGGTCACCCTCGGCTCCACCCCCGACGCCTGCGGGGCCGTCGTCGAACTGGGCACCCGGACCGGTGGCTACCAGTCGCCGGTGCTGAGGTCGTACCAGCCGCCGAACCCATGGGAGCCCTCCTACTCCTGCCCGGATATCGGCGTCGTCCTGGACCTGGGCGGCGACGGCGCACCGGAGCTGGTGCTGAGCTGGGGCAACCCGCCGAATGCCTATCAACTCGTGGCACTGCGCGACTTTCAACCGGTCTTCACCATCCGCGGCGACATCCAAGCAACGGACCAGACCCTCAACATCGCCGACCTCGACGGAGACGGACGCCAGGACATCTGGATCACGAAGGGCATGGGACTGGAGACCTACATCAACACGGCCGAGGGCACGCTCGTCAGCGGTTTGCAGGAAGTGTGCACGGTCGCGCTGAACACCGCGCTGGCCGACTTCGACCACGACGGTGGCAGCGAGATCGTGGTGGTCACCTACGACGACTGCGGCACGCCGGAGACACCGTCGCTGGTCCAGGTGTTGTTCGCCGACGGCCGGAAGGTCACCCTCGACGACGGGGCCGACTTCCCGGACGTGACCACACTCGACGCCAACCGTGACGGTCACCGGGATGTCCGGACCACCGGCTGGTACAACGGCGTCACCACCTACTTCGGTCGGGGCGACGACACGTTCGTGGCCGGGCCGGTAACCAACGACGACGTCGCACAGGCCTACCGCAACACCCCGAAGGTCATCAAGGTACGCGACAACGACTTCGCCAGCAGCAACGCGAAACTCACCATCGTCACCCCACCGAAGTACGGCCGCCTCGACAACAGCGACCCCCGGTACGAGATCCGGTACGTCCGTACCGCCACGCACAAGCTCGCGGACACCTTCGTCTACCGGCTCACCGACAACGGCAAGCGGGACACCGCCACCGTCACGGTGAAGATGAAGGACTGACCCACGCAAAGAAGAGTGGCCAACCGGTGCCGATTGGCCACTCTTTTCGGTCAAATCCTATTTCCAGCGAAAGTGTACGAAGACTCGGCCGAAGTTGTTCGAGTCCTTCTCCACCCGATGGTAGATCTGCTTGATCTCCTTCTGGTCGAGGAAGCGCAGCACCCGCTTCTTCAACTGACCGGAGCCCTTGCCGGGGATGATCTCGACGAGGGTGGCCTTCTTCGCCACCGCCTCGTCGATGATCCCGCGCAGCGCGCGGTCGATGTCGTGGCCACGGTTGAAGATGTCGTGCAGGTCGAGCTTGAGCTTCATCGCACGCCCATCCCCCGGTCAGCTCCCATGGCAACCCATCGTAGGCAGCTCACCTCAGCGGGAGCCGCCGACCTTGCCCTCCACCCGCCGCAACGCGGTCTGGTAGTCGTCGTTCTCCGAGTGCATCGCCGCCGCGATCCGCAGGTGCCGCAGCGCCTCCGGCGCCCGCCCGACCCGCTCCAGGGTCCGGCCGAGCACGTGGTGCGCGTAGTGGTCGCTCGGGTCGCGGTCGACCAGCACCCGCAACTGCTCCTCGGCCCGACCGAGCTGGGCCGACTGGAAGTACGCGCGAGCCAGCAGCTGGCGTACGGACGCGTTCGTGGGCTCCGCCTCGACGATCGGCTCCAGCAACCGGGCCGCCCCGCTCGGATCCCCGGTCTCGAAGAACATGGTCGCCCGCCGGTACTCAGCCAGAAGATCCACTAGACCAACCCCCTCGTCCCGTACGAACCGGTCCCCACTGACGCTGACACAACACCGGGCCGATCGCGACTGTTCCCGCCGCCGAACTCGTCCGACCCGTGCCCCGCCCCGCTCAGCCCGCCGAGATCGCCCAGGCCCGGACACCACCGACAATGCCCGCCGTGTTCGGTACGACCACCACGTCATCGCCCATCCGGGCGAGCTGCTCCGGGCGGATCAGCCGCGAGTTGCCGCCACCGAGATAGAGCCGGTCCCAGTGGAAGACCGGGCGCAGACCCTCGACGACCCCGCGTACCCGGCGGGACCAGAAGCCGTCGCCCAGCCGGCGGCGTTCGTGCTCGCCGATGTAGGTGTCGTAGCTCATCCCCCAGCGCACCGGCGCCTGGGACAGCTCCAGGTGCGGGGCGAGCCGGCCACCGTCGAAGAGCGCGCAGCCCAGGCCGGTGCCGAGGGTGAGGACGAGTTCCGAACCGGTCCCGGCGACCACCCCGGCGCCGTGCACCTCGGCGTCGTTGAGCACCAGCACCGGCAGGCCGAACGCGTCGGTGAGCGCGGTCCGGGCGTCGAACCCGGCCCACTCGGCGGTCAGCTCCGGGTCGGGTTTGGTCCGGGGACCGGCCCGGGTGATGTAGTGCGGGGTCGCCACCACCACACCGTGCCGCAGCATGCCGGGCATGCCGATGGTGACCCGGTCCGCCGCCGGCAGTTGGCCGCCGAGATCCACCAGGGTCTTGACGAAGAGCGCGGGCGGCAACGGGTACGGGGTCGGCACCCGGATCGGCCGGGACCGCATCGTCCCCGCCTCGTCCAGCACCGACGCCTTCAACCCGCCGCCGCCGCAGTCGATCGCGAGAGTCGTCGCCACCGACCCAGTCTGCCCCGCCACCGGCCCCGGCCACCCGCCGGCCGGCGGATATCCCCGGCCGCGCCGGGCACCTGCCCGTGTGGGTCGCCGGTGCCGCGACGACCGACCGGATAACATCGGCGTTCTCATGAGTGCCACGCTGATCGCCAAGGACCTGACCGCCGGGCACGGGGACCGAGTCCTGTTCACCGGGCTGGACCTGGTCGTCGCCCCGGGCGACGTGATCGGGCTGGTCGGGGTGAACGGCGCCGGCAAGTCGACGCTGCTGCGCATCCTCGCCGGGCTCCAGCCGCCGGAACAGGGCACGGTGCAGCTCACCCCGCCCGGCGCCAACGTAGGGCACCTGCCCCAGGAGCCGGAACGGCGACCGGGCGAGGCCGTCCGGGACTTCCTGGCCCGGCGTACCGGGGTCACGACGGCGCAGGCCGACCTGGACGAGGCCACCGAGGCGCTCACCGCCGGTCTGCCGGGCTCCGACGACGCGTACGCGACCGCGCTCGAACGCTGGCTCGCGCTCGGCGGCGCGGACCTCGACGAGCGGGCCGAACAGGTGGCCGCCGAACTCGGGCTCACGGTCGACCTGGACGCCCTGATGACCACCCTCTCCGGCGGCCAGGCGGCTCGCGCCGGGATGGCCTCGCTGCTGCTCAGCCGGTACGACATCTTCCTGCTCGACGAGCCGACCAACGATCTCGACCTGGCCGGGCTGGACCGGCTGGAACGGTTCGTGACCGGCCTGCGGGCCGGCACCGTGCTGGTCAGCCACGACCGGGAGTTCCTCACCCGGACCGTCACCGCCGTGCTGGAACTGGACCTGGTCCAGCAGCAGGTGCGCCTCTTCGGCGGCGGTTACGCCGCCTACCTGGAGGAACGGGAGGTGGCCCGCCGGCACGCCCGAGCCGAGTACGACGAGTACGCCGACACCCGCGCCGGGCTGGAGGCGCGGGCGCGTACCCAGCGGGCCTGGATGGAGAAGGGCGTACGCAACGCCCGCCGCAAAGCCCCGGACAACGACAAGGTCGCCAAGCACGCGCGGGGCGAGACGAGCGAGAAGCAGGCGGCGAAGGCGCGGCAGACCGAGCGGCTGATCGAACGCCTCGACGTGGTCGAGGAGCCCCGCAAGGAGTGGGAGCTGCGGATGGAGATCGCCGCCGCGCCCCGCGCCGGTACGGTCGTCGCCGCACTGCGGGGTGCGGTGGTGGACCGGGGCGGCTTCACCCTCGGGCCGGTCGACCTCCAGATCGGCTGGGCGGAGAAGGTGGCGATCACCGGGGCCAACGGTGCCGGCAAGTCCACCCTGCTCGGCGCCCTGCTGGGGCGACTGCCGCTGACCGCCGGACACGCCTCGCTCGGGCCGGGGGTGGTGGTCGGCGAGGTCGACCAGGCCCGGGGACTCTTCCTCGGCGACCAGCCGCTGGTGGACGCGTTCGGCGCGGCCGTACCCGAGTTGGCGCCGGCCGACGTACGGACCCTGCTGGCGAAGTTCGGGCTGCGGGCGGCGCACGTACTGCGCCCGGCGGCGACGCTGTCACCGGGTGAGCGGACCCGGGCGGCGCTGGCCCTGCTCCAGGCCCGTGGGGTGAACCTGCTGGTGCTGGACGAGCCGACGAACCATCTCGACCTGACCGCGATCGAGCAGCTGGAGTCGGCGCTGGACGCGTACCCGGGGACGTTGTTGCTGGTCACGCATGACCGCCGGATGCTTGCGGCGGTCCGGACCACCCGGCACGTCGAGGTCGACGCCGGCCGGGTCACCGAACGCTGACCTAGCCCCGGCGGGTCGCGGTCGTTCTCGCCTTGCCGACCTGCCGGAATAGACGACAATGAGCCCATGGTCCAGTTCGAGTACGCCTTGCTCGTACGGCGCCGGCAGGCCCGGCTAGAGGACACCGGTTGGGAACTCATCTACACCTGGTACGGCCCGGACGGCTCGATGCTCGACGTCTCGGCGTACGGCGAGACCGCGCTGGAGCACCTGAACCGGGCCGGTCTCCAGGGCTGGGACCTGGTCGCGGTCACCGATGACAGCTCGATGGAGGGTACCGCCGAACTGCACCGCTACCACCTGAAACGGGTGCTGCCGCCGACCCCGCCCCGGCAACGGATCCGGGCCGCCCGGCTCGGCCGCCGCCCCTCGCCCCGCTGACACCACAGCCCGGCAAAGGTGCCCGGGCATGATCGGCCCATTTCTGGGTAGCCCGCGCCGGGAGGTGGGCCCATGGTCGCGTTGGCACGTACGGCGTGCTCCGGCGAGCGGCTTCGGGAGATCGACGGGTTCCTCACCGAGGCGTGCGCCGATCTGGCCGAGCACGATGACCGGCTGCGCGGGGTGGCGGTGGACGTCCGCTTCGACCGGGGTGTGGCGCACCTGACCGGCGACGTCGCCGACCTGCGGCAGCTGCGGATGGTCAAGCAGTTGGTCGGGCGGTTCGACGGGGTGCTCGCGGTCTGGTCCCGGATCCGGGTCGGTGGCCGGGAACCGGTGGTGATGGACCTGGGCTGCGGCGCGGCGAAGCAGTACCCGGAGAACCTGGGCCTGGACCTGCGCCGGGCGGACGGGGTGGACGCCCAGGCGGACCTCTCCGGAGCGCTGCCGCTGGCCGACAAGTCGGTCGACGTGATCTTCACGGTGCACATCCTGGAGCACCTGATCGACTTCCTGTCCCTGGTCGACGAGTGCCACCGGGTGCTCCGGCCGGGCGGCACCCTGCACATCATGAGCCCCTGGTGGGGGCATGTGAACGCGGTCGCCGACCCGACCCACGTACGGCTGCTGGACGTACAGACGATCAAGGGGATCTGCTCCCGGCCACCGGGCACCCCGCGCTGGTACCCGCTGCACGCCGGTTGCGACGGCGCGTCGATCTTCGCCGACCTGACCCCGCTGGAGCCGGGCGATCCGGAGCCGACGAGCAGCCACCTGGCCCGCTTCTTCGACTGAGCCACTCCCCGGGAATCGACGCGTACCAGCCGTGAGACGCTGGTCCGGCCAGGTAGTCGTACCACGACAAGAGGGGACGTACGCGGCATGCCCAAGCTGCACGTCATCATCGCCAGCACCCGCCCCGGCCGGATCGGTCTGCCGGTCGGCGAGTGGTTCTTCGACCGCGCGACCGGGCACGGCGCCTTCGACGTGGAGCTGA
Organism: Micromonospora sp. NPDC049529; assembly: GCF_055586685.1. Lineage (NCBI taxonomy): Bacteria > Bacillati > Actinomycetota > Actinomycetes > Micromonosporales > Micromonosporaceae > Micromonospora > Micromonospora sp. NPDC049529. The sequence goes on from NZ_JBVJHT010000013.1 coordinate 84,817, forward strand.
TCGACCTGGCCGAGTGGAACCTGCCGATGATGGACGAGCCGAACCATCCCCGGATGCGCCGGTACGAGGGCCAGCACGCCCTGGACTGGAGCGCGAAGATCGACGCCGGGGACGCGTACGTGCTGGTGATGCCGGAGTACAACCACGGCTACACGGCGCCGCTGAAGAACGCCATCGACTACCTGCACAACGAGTGGCAGTACAAGCCGATCGGCCTGGTCAGCTACGGCGGCCTCGCCGCCGGTACGCGGGCCCAGCAGCAGATCAAGCCGGTCCTGCTGGCGCTGAAGATGGTGCCGCTGAACGAGTCGGTGATGATCCCGTTCGTCGGGTCGCTGCGCGACGAGGACGGGACCGGGATCCGGCCGACCGAGCAGATGGAGAGCCAGGCGACGGCGTTGCTCGACGAGCTGGCCCGGTGGGCGCTGGCGCTCAAGCCGATGCGCGAGATCCCCTCGGCCTGATCCCCGCACCCCGCGACGTGACGACAGGGTGACACGAGTCTGTCGAGTGTGGATTCGCGCGGATAGCATCCGTTCGTGACCCCGAACTCGCGGCGGCTGTCCGCCCTGTGGAAACCGTTGCGAGGTTGGGCGCCGGCACTGGTGCTGCTGGCGGCGGTGGTCGTGGCGACCGGAGTCGTCGCCGTCGGGCTGCGCGGTTCCCCCACCCCACCGTCGCGGGCGGTGCTGGTCTCCAGCGGATCGTGGGCACCGTTCGTCGGCCCCGAGCTGCCCTCCGGCGGACCGGTCACCCGGTTGGTGGTCGAGGTGCTGAGCCGGTCCGGTTACTCCCCCGAGATCGGGTACACGTCGTGGTCGCTCGCCGAGGAGCAGGTCTCCTCCGGCGCCTCGATCGGGGCGTTCCCGCTGGTCGGCAGCGAGTCACGGCGGGCCGACTTCCTCCTGTCCGACCCGCTGGTCGACTTCGAGTACGTCCTGTTCCACAACCGGGCCGCCGGTGCCCCGACGATCTCGTCCGCCGCCGACCTGGCCGCGCTGCGGGTGGGCGGCATCACCGGGTACGACTACTGGGCCGAACTGGAGGCGGCGGTCCCCGAATTCGTCCGGTTCGGTTCGGCGCTGGAGGGCTTCCGGGCGCTCGCCGAGGGCCGGATCGACCTGCTCGCCGAAGGGCTGCTCTCCGGCCGGGCGGTGCTCGCCGACCCGTCCTTCGCCGGGGACGCCGAGCAGTTCGGTCACCTCCAGGGTGACAACCCGCTGGTCCGCTCGGTGCAGGGCCTGTACTTCATGATGGCGGACAGCGACGAGGCCACCTCGGTGATGGCAAGGTTCAACACGACCCTGGCGAAAATGCGCCAGACCCAGGAGTACGCGGACATCGTCGCGGACCTCGAACCGGCCGCGCCGCGCGAGGTGACCCTGACCCCGGTCGGCGCCACGGGTCTGGTGGAACTCCTCGACGCCGACGGCAACCTGGTGCTGCTCGCCCCGAGGGGCACCCGCGCGCAGGTCCTGGCCTGGCCCGAGGCGTTCGCCGCGACCGCCGCACCACCGCCGGCCCGGATCCTCGTCCGAGTGAAGATCACCAACGGTCCGGCGCAGGGCCGGGTGCTGCACGTCGACGCCCGCGCCCTGCTGCTCGGAACGGAACCGTCATGATCCAGCTACGGATCCTGGCCCCGGTGGTCGTGGACTACTACGCCGTACCCGGGGCTTCGCTGCGAGATCCGCACGGGTACGCGCAGTTCTGGGCCGAGTTGCAGCCGGCGGTGGACGAACTGCTCGTCGAACAGGCGCCGGAGCCGGCACCGGACCGCCCCCGACGGCCGCCGTCCATCGTGTTGCAGCACACCCAGCCGACGAGTTCGCTGAACCTCTACCGCACCATCAGCGACCACGCCGTCGAGCGCACGATGCACGTCCTCACCGGCACGCTCCACCCGGAGCATCTGCCGGGTGAGTTCGACGGCGTCACCACCGCCCCGCACACCGGGGTCACCGAGATCACCTTTCGGCTCTTCGACCACGGCGTGATGCTGCTGGAGATGTTGGCGGACGTGGATCCGAGGCCCACCGAGGACCCCCACGGCCTGGCCGGGCGGTTGGACGACCTCCAGGCGGCGGCGGTGTCGATGGGTGAGCGGGTGGCCCTGGAGACGGTCGCCCGGTACCTCGACCCGGTGCTGCGGCTGCTGCGTCGGGCCGACCGAGGCAACCGGATCCTGGTGGCGGCGACGCCGGAGGACGACCCGGTGACGGCGGAGTTCGGCGAACCGCTCTGGGTCACCCGCAGTCTCGTACTCGACCCGGCCGAGCCGGGGGCGGACGCGGTCACCCGGCACTGGGTCAAGGACGTGGTGATGGCCGGCGACAACCGCAGCCCGGCGGACCGGCTCCTGGGCGGGGAGCTTGAACACCTGGTCCGCTGGCTGAACTACATCTTCATGGACCGTACGGGTGCCGGCGGCCGGATGCTGCCCGGTGACCCGTTCCGCGACCAGTGGGACGCGCTGCGCTACGCGCAGGTGTTCTACGGCACGCTGGACAGGATCGACACCCGACTGTCGAAGATCCTCGCCGACTCGGCGGCGGCCACCTCCCGCTGGGACCTCGAACAGCTCAGGGAACACCTGTTGGCCCTGAGCCAGCGCGCCGAGCTGATCATCATGGAACGCCAGGACCTCTCCAAGTACCTCAAACGCTCGGTACGGGTGGAGATGGACGCCATCCTGGAGTTCTGGGACTACGAGGGCCTGCTGGCGCAGCCCGTACGCTTCAAGATCGAAATCTGTGACCGGCGGCTGGCCGAACTCGCCGCGCGACGGACGGCCCGGTCCGGGATGTTCACCGACCTCATCCTGCTCGGCATCGGTGTCACCTCCATCCTCGCCACCGCGCTCGCGGTGACCGAGTTCGGGCGGTCGATGGCCAACGACCCGGACATGGCCGTCTACGACCTCGGACGATCGTCCATGGTGGAATGGGTCGCCGCGCAGCCGGCCGACGCCATCCTGATCGCCTCCGGGGTGGTGTCGCTGCTGCTGGTCGTCATGTACCTCTTCTTCCGCCGCGACCGGACCTGACGGGGCGCGACCGGACCCGATGAGAACAGCCCTGCGCAGCCGCCCGATCCGGATCCTCACGATCACCCAGTTCCTGCTCGAAGTGCAGTTCTGGTTCCCCATCTGGCTGATCTACCTGCTCGACCTGGGCTTCCCGCTCACCACGGCCGTGCTCGCCGACGGGGTGTTCCGGATCGTCTCGGTGATCTGCGAGTTCCCGGTGGGACTGGTCGCCGACCGGATCGGCCGACGCCGCACCTACCTGACACTGGCCGGCGCGACCGTACTGACCTTCACCGTCATCACGCAGATCCAGTCGGTGCAGGTGCTGTTCGGGGCCTGGATCCTCTGGGGCGTGCTGTGGGCGCTGTCGTCCGGCGCCGCCAGCACCTACCTCTACGAACTATGCGCCGCCGACGACCTCGACATCGACCCGGCCAGGGCGTTCGGGCTGGTCCGGGCGGTCGGCAACGGTTCCGTACTCGTCTCGCTGCTGGCCGCGGGCTACCTGTACGAGGTGGACCACCGGCTGCCGTTCGCCGTCACCGCCGTACTGGCCGCGCTGGCGCTGCTGCTCGCGTACCCGCTGCCGGAGATCGCCGGCTCACGGATGGTGGCCACCGTCGGCTCGGTGCTGGCCGACATCCGGGGGGCGGCAGCCGACCACCGGGTACGCCGGGCCGTGTGGCTGGGCGCCCTGCTGCTGCTCTTCGGCTGGAGCGCCCGCATCCTGTTCCAACCCCTGGCCCTCGAACTGGGCCTGTCCGCCCGTGTCACCGGCTGGATGTACGGGGTGTTCGCGGCCGCCTCCGTGCTCGGCGGGCTGGTCGCCGGATACGTACGACCACCGCGCCGCCCGGCCGCACTCGCCACCGCGTTCCTGCTCATTCTCGCCGCGCTGGTGGCGACTAACCAGGTGGACCGGCTCGGCCCGTTCCTCTTCCTGCCGCTGATGGGATTCGGGTACACCCTCGGCCTGACCGTGCTGGAGGTCTTCACCAACGAGGTCGCGCCCCGAGCCGTACGCGCCACGATCTTCGGGGTGGTCGCCTGCGTCGGCGGGATCGGCATCGCCGTGGCCCGGCCCGGTCTCGGGGTGCTGGCGGAACAGCACTCCACGTCCTTCGCGTTCGGCATCTGGGCCGGCGTCGGTGTGCTGCTCGTCGGCCTGGCGGTGCCGGGCATCCGCCGCATCGGCGCGGCCGTCCGTCCTACCCCCGAACGGTGAACGGTGGCGACCCGGCGGGCGCCCGGTGACGCAGCCGGCTCTCGACGAGGAGCGCGGTCGCGCAGAGCAGTTCCTCGCCGAAGGCCGGACCGACCAGTTGCAAACTCGGCGGCACGGCCGAGTTCGGCGACACGGCCGAGTTCGGCGACACGGCCGAGTTCGGCGACACGGCCGGATTTGGCGGTATGGCCGGCACCGAGATCACGGCCGGCACTGGGATCACGGCCGGGACCGGCATCGCGATGGCGGGCAACCCGGCGAGGTTGACGGGTGCGGTCAGGGCGGTGAGCGGGAAACCGGCGAAGTCGGTCGACAACGGTGGTGGCGCGACCAGCGTCGGCAGGGCCAGCAGGTCGACCTCGGCCAGGGCGGCGGTCACCTCCCGCTGCCAGGCCCGCTGCGCCGACCTCGCCTCGGCCAACTGCTCGCCGCTCACCGCGCGACCCGCGCGCAGCGCCCCGTTGGCGAGCGGACTCATCCCCTCCGCGTCGAGCAGCGCATGATGCGCCTGCCAGAACTCGCTGATCACGATGGTGTCGAAGGCCACGTGGGTGGCCTCCCACCCGTCCAGCCGTACGGCCCGAACGGTGAGCCCGGCGGCGTCGAGCGCGGCGTCGACGGCCTCCTCGACCGCGGGGTCGACCCCGCCGATCCGCAACCGGCCGACGGTTCGGGCGGCTGCGGGAGCGATGGTCCACCCCGGTTCGAGCAATCGCATCCCGGTCACCACACCGGCCACGTCCCGGGCGAGCGGGCCGACCGTGTCGAGACTCGGCGCGAGGGGCCACACCCCACCGGTCGGGACCCGTCGCCAGGTCGTCTTGAGACCGACGACGCCGCAGCAGGCGGCCGGGATGCGGACCGATCCGCCGGTGTCCGTACCCAGGGCTATGTCGGCCTCGGCGGTCGCCACCGCCACCGCACTGCCGCTCGACGAACCACCCGGAATGCGATCCGGCGCCAGCGGATTGACCGGGGTGCCGAGCACGGCGTTGTCGCCGACCGGGCTGAGGCACAGCTCGGTCAGGTTGGTCTTCCCCACGATGTGCGCACCGGCCGCCCGTACGCCGGCCAGGCAGGCGGCGTCGGCGGGAGCGGGCACGGCCCGGTCCCGTACGGCCGCACACCCTGCGGTGGTGACCGCGCCGGCCACGTCGATGGCGTCCTTGACCGCCACCCGGAGCGTGCCCGGGACAGGATCAGGATCGGCGCGAGGCGCGAACCGCTCGATCCAGGTCGTCACGGGAGGAAGCTACTACCCGCCGCAGCTGCCGGGCGAGCCGTTTCCCACCCGATCCGGGGTGCGCCCGTTCAGAAGGAGCAGTTGACGAGGTCGCACTCCGGGTTCAGGCGGACGTCGTACCGGGCCTGCACACCGTCGCGGATGTGCGCCGCGAACTTCATCACGTCCGCCGTCGTGGCGCCGCCCCGGTTGGTCAGGGCGAGCGCGTGGCGGCTGGACAGGGCGACGGTCCCGTTGCCCCAGTCCCGGCCGTAGCCGGGCGGGAAACCGGCGTGCTGGATCAACCACGCCGCGGAGAGCTTGGTTCCCTTGATGTCCGGGTGACTCGGGGCCTCGGCGGCTCGCGGGGGCACCTCGGCGAGCACCGGGTTGATGAAAAACGACCCTACGCTCCAGGTGTCGTGGTCGTCCGGGTTCAGCACCATTCCCCGGTCGCGGCGCTGGGCGATCACGGCCTCGCGTACGTCCGCCGGAGCGGCGGTGCCACCCACCTCGATGCCCAACCGCTCGGCGACCTGCGGAAAGGTGACCGGATTCGACTGGCCGTCGCGGCGCAGGCGCAACGTCACGTCGAGCACCACCCACCGGTCGCTGTGCTTGAAGACCGACTGCCGGTGGCTGCCGAACCCGCACTGCTCGGGAAGCCAACGCTCCACCGAACCCGTCTCCCGGTCGTAGACCGTGAGCGAATCGAGCACATCCGAGGTGAGGCTGCCGTACGCTCCGACGTTCTGCACCGGCGTACCGCCGACCGAGCCCGGAATTCCGGACAGCGCCTCGATGCCCGCCAGGCCCTCCCCCACCACCGTGCTGACCAGCTGGTCCCACTCGACCCCGGCGGCGGCGGTGACGAGGTCGCCGTCGATGTCCAGCTCGGTCGACGCCATCTTGAGCACGGTGTCCGGCCACCCCACGTCGCCGACGACAAGGTTCGACCCGCCACCCATCACCAGCAGCGGATCTCCGGCGCTGGTCACGCCCCGGAGCAGCTCGATGGCGTGCGGAACGCTGGTGGCGACGTGCAGCTGCCCTACCGGGCCGCCGATCCGCATCGTGGTCAGGTCAGCAAACGTGGTGGTCACGGCTGCATAGCTTACCGAGCGGCCCAGTACGGGTACCGGCCATCGGACCGCCGCGTCCCCGGCCGGCGGTGGGTAGTAGCGGACGGGCCGCCGGGCGGGTGGGGGATGCTGGGTCGGTGCAGATCACTATCCTCGGCCCGCTCGCCGTCGACGGCCAGCCGGTTAGGGGCGAGCGGCTCGCGGCGGTGGTCCGCGAACTCGTCACCGCGCGCGGACGGGCGGTCTCCACGGCGGCGCTGATCGACGCCGTCTGGGACGGCACACCACCCGACGACGCGACCGGGGCGGTCCAGGCGCTCGTCTCCCGGGTACGCCGCCTCGGACTGCCGGTGGTCGCCGTACCCGGGGGCTACCGGGTCCCGGCCGAGCAGGTCGAGGTCGACGCCGTCGAGGCCCGCGCGCTGGTCGAGCGGGGGCGGACCGCACTGCGTACGGATGACCCGGACAGCGCACGCCGGCTGGCCGACCAGGCCCGGGCCCTGTTTCCCGAGGTCCCGGAGCTGGGCATCGGCGACGACACCCGCCTGTTCGCGGATGTCGTCGCGCTGCGCGCCCGGGCGGCACTCGCCGGCTCCGGGCCGTTCGACGAGGCCGACCTGCGCCGACTCGTCGCACACACCCCACCGGACGAGCCGTCGGCGGCACTGCTCGTCCGGGTCCTGGCGGCCCAGGGCCGCGACGCGGAAGCTCTGGAGGTGATCGAGCGGCTCCGCGCCGAGCTGGCCGACCGGTACGGCTTCGACCCGCCCCCGGCGATCGCCGAGGTCCACCTGGCCCTGCTGCGCGGAGAACTCGCCGCCCCGGCCGTCGTGGAGGCACCCCGTCGACCGACCACGATCGCCCTGCCCGCCGCGTGGCGCCGATCCGCCACCGCCCTCGTCGGCCGGGAGCAGGACGTGACCTCGGTCACCGGAGCGCTGGTCAACGTACCGCTGGTCACCATCGTCGCGACCGGTGGCGCGGGCAAGACCCGGCTCGCCGCCGAGGTCGCCCGGCGTACGGCAGCCGCCGGGCGGACCGTACGCGTGATCGAGCTCGCGGGTCTGCGCGCGCCGGACGAGGTGCTGCCCACGGTGCTCGCGGCCCTCGGCGGCGCCGACACCTCCGCGACCGGGGCCAACCTGGGCCTCGACCGGCGGGTGCTCAGCCCCGAGGAACGGTTGCGGGCGATCGCGCCGGACCTCGACGGACTGCTGGTGCTGGACAACTGCGAGCACGTCCTCGACGCCGTCGCCGTCGTCGTCGCGGACCTGCTCGCCGTGGCCGCACCGGAGGTCGCGGTCCTCGCGACCAGCCGGGCCCCGCTGGGGCTGGTCGGGGAGCTGGTCCACCGGCTGACGGCACTGCCGGACGCCGACGCACTCGGGCTGGTCGAGACCCGCGCCCGAGCCGGCGGAGCGGTGCCGACCTGGGACACCGCACGCGCACTCACCCTGTGCCACCGACTGGACAACCTGCCGCTGGCCCTCGAACTCGCCGCCGCGCGGCTGCGCCACATGCCGATCGACGACGTCCTCGCCGGCCTGACCGACCGGTTCGCGCTGCTCGACGACGCCTTGCGCGGGCTGCCCGAGCGGCACGCCAGCCTGTGGGCGATGGTCGACTGGAGCCACGAACTCCTCGCTCCCGGCGACCGTGAGCTGCTGCAACGCCTCGCCGTCATCCCGGCGCCGTTCACCGCCGACCTCGCCGAAGCGGTCGCGCAGACCCCCGACGTACGGCGCGGGCTGGCAACGCTGGTCGAACAGTCCCTGCTGACACTGGTCGAGGGCGACGGTCCGCCCCGGTACCGGATGCTCGAAACGGTCCGCGAGTACGGCGAAGCCCGCCTCGACGCGGCCGGCGACCGGGAACCGGCGATGACCGGGCTGGTCGGGTGGGCCAGGGAGCTGTCGGTCGCGCTCGCCGCCCGGTTCATCGGCAGCGGGCAGCTCGACGCGCTCGCGCGCTGCGCCGCCGAGCAGGACAACCTGATCGCGGGCCTGCGCTGGGCGCTCGGGCAGGACGACGAACCCGCCTCGGTCGACATCGGCACCGCACTGTTCCACCTGTGGGCCGTACGCGGCCTGCACCTCGAAGTCACCGGCTGGGCCCGTGGACTCCTGCACGCCGATGAGCCGGAGCTGCGGCGGCGGTCGGCGATCCTGCACGGGCGGGCCGCCGGCAGGCCGCTGCCCGACGCCGACCGGCTCGCCTGGATCTGCCTGCTGATCGGGACCAACGCCGGCATCACCGGCCCGCTCCGGGTGGCCGTGCTCGCCCGACGGGCGTTGCGGACCCTGCTCGCGGAACGGCCCGGCGAGGTCTCGCCGAGGCAGACCGTACTCGCGACGGCGCTGCCCGGTCTCGACAGGTTCGACAAGTTCAACCCCGAGGCGAGCATGAAGGGCGCCGAACAGATGATCGCCCACCCGGACCCGTACGTGCAGGGGCTCGGCCTGTTCGCCCGCGCCGCCCTACGGGAGAACGGCGGCATGCCCGAGGCGTCGATCGCCGACGCCGAGCAGGCGTACCGCTGCTTCGAGGTGGCCGGGGACCACTGGGGGATGGCGGTCGCGGCGCAGGCCGTCGGGCAGTTCGGCAACTGGCAGGGCGACCCGCAGACCACCGAATGGCTGGCCCGTGGCGTACGCCATATGGACCTGGTCGGCGCGACGCAGGACGCCCGGTCGATCCGGGTGGTGCTGGACGTGCAACTGGCCTTGGCCGGCGACCCGGACGCGGAGCAGCGGCTGCGGGAGACGGCGGCGACCGGCCCGGCCGGGGAGATGGACACCGCGCAGTCCTACCTCGGGCTGGCCCAGCTCGCCTGGCAACGCGAGCGGTACGACGAAACAATCGCCTACGGAGACCTGGTGGCCCGGTCGGCGGCCGGGTTCGACGCCCTGCCGCCACAGCCGCGCATCATGTTCCGGGTCGCTGCCGCGGTCCTCTACCTGAGGGTGGCCGAGGTGTGGACGCCCCAGGGAGAGGATCCCGAGGCCCGAGCGGTCGCGCTGCTGACGCTCGCCCGCGACGAGGCGCTGTCCGGGCACGACCTGCCCCTGGTCGGGGCATGGGCGCTGGGCGGCGCCATGCTGGCCGCGTACCGGGGGGATCTCGCGACCGCGCGCGAACTGTGGGTGCTCGGCAGACGGATCGGGGCCAACCTCAACCGCCTCCTCCCACCCGGCGACGGCGAACGGCTCACCGCCGCCCTCGGGAACGAGGAGCAGCGGGAGCCGTTGCTGGTCGCCTGGCGCGAGCAACCACTCGCCGCCGTCGACGCCCGCATCCGCGAACTCATGGACGACCTGCTCGCGTAGCTACACCTTCTTCCGGTACGCCCGCAGCGCCAGTGGCATGAACAGCGCCACGAATCCGGCGCACCAGGCGAGGGTCCACCAGACGTGCGAGCCGACCGGGGTACCGAGGAAGAGTCCGCGTACCGCCGCCACCAGGTGCGTCATCGGGTTGACGTCGACGAACGCCTGCATCCAGCCCGGCAGGGTGTTGGCGTCGACGAACACGTTCGAGGCGAAACTCAACGGCATGATCAGGGCGAACATCAGACCCTGTACGGCACCCGGTGTGCGTACCTTCATCCCGACGAAGACCGGCAGCCAGCTCAGGCAGAGCGCGAACAGCACCGCGAGCAGGCAGCCCGCGATCGCGCGCAACGGGTCGGAGTCGATCCGGAAGCCGAGCAGGTAGCCGATCGCGAGTGTCGAGATCGTGACGATCACGTACCGGACGACGTCGCCGAGCACGGCGCCGAGCAGAGGTGCGGAGCGCGGGATCGGCAGCGACCGGAACCGGTCGAAAATACCCTTGGCAATATCGGTGTTGAGGTTGACGCCGATCGCTATGCAGCCCGTGGCGATAGTCTGGGCCAAAATCCCGGGCAGCAGGAACTGCAGGTAGTCGTGGGTCGAGCCGGCGACCGCGCCGCCGAAAATGTAGACGAAAATGACGAGGAACAGCACCGGCTGAAGCGTGACGTCGATCAGGGCTTCCGGCGTACGCCAGGTTTTGATCAAACTACGCTTGGCGAGCGCCAGCGAGTGCCGGACCAGCCGGAACCGGCGCGGATTCGGGGCCACCGTCGACAGTGCGCCGCTCGCCCTCGGGGCAGTCTCGACCATGGTGCTCATGCCGCCACCTCCGTCTTCTTCGTCGGGTCCTCGGTCCTGGTCGTGTCGTCGGCGGACGCGGTGCGGCCGGTGAGGGTGAAGAACACCTCGTCCAAACTGGGCAGGTGCAGGGAGAGTTCGGTGACCGCGATCCGGGCGGCGGCGAACCGCGCGACGCTCTCGGTCAGCGCCCCGTCGTCGGTCACCGGCACCGCGAGCACCCCCTTGCGGATCTCGTCGGCCGCCGCACCCGACGACACCTCGGACAGGATCGCCGCCGTACGGTTCAGGTCCGCCGGATCCGACGGCCGTACCTCCAGCGTCTGGCCGCCGACCACCCGCTTGAGCCCCTCCGGCGTGTCGTACGCGATCACCCGGCCGTGGTCGATCACCGTGATCGCGTCAGCGAGGGCGTCAGCCTCCTCCAGGTACTGCGTGGTGAGCAGCACGGTCGCACCATTCGTGACCAGCGACCGCACCACGTCCCACATGTCCTCGCGCTTGGCCGGGTCGAGCCCGGTCGTCGGCTCGTCGAGGAAAATCACGTCCGGCGAGCCGACCAGACTGGCGGCCAGGTCCAGCCGCCGCCGCATCCCACCGGAGTACGTCTTCGCCGGCCGGTTCGCGGCCTCGGTCAGGTCGAACCAGTCGAGCAGCTCGGCGGCCCGACGGCGGGACCCGGCCCGCCCCAGTTCGAGCAGTGTGCCGAACAGTTCCAGGTTCTGCCGGCCGGTCAGGTCCTCGTCGACGGAGGCGTACTGCCCGGTGAGACCGATCGCCTGCCGTACCCGCTCGGCGTCCCGTACGACGTCGAAACCGCTGATCCTGGCCGTACCGGCGTCGGGGGTCAGGAGCGTGGAGAGAATCCGTACGGCCGTGGTCTTGCCCGCGCCGTTCGGTCCGAGCACCCCGAGCACAGTCCCCCGAGGTACGGCCAGGTCCACGCCCTGTAACGCCCTCGTCTTCCCGAATTGTTTGACGAGACCCTCGGCCTCGATCACCAGATCCGCTGTCATGTTCCCCAGGTTGCAAGGCTCGGCTGACACCGCCCCGACATGCCACCGACACGGAGTCGATGCCGTATCGATGGCCCACAAATCAGCGCCGGAGGTCGCCGAACGGGCCGGTCACTCGGTGGATCAGACCAGCTTGCGCGTGGTGGTGGACTACTGGTGGGCACCCTTCCACGACGCCAAGCGAGACATTGCCACCGCTGTCCTCACCCGCACACCATGGGTGCGGCACTACCTTGGCTACCGCTGTCCCCGACAGGAAGAGTCGGGAGAGTTCAGCGTTCAGACGAACCTGACCCGGCCCGTCTCACAGACCTGCCAGCACTGTTCGGCGTCCCTGCGTGAGAGCCGGGACGCTCCCCAGGTTCGTCTTCTGATGGACCGCGATGATCACCGTCAGGACCCGAGAGGCCGTGGCTGACGCTGCGGGCTCTCGTGTTTTGCACCCTCTGGGCTGAGCAAACGCTGTCCCACAGGGCATCAAGATCATTGCACGTATTTTGCACGGCCCTCGACAAACGGTGGCTACAGGCAGCCTACGAAATCAAATCGGCCAGGGAGCATTCCCGCTGACCAGAGGACGTTTTTGCTGATCTTCGAGGTGCCCCCGGCAGGATTCGAACCTGCGACACGGTTGCCGAACGCCACGGCGCCGGGCTTGTCAATGCTTGTCACATCCTGCTTGTCACATCCTGGCATTGAGCTGCACAAACGCCGCCACGCGATCCTCATCGTTTGTCGTTGATAGTCGACGCTTAGGGGCAGTTTTCGGGGGGTAAGCGGGGCACCAACCCGCCGGTGGTGGCTGGGGCCGGGGGCGGGGGCGGGGGCGGGGGCGGGGGCGGGACGGTGGCGCAGGTTAGCGCCCTGCCGGGGGCACCAACCTTCGACGAGTTCCGCAGCTCAAGGCCATGATCGCTACGAGGTGATGGTCGTGAACTCGGATCGAGGGCCGGTCGGCTGGTCGCGCCGTGGCAGTTTGCCCAGCTCAACGGCCATCGGGCCGCCTCCAGAATTGTCGCAGGTTCGCGTCCTGGGTGACGCGCAAAGCATCTCGGCCAGCTGACGAGGCGATCTTCGACTGAAACGAAGGCTGGTACAAAACCCGCCGCCGGCACTCCACCCTCGACTACCTCCGTCCCGCTGCCTACGAACCCGCTGGGCGTATCGCGCCACCAGTCCGACAAGTAGCGTGACAACGAACTACTGACCCTGTCCGTCAAACCGGGTCAATCCCAGCCCACCCCTGCCCGGGTCGATTGACGATCAGTTGGGAAGGGGTTGCTATTCCGGCCGGTGTGGATCCTGACCACAATGGATGGAGCACTAGCCACTCCGAAGGGACCCCCGTGAAACGCCAACTTCTGTCCGTACTGACGATCGCGGCTATCAGCCTCACCGGCACGGCCGTGGTGGCCGCGCCGGCCCATGCCAGCGACGCACCCGGCTTCCTCTGCAACCTGACGCAGAACACCTGGCTGCGGGCCGCACCGCACGGCCACGTCCTGCGTACCCTGACCGCCGGTCGCGGGTTCCGCGCGCACGCGGGCTGGAGCGAGAACAACGACAACTGGGTCTACGGCCACGGCGCCGAGGACCCGTCGCTGGACGGCTGGGTCCCGCTGGGCAACACCACCTGCTGAACGGGCACGCCGGCACGGGGGTGGTCGCGGAGCACCTGCGACCACCCCCGTATCCGTCTTCGCGGCTGGCCGCACCGGCGCCATCTACCAGCTTCCTCGGCATGGACGTACAGGTCGGACTCGCGCGAGTTGCACCTCTAGCCTGCTTCAGTGAGTGTTCGAGAGGGGTGTTAGTCGGGCTGGTCGAAGGTGCGGGGTTATTGCCGGCGGGCTGGGCCTCCTCGGGTGAGTCGGCGGATCATCTGGTTGATCGCGGCCCACCGGATCAGGGCTTCGGACACCGCCGGGTCGCGTTCGTAGTCAGGGGCCAGCCGCCGGTACGAGGTGAGCCAGGCCAGGGTCCGCTCGACCACCCACCGCCTCGGGTGGACCACGAACCCTTCCTGGTCGGCCGGCTTCCGGACAATCTCAAGTTGAGTACGGAGAACATCGCGGCACCAGTCGACCAGACGGCCGGCGAAGCCCTAATCGGCGAACACGAACCGGATCGGCGTACCGGCGTAAGCGGCCAGCAGGGCACCCTTCGCCCCGTCGCCGTCCCGCCACGACGCCGCCAGGACCCACACACAGACCAGCAGACCGCGAGTGTCGGTCACGACGAACCGCTTCCGACCGTTGACCCTCTTCCCAACGTCGTAGCCGCGGGTGTCCCGGCCCACCGCGTCCGCGCCCTTCACCGACTGGGAGTCGATGAACCCCGCCGACGGCTGCGGGTTCCGACCCTCAACCAGGCGGACCTCCTCCCGCAACAGGTCCAGGATCCGCTCGGTGACCTGACGTTTCTCCCACTGCCTGAACTGCCAGTACACCGTCGACCACGGCGGGAAGTCCACCGGCAACCGCCGCCACGAACACCCGGTCCGCACCACGTACAAGATGGCCTCGACCACGTCCCGACGCGGATGCTTCGGCACCCGACCAGGCTCCTTGGCGTTACCGAGGGGATTCCGGGGGACGATTCAAAACCACATAGATGGATTTCGAAACCCTGACTGGCTTTTTGCTGGTCAGAGCCTCACGTTGGTGCCCCCGGCGGGATTCGAACCTGCGACACACGGTTACCGTGCGTGACGGTCCCGAGCTTGTCGTTGATCGTCAAAACTCGTTCGCTGACCTGCTCGAATCCGAGTGCCAACTTATCTACGTCTGTCACTCATAGGCGACACTTGGTAGGGGTTTTCGGGGGGTAAACGGGGGAGGAACATCGCGGTGCACGATGCCGTCGGGGAGCGCGACGCAGGCACAAGCTGGTGCCGCGCCGGGAGCAAATCACAGAACGGCAATAGCTCAGCGCGGACTGATCGACTGATCATTTCGGAAGGCTTCCATCTCAATCACCTGGGCGGACAGCCCAGCCGCCTACAGGGTCGGCTGTCCCCCGGTCTACGACCTCGTAGTGCTCCTGCAGCCTGCTGTACCGCCTTGACGAGCAGACCGCGTCGCTCGAGGCGGATGCGTGCCAGCAAGCCGTCCGGCTTCCGCACCGCATCCGGGTGTGATCCGCAGCCGTTACGGATCACGCGCGGGACACGACGAACTCCGACGCGGATGGCCTCCCCGTCGATGTCACCCCTCTGGGTAACCTGAGATCATCGCTCGTCTACGAGCTGAAGTGACGAATCGGGCGAGCAGAGGATGACGGTGAGTGCAGTCGAGCAGGTGTTTCTGGAGCGCGACGCGGTCTCCCCAGTTAGTTACGGCGAGGTGTTCACCAGGCGATGGGTCGTCGACGTGCTGCTCGACCTTACGGGCTACACGGCTGATCGCGACCTCGGCGACCTCTACCTCATTGAACCGTCCTGTGGCTCAGGGGCATTTCTCGGGCCCGCCGTCGAGCGTTTGATCGCCTCCGCGAGCTCCCGCAGGCGAGACCTCGCGACGCTGGCTGATGCGATCCGTGCCTACGACCTCCAGCCCGAGCACGTTCGTACGTCGCGGGCTCTGTGCCGGGATCTCCTTGTTGCCGCGGGCGCAGCACAGTCGACCGCGACATCGCTGGCCGCGACCTGGGTCCGAAACACTGACTTCCTGCTCGACGATGTGGGAGACCGCGAGGCCGATGTCGCGATCGGCAACCCGCCCTATATCCGCTACGACGATCTCGACGAAGTGACCGCCGCCGCGTACCGCCGAACCTGGTCCACGATGCGCGGCCGTGGGGATATCTACGTCGGGTTCATCGAACGCTGTCTCGCCATACTCAAGCCGGAGGGCCGACTCGGCTTCATCTGCGCCGACCGGTGGATGCGCAACCAGTACGGTGGCGCGCTGCGTGAGCTCGTCGCGGCGCGCTACTCGGTCGAGCACATTTGGACGATGCACGACACCGATGCGTTCGAGGCCCAGGTATCCGCCTACCCGGCGATCACCGTCCTCGCGAACAGGCCGCAGGGTCCTGTGATCGTCGCGGACACGACCGCGGATTTCGGAGCGGCGCAGGCGTTCGCACTCGCGAAGGCCACCTCGGACAGTTCGTTTCACGACTTTCTCGACGTCGGTGTCAAGGCGCACCGACTGCCGCACTGGTTCAACAGCGGGTCTTTCTGGCCGACCGGATCCCCGGCCAGACTCGCCCTGATCGAGCTGCTCAACGACCAGTTCGGCCCGCTCCATGACCGGGTCACCGGCACCAGGGTGTCTATCGGGATCGCGACCGGCGCGGACAAGGCGTACGTCACCAAGGATCGCGACGCCGTCGAGCCGGATCGGATGCTCCCGCTCTCGATGCGACAGGACCTGAAAACCGGCTCGTTCGCGTGGCAGGGCAACTACCTGGTGAACCCGTGGGACACCGACGGCCGCCTGGTCGACCTCGCCGACTACCCCCGGATGGCGGCGTACCTCGGGAAGCACCCGGGCCTAAAGGACCGCTTCGTCGCCAAAAAGGCACCGGGCTCCTGGTACCGGACTATCGACAAGGTGAACGCCACGGTCACGGACAGGCCAAAGCTACTGATCCAGGACATGAAGACCAATATCCATCCCGTCCTGGAGACCGGCGGCTACTACCCGCACCACAACCTCTACTACGTCGTCTCCGACACCTGGGACATGGAGGTGCTCGGAGGGTTGCTATTATCCAGGGTCGCGCAGGCGTTCATCGAGGCCTACTGCGTACGGATGCGCGGGGGAACCCTCCGGTTCCAGGCGCAGTACCTCAAGCAGATCCGCGTGCCGGCGCCCGACGCGATCCCCGATGACATCGGCGACGCGCTCCGTGACGCGTTCCGCAGGCGGGACGTCCTTGCGGCCACGGAGGCCGCAGCCAGGGCCTACGACATCGACCTCTCCAGCTACGAGCTCACCGAAGGACTCTGACTCATGGCCCGTGATGTGCAGCCGCTGCTTGAGAACTGGTGGAAGGCGAAGAACGCCGCCGTCGCCAAGCTGGCCGCCGACGGAAAGTCGAACACCGGGGCCCAGGCCCGCGACGCCAGGCACATGCAGAGCATCGCGGCGTTCGTCCGACAGATGTTCATCGACGCAGGGCTCCCCGAGCACGAGGTGACCATCGACAGCGTCGTCCCCGGCTACTTCCGCCGGTCGAAGAACTGGGACGTCGTAGCGATGTATAAGGGCCACCTGGTAGGCGTCGTCGAGCTGAAGTCGCAGGCGTCGAGCCCGGGCAACAACGCGAACAACCGCATCGAGGAGGCCATCGGCAGCTCCGTCGACGCCAAGACCGTCCAGGAGATGACCAAGGCCTTCGGCACGCTCGGGGTCTGGTCCGCCTGGTGCATCACGTTCAACCGCGACTGCGAGAGCGGCGTACCGATTAAGCCAGTTCCACCGAGGCAGTTGCGCGTGCCGACGATCGACCCTGCGTTCCAAAACATGACCTATGCGACCCAGTACGCGACCGCCATCGAGCGATTCATCTCGCAGAAGGTCTACGACGCCGGCTGGATGATCGTCACCTGGGTCAATGCCGACCAGACCGTCGGATACGACGAGCCGATCCCGACGGCCACCGCGGAGACCTTGTGGACGCAGATCGAGGCTCGCGTGAGGTTCGCCAAGCAGGCTCTGCGTAACGCATAACGTCGGCGTGCTGGCGCTCAGCGCTTCGCACGCTGGTTGCCGTGGCCGTTGACTGCGCATTTGATCAAGGCCGGCGGTGGTCCAGGCGCTGACAGCGCCCCGGCCAGAACACGCGGGCTGATGCCGAGTAGCGCGTCCCAGCCTCTGGCGATCGTAGGAGCAACGCACGACCGGGCAGGCGTAGCAGAGCTGCTGTAGCCGAGGGCGAGAGCGAGGATGAGGGCGGCGACGATCCGCAAAGCGTGGTGCTCGCCGGTGGGGTCGGCGGGCACCGTTATGGTGCTGGGCATTACTGCCGCAGCAGCAGCCGGTCTGCGCTCCGGCGGGTTCGGCGTCGAGCGTGACGAGGTTCAGTGGCGCGGCGAGCAGCCCTCCGGTGATGCCGGTGGCCAGCCTGCGTGACAGCGGCTCGACGGCCGGTGCGGGTCCGCAGCAGCTGTCGCCGGCGGCGGAGTCGTCGGGGTTGCTGTTGCCGACCCGGTCTCGGGCATGTCGCGGGTGGCGCTGCGCCTACGGTGTTCCGCCCAGGAGCTACTACTGTGTGTTTCGCCCGGCGCGGGAACGTTGGACTTGTAGGAGCATGCAGCCTTCCGAACGGTGGTCCTGCCTCGGTTCGCGGTCGCGATGCTGTTGGCCCGCAAGTTCCACGCCGCCGATAACCCCCACGACGCCATCTACTCCTCCCGGCGTGGCACCTGGCTGTCCCCGCAGAACGTGCGCCGCCAGTGGGCGTCAAGCCCGCGCCGACGCGGGCCTCGAATGGGTCACCCCCCGCACACCTTCCGTAAGACCGTCGCCACCCTGCTCGACAAGGAAGCCGACGCCAAGCGCGCCGTGAGGCCATCCAGGCCATCGCGGCGCACATCGGCGTTGTCACGATGGAGGCGGTAGGCGCATACGCGGTGGACAGCCCGTGCCGGCCGAATGCCGCAACCGCCGGCCGGCCGGCGGCAACCGGCGCTCAAGGAGGCGGTCGGCGCCCTGCCGCTGCGGCCGGCGGTTTGGGCTAACCAAGCGGCAATCGAGCCCGAGCTCCGCCACGTGACCCGCGCAGATCCGGATAGGCACGCAGGGACAGCTGCCGACGCCCCAGCAGGGGGCCCGCCGTAACCTGATCGCCCACACGTGTTACCGGGGGGGATTTTCGGGGGATGACTCAAATCAACATAGATAGACATCTACACCACGGCCAGCTTGTTGCTGGTCAGGACCTCGCACTGGTGCCCCCGGCAGGATTCGAACCTGCGACACACGGTTTAGGAAACCGATGCTCTATCCCCTGAGCTACGAGGGCGCGAGTCCTCAGGGTACCCGCCTGCGGTCGGTAGGCGTCGACAGGGAGCGGTAGACGTCGTTAGCTGCCGGTAGGCGTCGCAGGCCCGGCCAGGGACCCCACACGGACCCCACGCTATCCCGTGCGCGGCGCCGGCCTCATCGTCGCCCGGGCCGCCGACCCCGCGTTCGCCGGCCGAACCGGCGACTACCACGCCGTCCGAGGAGCGCGCCGCATCCAGCCCGTATCCCCGGGGAACGCCCCGCCGCTGCAGACACGACTCTGGGACGAGACCCGGAAACTGCTCGAGCGGCCGGCGGCCGAGTAGACCGAGCGGGTCCGGATCGTCTTGACCTAGAGTTTGATGTCTATCTATTGACCGCATGTGTGACGACGCCTACCGTCTATTCGTGATCATCGAATTCGACGGGCACTGGTCGTGACCATGAGGCGGCGTTCGTACCGCCGGATAGGTCGACTCCTGGTCGTCGCCGTGACGGCCTTCTCCGTGATCGCCGGCCTCGCGCCGGCCCCCGCCGTCGCGGCCGACGCGGACGACGTCACGGTCGACCTCGCCATCACGGAGGCGTACGACGCCGCCACCGTGGACCGGAAGATCCAGGAGATCGAAGGGCGCGCCCAGCCGCTGGGCGACTCGCTGCGCGACATCCTCGAGGCGTACCCGTCGGGGTTGCCCAGCGCCGGTGTCGACACCTGGATGAACTTCGACGGCGACCTGAGTCGTACGGCCACCGGTGTACGGATCGTGATCTTCGATGCCGCGCCGCACGTGGAGGCGAACTGGTGGCAGACCATCCTGGCGGGCGCGGTCGCGCTGCTGATCACGATCGCCGCCGACGCCGCCTGCGTGGCGTTTCTTCCGGCGGCCGCACCGTGGTGCACGGCGGTCGGCGCCGCGTTCGGTGAGTTCGTCAAGAGTGTGATCCTCATGGCGGTCGACGGGAAGCTGTCCGACGGCCAGGAGTGGATCAATACGCTGATCAACATGGCCTACGCGTTCGTCGGCGGGGTCGCCTGGGCACAAACCGGTATCGGTCGGTGGCTCGTGGAGAAGGGCCCGGGGACGATGCGGAGCCTCGGTCAGAACCTGAAGCGGATCGGTGAGACGTTCTCCGGCGTGATCCGGACGGCGTGCGGCGCCGGCGGCAGCTTCCTCGAGACCATCGCCCCCTACATTCCGGGTGCGGTGCAGCGGCTCGGCCGGCCCGTCGGTGCGTTGCGGGTGATGCCCCTCGGCGACTCGATCACCTACGGGATCGGCAGCCCCACCGAGGACAGCTACCGGCGCCAGTTGCAGAGCGGGCTTTCCACGCACGGTGTCGGCTACGACTTCGTCGGCTCCCTGAGCAACGGCTCCGCCGGTGTGGACCGCAATCACGAGGGCCACATCGCCTGGCGGATCGACCAGATCGCCGTCGAGGCGCGGTGCTGGCTCGCGGGCACCCGACCCAACGTGGTCACGCTCCACCTCGGCACCAACGACATGATCCAGAACTATCAGGCATCGACCGCTCCGGCCCGCCTCGGCGCCCTCGTCGACCAGGTCTTCGCGACCGTGCCCGAGGCCACGGTGATCGTCTCGTCGTTGGTTCCCTCCCGCACTCCGGCGATCGACACCCGGATCCGCGCGTTCAACCGGGCCCTCTACGACGTGGTGGAGAGCCGCCGGGTCGCCGGCCGGAAGGTGGTCTACGTCGACCTCGGTGCGGTCACGACCGCAGACATCGCCGATGACGTGCACCCCAACGACCGCGGCTACACCAAGATGGGCAAGGCGTTCACCATCGGCGTGCTGCGGGCCGCGACCAAGGACTGGATCAGCGCGCCGCAGGCCCCGACCACCTGCTCGGGCGAGCCGATCCCCAACGGGCGCGTCCTGCAGTTCGCCGACGTCAACGGCGACCGGCGCGACGACTACCTGGCCGTTGACCCGCGCAACGGATCGGTGCACGCCTGGCTCAACAACGGCGCGCACGATCCTGGCGACAAATGGATCGACGCCGGCATCATCGCCTCCGGCTACAACACCGGCGTCGGCACCGGCGCCCGGCAGGTGCAGTTCGCCGACCTCGACGGTGACCGGCGGGCCGACTACCTGGCCGTCGACCCGCGCGACGGATCGGTGCGGGCGTGGATCAACAACGGCGCGGACCGCCCCGGCGACCACTGGCTCGACCGCGGGGTGATCGCCTCCGGCATCAACACCGGCGTCGGCATCGGTGCCCGGCAGGTGCAGTTCGGCTACCTCGACTGGAACAGCACCGCCGACTACCTGGCTGTGGATCCCCGCAACGGCTCGGTGCGGGCCTGGCTCAACGACGGCGCCGCCTGGGCCGGCGACCACTGGATCGACGCCGGGACCGTGGCCTCCGGCTACAACACCGGCGTCGGCACCGGCGCGCGTCAGGTGCGGTTCGCCGACATCGACGGCGACCACTACTCGGATTTCCTGGCCGTCGACCCACGTGACGGCTCGGTGCGGGCCTGGCTCAACGACGGCGCCTTCCAGGGCGGCGACCGCTGGATCGACCGCGGCGTCGTCGCCTCCGGCTACAACACCGGCGTCAACCTCAACGGCCGCCAGGTGATGTTCGCGAAGCTCGATGTCGACCTCGACCACGACTATCTCGCCGCCGACCCGCGCAACGGCTCGGTCCGCGGGTGGCTCAACGACCTCGCCTGGCTCGGCGGCGACCGGTGGATCGACCGCGGGATCATCGCCTCCGGCTACAACACGGGCGTCGGCTGAGCCGAGCGTCATCAGCTGGCCGCGCACTCGACTCTGGTGGGACTGGACAGAAGTACGACGCCTCGCATGCCGGGGTGGACTTGTGGCCGAGGGGCCGCCGCGGCCAGGCCCTCGGGCAGGTCGACGTCGCCGGGGACGTCCTTGAGGCAGTGCACGGCGATCGTGACCTCCTCGGCGAACTGGGCGCGGTCCAGCTCCTGGCCGCCGGTGCACTGCTCTACCCGCAGCTGCCGCGCTGACCGAACGGCTGATTTCGACCGCCGCATAGACAGTTACCCTTGTCGATCGTAGACGCATCCTGGGGGGAGGATGGCGTGGACTTTCGGTTGCTGGGGCCGGTCGAAGCCTGGGCAAGGGAACACCCGGTGCAGTTGGGCGGGACAAAGCCACGGACTCTGCTCACCGTTCTCCTGGTCGAGCACGACCAGGTCGTACCGGGCGCCCGGCTGATCGACGCGATCTGGGGCAGTGCCCCGCCGGACCGGGCCCGCAACGTGTTGCAGACCTACATCTCCACCCTGCGCCAGGTACTGGCCCGGGCCGGCGCGGTCGACATGATCGCCACCCGTCCGCCCGGCTACGCACTGCGGCTGGCCCCGCACACCCTCGATCGTGACGTGTTCGAGCGGTTGCTGGCGCAGGGGCGCGCGGCGGCGGCCGAGCACCGGCACCGGGACGCGGCCGAGCTGCTCCGCGCGGCGTCGGCCCAGTGGCGCGGCGCGGCGCTGGGCGGCGCGGAGAGCGGGCTGCTCGCCGGTGAGGCCGCCCGCCTGAACGACCTGCGAATCGCCACGGTCGAGGACCGGATCAACGCCGACCTGGCCCTGGGCCGGTTCGACGAGGTCTCCGCGGAGCTGGCCGACCTGGTAAGCCGGTACCCGTTTCGGGAACGCCTGCGGGGGCAGCTCATGCGGGCGTTGTCCGGGCTGGGCCGGCGCCCGGAGGCGCTCGCGGTCTACCAGGACGCCCGGAGCGCGCTGGTGGAGGAGCTGGGGATCGAGCCGGGGCCGGAACTGCAGGCGGTGCAGCACGCGATCCTGCGTGACGACCCGGCCGTCACCGGGCCGGACGGCGGGCGGGGGCGGTCCCACCCGGTTCGGATGGAGCAGTCGGCGCCGGGACCGGCGGAGCAGGAACCGGAGGCCACGCCGCGCACGGCACCGGCTCAGCTCCCACCGGTACCGGCCGACTTCACCGGGCGCGAGGTCGAGGTACGCGCCCTCGCCACCGCGTTGACCGACCGCGCGCCCGTGGTGCCGGTGCACGTGATCGCGGGTAAGGGCGGTTCCGGCAAGTCCGCGTTGGCCGCCCGGGTGGCCCACACCGTGGCACCTGAGTACCCCACCGGCCAGCTCTACGCCGACCTGCGCGGAATGAGCGAGGCACCGGCGGAGCCCCGGGAGGTGCTGGGCCGGTTCCTCCAGGCGCTCGGGGTCGCGCCGGCCGACCTGCCGGAGACCACCGAGGAGCGGGTCGCTCGCTACCGTACGTTGATGGCCGGCAAGCGGATGCTGGTGCTGCTGGACGACGCGGGGAGCGAACGGCAGGTACGCCCCCTGCTCCCGGGCACCCCCGGCTGTTCGGTCATCATCACCTCGCGTAGTCGGCTGATGGGGCTCGCCGGCCTGTCGGTGACCGAGCTGGACGTGCTGGGCCCGGACGAGTCGATGGCCCTGCTGGCCAAGATCGTCAGCGCCGAACGGGTCGAACACGAGCCGGCCGCGGCCCGCTGGATCGTCGCCCAGTGCGGCGGCCTTCCGCTGGCCATCCGGGTGGCCGGGGCGCGGTTGGCCAGCCGGCAGCGTTGGCCGCTGCAACTGTTGGCCGACCGGCTGGCTGACGAACGTCGGCGGCTGGACGAACTCAGCGTCGGCGACCAGGAGGTACGGGCCAGCATCTCGCTGAGCTACCGTACGCTCGATCCGCAGGCACAGTCGGCGTTGCGGATCCTCGGCCTGCTCGGCCTGCCCGACTTTCCGTCCTGGATCGTCGCCGCCGCGCTCCGCCTCGCCGAACTGGAGGGCGAACAGGCGGTCGAGCGGCTGGTCGACGCGCAACTGGTCGACTTCACCAGCGTCGACGGTCTGGGCGACCTGCGGTACCGGATCCACGACCTGGTGCGGATCTTCGCCCGGGAGCGGGCCGAGGCGGAGGAGACGGTCGCCACCCGGAACCAGATCGTCTCCCAGGTGATCGGGCACTGGATCTGGCTGATCCAGACGATCACGGTGGGGTCGCCGTCGGGGCAGTTCGACATCCTGGAAAAGTCACGGGTGGCCTCCGCCCCCTACGAGGAGGTGACCCGGCGGGTCGCCGCCAACCATCGGGTCTGGCTCGACGTCGAACACAACGCGTTGATCACGGCGGTCGAGGTCGCCGCCGGAATGGGGCTCGACCAGGTCGCCTGTGACCTGGCCCGCGCGCTGTCGACGGTGGAGTACTCCAAGGCGAACCGGTTCGACGCGTGGACCCGTACGCACGACGCCGCACTCCAGGCGGCCCGGCGCAGCGGGAACCGCTATGGCGAGGCGATCCTGCTCTCCGGCTTCGGGCGGTTGCGCTGTGCCCAGGACCGCTACACCGAGGCGAAGGACTACCTCCGGCAGGCACTGGACGCCTTCCGCCAGGACAAGGACGAGCGGGGGGAGGCGACCACCCTCGCCGAACTGGGAGAGGTCTGCCGGGAGCAGGGACACCTGGCCGAATCGCTGCACTTCTTCGGCCGGGCGGCGGTGATCGTGGAGGGGCTCGGCGACGACAACGCCATCGGCTATCTCCGGCGACTCGCCGGCTCGGTCCGGGTCGAGCAGGGCGACTACCCGGCCGCGTACCAGGACCTGACCGAGGCGTTGGCCGCCTACCGCCGCTCCGGCAGCCGGCGGGGCGAGGCGATGACGCAACGCTCGTTGGCGTTGTACCACCGGTCCCGGGGGGAGCTGGACGAGGCGTTGGAGCAGTGCTCACGGTCGCTCGACGGGTTCCGGCAGGTCGGCGACACGCTGCTGGAGGCGTACGGGCTCAGGGCCCTCGGCAAGACGCTGATCCGGCTGGACCGCCCCGGCGAGGCGGAGCAGCCGCTGCACCGCTCACTGGCGATCAGTCAGGAGGCCGGCGACCGCTGGGGCCAGGCGGCAACGTTACGGGTGCTGGGCGAGCTGGCACTGAGTACCGGTGAGTTGGACCGGGCCGAACGCTTCCTCACCCTCGCGTTACGGGGGTGGGACGAGTTGGGGCTGCTCCTGTGGCGGGCCCGGACCCTGCGGGTCCTGGCCGGGCTGCAGACCGAGCGGGGCGACCCGAAGGCCGCCGGGGTGGCGGCGGCCGAGGCGCTTTCCATCTTCGAGAGTTTCGGCACCAGGGAGTACGGCGAACTCGTCACCGCGTTGCAGGAGAAGCTGTAGCCGCTTCAGAATCCGCTGAAGCGGCTTTGGGGTAAAGCTTCAGCACCCACCGCCAACCTTTCCGCATCGGGCAACGGGCCCGGGTCGGAAAGGAACTGGTAGCCATGCAGAAGCTCTCCCGGCGTACCCGGCTACTCCGCGGGGTGGCCACCGCCGTCGCGGTCGCGGCAACCACCGTCGGTCTCGTCGGCACCAACCTGGTGCTGACCGCGCAACCGGCCTCGGCCGCCTCCAGCGTCAACGGTTCGATCACCCGGGCCGAGGTGCTCGCCCGCGCGCAGTACTGGGTCGACCGTAGATTCACCTACAGTCAGTCCCGGTCGGCGCCGGACAGCAGTGGTCGGGACTACCGCACCGACTGCTCCGGCCTGGTCTCGATGGCCTGGCACCTGGGCACCAGCTACAGCACCGACAGCTTCCCCGGCTCGGGGCAGATCAGGACCCTGCCCAGCCTGCACTCGCTCAAGCCGGGCGACGCGGTGCTGCGCAGCGGGCACATGGAGCTGTTCTCGCACTGGAAGAACCCGAACGACCACGGCCAGGGGGCGTACGTCTACTCGTTCAACTCGGACGGGCAGACGGTGCAGAACCCGTACGCGCCGAACAACGTGGGGAGTCTCGGCTTCAACTCGTGGAGCGACCTCAACACCTTCGCCCCGATCCGGTACAAACGGATCATCGACGGCGAGCCGGGCGGCGATTTCAACGGCGACGGCAGGGCGGACGTGATCGCCCGGCACGCCACCAACAAGGACCTCTACCTCTACAAGGGTGACGGCTCCGGTGGCTTCGCCGGCAGTCAGGTGATCGGTAACAACTGGTCCGCCTTCGACATACTCTCCACCTCCGCCGACTTCAACGGCGACGGTGACGCCGACATCCTGGCCCGGCACGCCACCAACAAGGACCTCTACCTCTACCCCGGCAACGGCACCGGCGGCTTCGAGGCCAGCCGCGTCATCGGCAACAACTGGTCCGCCTTCGACGTGATCTTCTCCGCCGGGGACTTCGACGGCGACGGCAACGCCGACATCCTCGCCCGCCACGCCACCAACAAAGACCTCTACCTCTACCCCGGCAACGGCACCGGCGGCTTCGAGGCCAGCCGCGTCGTAGGCAACAACTGGTCCGCCTTCGACCTCGTCTTCTCCGCCGGGGACTTCAACGGGGACGGCAAGGCGGACGTGATCGCCCGGCACGCCACGAACAAGGACCTCTACCTCTACCCCGGCAACGGCACCGGCGGCTTCGGCGCCAGCCGGGTGATCGGCAACAACTGGTCCGCCTTCGACGTGATCTTCTCCGCCGGGGACTTCGACGGCGACGGCAACACCGACATCCTCGCCCGCCACGCCACCAACAAGGACCTCTACCTCTACCCCAGCAACGGCACCGGCGGCCTCGGCGCCAGCCGCGTCATCGGCAACAACTGGTCCGGCTTCGACCTCATCTTCTGAGCCACCGCCCCGCCCCGAAGGGGCAGCGCTTCCTCACTCCACCCATTCGAAGGAGAAACCATGACCACCGTCGGACGTACCCGTCGTCTGCTGAACGGCGCCGTCAGCGCCCTCGCGGCCCTCTCGATCGGCGTGGCCGGCGCCGTCCTCCCGGGCCAGAGCGCCCAGGCGGCCGGACCGCGCCCCCTCTTCCAACTCCCGGTGAACTGCGGTGAGACCTGGCGCCTCGCCACCTACGTCGGCCACGACAACTACGACATCGACATGACGCCCACCTCGGGCAGCGCGTGGGGCCGGCCGATCCTCGCCTCGTTCGCCGGCACCGTGGTCGCCTCCGGCATCGACGGGACGCTCGGCGGGCGGACGCCGCAGAACCCGAGCGGCCCGATGGGGACTGGCGGCGGCTACTACGTGAAGATCGACCACGGCAACGGCTGGCGCACCCTCTACCTGCACATGCTCCAGTCGCCGATGGTACGCGTCGGCGACACCGTCACCCGTGGTCAACAGCTCGGCAAGGTGGGCAGTACGGGCCGTTCCTCCGGCCCGCACCTGCACTACGAGCAGCAGCGGGACGGCGCCAAGATCGAGTCCCATTTCGACGGGGTGGCCTCCGGGATCACCCACGACGACGCCAACTACAGCGTCAAGCGGACCAGCAACAACTGCGGCAGCGCCCTGCCGGTGGACTTCAGCGGCGACGGCAAGGCGGACGTGCTGGCCCGGCACGGCACCAACAAGGACCTCTATCTGTACCGGGGCAACGGCTCGGGCGGCTTCGCCGGCAGCGCCGTGGTCGGCAACAACTGGTCCGCCTTCGACACCATCTTCTCCGCCGGGGACTTCAACGGCGACGGCGACGCCGACGTCCTGGCCCGCCACACCACCAACCAGGACCTCTACCTCTACCCCGGCAACGGGTCCGGCGGCTTCGACACCAGCCGCGTCATCGGCAACAACTGGTCCGCCTTCGACACCATCTTCTCGCCGGGGGACTTCGACGGCGACGGCCACGTGGACGTGATCGGCCGGCACGCCAGCAACAAGGACCTGTACCTCTACCCGGGCGACGGGTCCGGCGGGTTCGGCGCCAGCCGGGTGATCGGCAACAACTGGTCCGCCTTCGACAGCATCTTCTCGGCCGGTGACTTCAACGGCGACGGCAAGGCCGACGTACTGGCCCGCCACACCACCAACCAGGATCTCTACCTCTACCCGGGCAACGGGTCCGGCGGGTTCGGCGCCAGCCGGGTGATCGGCAACAACTGGTCCGCCTTCGACACCATCCTCTCCCCCGGCGACTTCAACGGCGACGGCGACGCCGACGTACTGGCCCGCCACACCACCAACCAGGACCTCTACCTCTACCCCGGCAACGGGTCCGGCGGCTTCGAGGCCAGCCAGGTCGTGGGAAACAACTGGTCCGCGTTCGACCTCATCTTCTGATCACCCCCCACCGACGGTGGCCACCGCCCGCTCGCCCCGGGCGGTGGTCACCGTCTCCACGGCCCGGCCCACCCATTGAATCCGGAGAGAGAGGACCAAGACATGTCACGCTTCACCCATTTTCGAGGCCGCCTCGTCGTCGCCGTCGCCGCGCTCGTGGCGACCGTCGTGGGCCTGGCCCCCGCTGCCCCGGCAAGCGCCGCACCACCCGGGTACGCCGTCCACGGCATCGACGTGTCGGTGTACCAGGGAACGATCAACTGGGCCTCGGTCGCGGGCGCCGGCACCGACTTCGCGTACGCCCGGGCCAGTCTCGGCAGCGGCTACACCGACCCCACCTTCACCGCGAACCACAACGGCGCCAAGTCGAACGGTCTCTACTTCGGGGCGTACCACTTCGCCCGGCCGGACCAGAGCAGTGGCCGGCAGCAGGCGGACTACTTTCTCGACCGGGCCCGGGTGGTGGACGACGGCCGGACCCTGCCCCCGATGCTCGACCTCGAATGGGGTCCGGACAGCGTGCCCACCTGCTTCGGACTCACCCAGGTCCAGATGGTGGCCTGGATCGGCGAGTTCCTCGACCGGGTCAAGGCCCGCACCGGCCGAACCGCGATGATCTACACCAACCGGAACTGGTGGAACCCCTGCGTGGGCTCGACCGCCTTCGGCGGGCACCCGCTGGCCCACCCCTGCTACTGCGCCAGCCCCGGCACCCTGGCCAACGGCTGGTCCCGGTTCACCGTCTGGCAGTACACCTCGACCGGCTCGGTCCCCGGTGTCTCCGGAAACGTCGACCAGGACGTTTTCAACGGCTCGCTGGCGGACCTGCGGGCGTTGGCGGCGGGCTCCGCGCCGGTCCGCGACTTCAGCGGTGACGGCAGGGCGGACGTCGTGGCCCGGCACGCCACCAACCAGGACCTCTACCTCTACCAGGGCGACGGCACCGGCGGCTTCGGTGCCAGCCGGGTGATCGGCAACAACTGGTCCGCCTTCGACGTGATCTTCTCCGTCGGCGACTTCGACGGCGACGGCAACGCCGACATCCTCGCCCGCCACGCCACCAACAAGGACCTCTACCTCTACCCCGGCAACGGCACCGGCGGCTTCGAGGCCAGCCGCGTCGTAGGCAACAACTGGTCCGCCTTCGACCTCGTCTTCTCCGCCGGGGACTTCAACGGGGACGGCAAGGCGGACGTGATCGCCCGACACGCCACGAACAAAGACCTCTACCTCTACCCCGGCAACGGCACCGGCGGCTTCGACACCAGCCGCGTCATCGGCAACAACTGGTCCGCCTTCGACACCATCCTCTCCGCCGGCGACTTCGACGGCGACGGCAACGCCGACATCCTCGCCCGCCACGCCACCAACAAAGACCTCTACCTCTACCCCGGCAACGGCACCGGCGGCTTCGACACCAGCCGCGTCATCGGCAACAACTGGTCCGCCTTCGACGTGATCTTCTCCGTCGGCGACTTCGACAGCGACGGCAACGCCGACATCCTCGCCCGCCACGCCACCAACAAAGACCTCTACCTCTACCCCGGCAACGGCACCGGCGGCTTCGACACCAGCCGCGT